>CACOVB010000001.1 GCA_902630555.1 uncultured SAR116 cluster alpha proteobacterium
TCCTGCTCAGGCAGCGCCTTATGCATGTTCTGGACTAACATCATACAGCGCCTTAAAAAAAATTCCAAAAACTACAGATGATGAATTTATAGTTTTGATAGGAGCTGGTGGTGTAGGAACAAATGGTATATTACTATTACCACATATTCATGGTGCAAAAATAATAGTTGTAGATACAGATCCAGTTAAAAGAGAAAATGCTAGAAGTAATGGAGCTAAACATTGTTTTTCTCCAGAAGAAATGCTTGAAAACTTAAATGATTTTAACGGAAAAATTGCTGGAGTAATAGATTTTGTTGGAAATGAAAAAACTGCAAATTTAGCTTTATCAATTGTCAAAAAAGGTGGAACAATTGTAATTGTAGGATTATATGGTGGTTCTTTGTCAATTTCATTACCACTTATTCCTATGAGATCAATCAACATTAAAGGTTCTTATGTTGGAGAATTGAGAGAGCTCAAAGAATTAGTTGAATTAATAAATTCAAAAAATGTAGAATTAATTAAAGTTACTAAACAGGATCTTAATACAGCAAATGATGCTATGAAAAAACTTAGAAATGGAGATGTAGATGGAAGAATTGTTTTGGAGCCATAATCATGTCTGATAAAAAAAATGTAGAACATAATCACGATGATCACCACCACCACCATCATGATCATAGCTTATTACCCGAAGAACCAGAATTAAGAGTAAAAGCTATTGAAACACTTTTGTTAAATAAAGGCATTATAAACTCTGATACAGTTAATGAATTAATCGATACTTATGAAAATAAGATTGGACCAAGAAACGGAGCTAAAGTAGTTGCAAAGGCTTGGGTTGATCCAGACTATAAAAAAAGGCTTTTAGAAAATGCTACTAAAGCAATCGAAGAACTTAGTTATACAGGAAGACAAGGAGAACACATGGTTGTTGTTGAAAACACACCTGAGGTTCATAACGTTGTGGTTTGCACATTATGTAGTTGTTATCCATGGCCTGTATTGGGTATTCCACCAACATGGTATAAGTCTGATGAGTATAGATCTAGAACAGTAAGAGAGCCTAGAAAGGTTTTACAAGAATTTGGTTTAGAATTAGATTTAAATACACAAATAAAAGTCTGGGATTCAACTTCAGAAATGAGATATTTAGTTTTGCCAATGAGACCAGTTGGAACAGAACACTTATCTGAAAATGAACTTGAAAGTCTTGTTACTCGTAACTCAATGATTGGAACTGGATTACCGGAGATGCCAAAGTGACTAGAATACATGATATGGGAGGAAGATTTGGGGATGGCCCGATACCATTAAAAAAAATTGATGGCAAGGTTGTTGATGATGAACCTGTATTTAAAACAGATTGGCATGCAAAAGCTTTTGCTATAACAGTTGCATCTGCTTCGGTTGGAAAGTGGAGTATAGATAAAAGTAGATTTTTTAGAGAATCACTTCCTCCAAAAGATTATGCAAAATTTGATTATTATGAAAAATGGTCTTCAGCATTAATTAACCTTTTGGTCGAAAGAGGATTAATAAACAAAAATGATTTAATTGAAATCACAAAAAAGGCAAAAGAAGATAATTTAGAAGTTAGCCAAGTTACAGATGAGCATCAGGACGTTTTAAAAGCAAAAGATGTTGCGATCACCTTAGGTAGAGGTGGTCCTTCAGCAAGAAAGGTACTCCATTCTCCAAAGTTTAATGTTGGTCAAGAGGTAAGAACAATAAATTACAGTCCTAACAAAAATACAATTGGAGGACATACAAGATTGCCTATTTATGCCAGAGGAAAAAAAGGAAAAGTTATTCTACATCACAAAGGTCATGTTTTACCAGATGCCAGTGCTCATGATTTAGGAGATTCACCAGAACACCTTTACACCGTTGAATTTTCATCTACTGAATTATGGGGCGATAAAGATGGTAATCAAAAAGATTCTATTTGTATTGATTTGTGGGAAAGCTATTTAATATGATAAATCAAAATAATTTTGACTTTAAATCATTTGAAAAACCATGGCATGGGCAAATTTTTGCTATAACGGTATCTTTATCTGAAAATAAAGTTTTTGAATGGAGTGAGTTTTCAAAAGCACTAGCTGATCAAATTAAGATAGATAATACTGAAAAACAAAATGGTAGCGATGATTATTTTTTTTCATGGATAAAGGCGTTAGAAAACTTAATAATCAAAAAAGATATTGTGGATCAATCTAACTTAAATATTATTAAACAAAAATGGAAAGACGCTTTTTTAAGTACTCCACATGGTCACCCTGTGAAAATTAATTAAATAAAGAGGTAATTATGACAATTAAATGTAAGGCTGCAGTAATTAGAAAAAATGACTGTGAAAAACCATTTGCAAATAGTAAGCCTTTGTCTATTGAAGATATTTCAATTGATAATCCAAGAGATAATGAAGTTTTAGTTAAAGTAAAAGGCGCAGGTCTTTGTCATTCTGATTTATCTGTAATAAATGGTTCTAGAATAATGCCACTTCCACTTGTGATTGGTCATGAAGGATCAGGAGAAGTCGTAGAAACTGGAAATGCAATCAACGATATTAAAGTTGGTGATCATGTTGTGTTTCAATTTTCACCTAGTTGTGGAAGATGTAGAAGGTGCCTTGAGGGAAGGCCACAGGTTTGTGAATTAGCAGCAGCTACAAAAGGAAAAGGTGAATTGATGTCTGGAGGAAGTAGATTAAAATCTTTAGATGGTGAGAGATTAAATCATCACACTGGTATTTCTTGTATGTCTGAGTATGCGGTAGTTGATAGAGGGTCTGTTGTGGTAATTGAAAAGTCAATCTCTTTAGATGATGCTGCATTATTTGGTTGTGCTGTAATGACCGGAGTAGGAGCTGTAATAAACACAGCTAGAATAAGAAGTGGAGATTCCGTTGCAATATTGGGATTAGGTGGAGTTGGTTTGAATGGAATAATGGGTGCAAAGCTTGGTGGAGCAGAAACGATTATAGGAATAGATATTGATGAAACAAAATTTTCTAAAGCAAAAGAATTAGGTGCAACTCATTGTATGAACCCGCAAAACGAAAATTTTGTTGAAGAAGTATTAGATATAACGAATGGAGGAGTTGATTTTGCAATTGATCTTGCAGGTGTTATGTCTGCAATGGATTCTGCTTATAAAATAATTAGATATGGTGGTGCAGTCGTAACAGCTGGATTAACTCCGGTAAATACTCAATTCAGTTTTAATCATAGTGATTTAGTAGCTCAAGAAAAATCAATCTTAGGAAGTTATATGGGGTCATGTGTACCTGTTAGAGATGTGCCTAGGTTTTTAAATTTATTTAAGCAAGGTAGATTACCGGTGGAGAAATTGATTGATGACAAAATAGGCTTTGATCAATTAAATGAGGGTTTTGATAAATTAGATTCTGGTAAAGTTGTTAGGCAGATACTTGTACCTTAGTTTATATCATTTTCCAGTTTTTATAAAAAATACCTCGAGATTTTTTTAAAAGGAAACCTACAGAATTTAATAATGTCATTATAATTAAGTTTGAGTAGCTTGGTCTTACAATATCAATAAAAGCGCAATATCTCAGATTATCCTCTTGATTAAAACTTTGATGAATTAAAGTATCATCAAAAATAAATAAAGGGTCATTTTTCCAAATATTTATTGTGCCATCAGCTTCAATATAAGATCCATTTTTTTTAACTTTGTTAAAATTGTATAGTAATCTATAGGTCAATCTTAATGGTCCAAAATGTCTTGAAGTTGATGTTTTTTCTCTAAATAAAGAGACACCTATAGTTTTTATGTATTTAAAATCTTTTGTAAAATCATTGATACTTTCATCTAAATTTTTTCCATACCATTTATAAAATAACATTGTTCTGTTATCCTCACTTTGACTAAATCTTTCTTCAATTTTCTTTTTATTTTGATCAAATAGTTTTTTAACTGTGTTAATTTCATTTTGAAATTCATCAGGAAAATTTTCAATTTTGAAAGAATGGAGATTCCTATGAGAAATTAAGTCAGCAAATAAATTTAGAGGAGATATTAGAAATGTTAAGATACCTTTACCAATGAAGTATTCTTTTATTAATTTTAATTCCATTGTTTTGTGTCGTGAGACGTCAATTAAACCACATATAATCCAAAAAGGAATTAGTGCAAACAGTCCAATAATCGAATAAAAGAAAATAAATGAAAAAATTAAAATTAAAAGTAAGAAAAATTTAAGTGCAATATACATTTTAAAAAATAATTAGTTATTTTATCTTAATAATCATTTATCTTAATATTAATTATATTTCAAGGAGTTACTTATGCCAAGTTTTGATATAGTTAGTAAAGTTGATTCACCTTCTGTTGATAATGGTGTAGATGGTGTCACCAAAGAAATCACCACCAGATATGATTTTAAAGGTAGTTCTTGTCGAATTGAAAGAAACGGAGATGAAATTACTATAAATGCTGATGATGAATTAAAAAGAAAACAAATGGAAGAATTGTTAATAACTCATTTAACTAGAAAAGGAATTGATACTAATTGTCTAGAGTTTCAAAAAGCGGAAGCTTCGTCTGGGAATACAATTAGGCAAAAAGTTATTGTAAAGCAGGGAATAGAGAGAGAAATTGCTCAAAAAATCATTAAAGAGATCAAAAGCTCTAAAACGAAAGTACAAGCATCTATTCAAGGTGATGAACTAAGAATTTCTGGGAAAAAAAGAGACGATCTACAATCTACTATTCAACTGGTAAAAAATATGTCAATTAAATTTCCATTACAATATGTAAATTTTAGAGATTAATTAATTATTATTTCAGCTCTATCATCTCTTTTTTTCCAAGATTTATTTTCAATTGATTGATAGAAGCTAGCTAATTGTTGATTAAATAAAGCAGGCTCTTCAAGATTAATAGTATGGCCTGTTTTTGGAACAACAAAAAGTCCAGAAGTTGAAATAGTTCTTTTTAAGTAAACTCCAACTTCTATGCACATGTCATCTTCATCACCATTAATAATTAAAGTTGGAATTTCAATTTTCGCAATTTCATCAGTTAGATCATATAAATTTGGGCGTTTACTTTGAACACCCAAAAGTGTGTTTGCTGAACCTGTTTGGTCATGAGCAATTAACATATCATTAAATTTTTTCCAGCCATTATAGTCTTTATTTTGAAATTGAACCCTTGAAGGTCCAAGTGCATATTCTGATCCCACAATTTTCATTCCTCTGTTCAAAATATCCTTTGCTGTATTTTCTGAGACTATGGAAAAACCTTCATCATTTTGACTATTTTTTGGCTTTGCACCATATCCACAACCGGCAATACAAAGACTTAAAGCTAGATTAGGACAGTTGATACCAAAATGAAGTGTTGCAAATCCACCCATTGATAAACCAACTATATGAGCTTTTTTAAGATCTAGACCTTCTACTATATCTCTAATGTCTTGCCATGCTCTTTCTTGACTATACATATTGATATCATTAGGTACATCTGATGGTGTATATCCGCGAGCTGAATAAGTTATACAAGTAAAGTTTCTTGAAAAAAAATTTACCTGTGGCTCCCAACTTCTATGATCACCAGCGAATTCATGAACAAAAATTACAGGTATACCCGATCCAGTTTTTTCATAATATAAATTTATTCCATCTGATGTTTTTAAATATGGCATATTTACCTCCAATATCAGAATTATAGTTGAAAAAAAATGGATTGAAAGCCACAATAAATTAAAAAATAATTATCATGACTGTATTTGAAATTCTAACAGCTGAATTACCAGCTATAATTTTAACACTTAAACTATCTTTAATTACTTGCTTTTTTTTATTTTTAATTGGAACACCTTTAGCTCTTTTACTAGCTTATAAAAAAAATAAATTTAATACTCTTCTTGAAAGTATTTTTACTTTGCCTTTAGTTTTACCTTCAACAGTAATTGGTTTTTATCTTTTAGTTTTTTTTAATCCTGATACAATTTTAGGGAAGTTTTTTATTTTATTAACTGGTGAACAATTAGCTTTTACTTTTCAGGGTTTGGTATTAGCTTCAATTATTTATTCTCTACCATTTTGGATACAACCCCTACAAAACTCAATTGAAAAAGTAGACAAGCGATTAATTCAAGCATGCACAAATATGGGTTGTAGTAAATCAAGTATCTTTTTTGAGATTTTATTACCTATGTGTAAGAAAGGTTTTCTTACTTCTTTTATCTTATCTTTTGCACATACTATCGGAGAATTTGGAATTGTACTTATGGTAGGTGGAAATATAGATGGGCAAACAAGAGTTTTATCTATTTCAATTTATGATAATGTTGAACAGCTAAGTTATCAAAATGCACATGTTTTATCATTATTTCTGATTTTATTTTCTACCTTTGTATTGTTTGTCATATATTTTATTAATAATAAAAATGCTATTGGACTAAAATCGTGAAGTCTATAAATGTTGAAATAAATGGAAATTTTTCTGCATTGTCATTCGATTTTAAACATGAGTTTGATAGTGGAATTACAACTTTACTTGGTCATATAGGATCTGGAAAATCAACTATAGTTGACTCAATTTCAGGCTTTAATAGACAATTAAAAAGTATAGTTAATATCAATGGGAATGTTTTTGATTTTCATATCCCATCAAAAATAAATTTAAGACCAATCTCTGTAATGTTTCAAGATACAAGGTTAATTCCTCACATGAATGTTAAGGAAAATATTTCATTTGCTTTAAAAAAATCAAAAATTAAAAAAACAAATTCTGAAAGTCTTGATTTAGAGCATATAATTCAGTCTTTGGGTATAAAAGAATTTTTAAATAAATTTCCTGATCAATTGTCTGGCGGTCAAAAGCAATTGGTAAACTTATGTAGGACATTAGCTATTAAATCAGACTTTATAATTCTAGATGAACCAATGTCATCTTTGGACATTAAAAATAAAGCTACTGTTCTTTCATTATTAAAAGAAATTAATAAAAAATATGAAATTCCAATTTTGATAATCTCTCATTCAGTAGAGGAGATAGCTCAAATTTCAGATAATGTCATTATCCTAGAAGAAGGAAAAATAGTTACTTGTGGAAAATTATCACAAATTTTTTTAGAAAAGGAATTTACAAATATCTTTGGTAAATTTGAAAGTAGTTCAATTTTGGAAGGTGTAATTTTTGAAAAAAATTCATCTCTAAATATAACTAAAATTTTAATAAGTGGTTTTGAAATTGTTTTGCCTGGTGACTTTAAAAAAATTGGAGAAAAGATAAGAGTTAGAATTAGGGCTAGAGATATTCTAATAAGTAAAAATATTAATTCAGATAGTATCACTGAAAATCAGTTGTTTGGTAATGTTGAAAAAATTAAAGGAGAAGATGATACAGCTTTTTCTGAATTAATAATAAAGATTGGAAATTCTCAAGATTTTCAATTGCTATTAATTAGAATAACAAAATATCAACTTGAAAAGCTTAAAATCAAAAAAGATGATAAAATATATATATTATTCAAATCGACATCGTTTGATAGGCAAGCAATAATTTAGAAATTAAACTTTTTCAAGAATGACTGCGGATCCTTGACCAACACCAACACACATAGTGCATAAAGCATATTTTAAATTATTTGACTCTAATTGTTTAGACGCTGACAAAACTAATCTTGTTCCTGACATTCCTAAAGGATGACCAAAGGCAATAGCACCTCCATTTGGATTAATTCTTGGATCGTCGTCTTGTATTCCTAATTCTCTTGTGCATGCTAGAACTTGTGCTGCAAATGCTTCATTAATTTCAACGGTGTCAATTTGATTCAATTTAATATTTGATTTCTTTAAAACTTTTTCGGTTGCTGAAACAGGCCCCATTCCCATAATTCTAGGTTCAACACCTGAGCTTGCAGCATTAACTATTCTAGCTATAGGTTTTAAATTATTTTTTTTTATAGCATCCTCGCTTGCAATTATTAAAGCAGCTGCGCCGTCATTAACTCCACTAGAATTACCAGCTGTTACCGAACCATCATTTTTAAAAGGAGTTGATAATTTTGAAAGCTTTTCTAAATCAGTTTTTCTAGGGTGTTCATCTTTATCAACTATTAAATCGTCTTTTCTTTTTTGTTTTATAGTTACAGTTAAAATTTCTTTAGAAATTCTACCATTTTCGATTGAATTAGCTGCTTTAATTTGACTTCTGTAGGCAAATAAATCTTGATCTTGTCTTGTGATTTGAAATTTTTCAGCCACATTTTCAGCTGTCTCTGGCATAGAATCTATACCATAATTTGACTTCATTTTAGGATTTACAAACCTCCACCCAATTGTTGTATCATATATTTCAGCATTCCTAGAAAATGCAGAATCCGCTTTTGGCATTACAAAAGGAGCTCTACTCATGCTTTCTGCACCACCTGCTATTATAAAATCTCCTTCTTCAGCTTTAATCATTCTTGCACCAGCTATCACAGCTTCCATGCCCGATGCACATAATCTATTCAATGTTATGCCTGGTATACTTTCAGGAAAATCAGCAAGTAACAAAGCCATCCTAGCAATATTTCTATTATCTTCACCTGCTTGATTTGCATTCCCAAAAAAAATCTCATCTATACTTTCCCAGTCAACATCTTTCAAATCATCTTTCAATTTTTTTAATGGTAATGCAGCTAAATCATCAGTTCTGATTGTGGATAATACTCCACCAAATCTTCCTATTGGAGTTCTAATACCTTCGCATATAAACGCTTCTTTCATATCATTCCTTAAGTTATAAAATTTGTTATAAGAGGAGAATCAGAAGATTCCCACACTTTATATTTTTTCATAATATCATTAAATTCAAGACTTTCTACAATAAATGAATACCAATAATTAAGTTGAGATAAATTTAAATTTTCAAACCATATATGATCTACATTACGAAACTGTCTTACGAATGGGAATATGCAATAATCTAAATAGTTAAGTTCATCACTTGAAAGAAATTTTGAATATTTTAATTTACTATTTAATAGAGTTAGATATTTAACATTTTCGTTTCTGTGATGAATAGGATTAATTCCTTCATATCTTGTTGGATATTTATAACGATCTAGATTCATTTTAAAGTCATTATCGCAAAACGATAAAAGGTTTTCAGGATCATGTAATTCAAAAACTCCATTCTCTTTGGATTTTAAAGACCAATTTACTATATCTAAGCTTTCCTGAATAATTATTTCATTAGAAATAACTAATATAGGCACTGTTCCATCAATTGAAGCATTAAGGAATTCTTCAGGTTTTTTTTTTAATAATATTTCTCTTAATTCTACTTTTATTCCTGACAACCTTATAGAGAAGCGAGCTCTCATAGCATAAGGACAACGTCTAAAAGAGTATAAGATTGGATATTTATATAAAGTCACAGTATTAAAATATATTCTAAAATTTTGATTTCTAAAATAATAAAATAATTACGATTTATTGAGTTTTTTTTGCGTCTCCGTCAGCATTTAAATATTCATTTAAATGTCCTTTTTTTGACAGTTGGTAAATCGTGTTCCAAAGTGAAGGGGGATAATTCTCTCTAATATTTTTAATCATATGTAAAATATGTTTTTCGGTAAAATGATTATTTTTATTTTTAATTTTATGAAATGGAAAAGGTATTATTTGTGCCATATTTTACTCCGTTGTGAAGCAATTGCAATTTACTTGCCGAAAATACAAATAATTAATTTTTTTGTAATGTTTTTATGTGTTATACAGTCATTATGAAGAATACTCAATTTTTAAGATCCACAAAAATAGTTGCAACGCTTGGTCCATCATCAAATACAGAAAACAAAATAAAAAAACTTATTTTTGCTGGTGTTAATGTTTTTAGATTAAACTTTAGCCATGGTTCACATGAAGATCATCTAAGCACAATAAATATAATACGTCGTATAGAAACTAAGTTAAAATTACAACTTGGCATTTTAGCAGATTTACAAGGTCCTAAATTTAGAATTGGTAAAGTTGAAGATAACGTTAAATTAAAAGTAAATGATCTATTTATATTAGATCAAGACAAAAACATTGGTTCAAGAAAAAGAGCTTACTTAGGACACAATGAAATTTATAAATCTATTAAAATAAACTCCATAATATTAATTGATGATGGTAAAATAAAATTAAAAGTATTATCCAAAAAAAAAGATATATTAAAAACAAAAGTTTTAGTAGGTGGCAACCTTTCTAGCAATAAAGGTGTAAACCTTCCAAACTTAATTTTAGATACAAAACCTATAACTGCAAAAGATAGAAATGATTTAACTTTTATTTTAGAAAATGAAATAGATTGGATAGCTTTGTCTTTTGTTCAAAAAGTTGATGATGTAAAGTATGTAAAAAAAATTATTAAAAATAAAAAACCACTTATCTCCAAAATTGAGAAACCTTCCGCGCTAAATGATTTAGATCAAATAATTGAATTGTCAGATGGTATTATGGTAGCAAGAGGTGATTTAGGTGTAGAATTGCCACCTTCTAATGTACCAGGCATCCAAAAAAATATAATAATGGCTTGTAGAGTTTTAGGTAAACCAGTGATTGTTGCAACTCAAATGCTTGAATCAATGATTAATACTCCAGTTCCAACTAGAGCCGAAGCTTCAGATGTGGCAACTGCAGTTTTTGATGGGGCAGATGCAGTTATGCTATCTGCAGAAACTGCTGTTGGTCAATATCCTGTCGACTCAGTAAATACCATGTCAAACATTTTAGAAGCAACTGAAATGCATATTAAGTTACACCCACATGATTCTCCAAGAGCTTTAAAAAAGGAAAACTCAATATATCATGCTGTTTCAAATGCAGCCGTAAATTTAGCAGAAACAGTTAATGCAAAAGCTATTGTAGCTTTTACGGCCTCTGGAAAAACTGCTTTTAGAATTAGTAGAGAGCGACCTGACTTACTTTTGATCGTAATGACACCTGAAAATATAGTTAGAAGAAAACTATCTCTATTATGGGGTGCAAGATCATTTCTTAGTAAAGTTCAAGGATATGAAGCAGCAATTAAAGAGGCTAGACAAACAATAAAAATAAATAAACTAGCAAAGGTTAATGAGAATATAATTGTAGTAGCAGGCATGCCGTTTGGGATAGAGGGCACTACGAATTCAATTAGAGTTGTAACTATTTAGTTTTCTTTTTACCAACAAAAGCTTCAATTATTTGATCTGGATTAGAAGGAGGTTCCCCAATCTCAATTTTTTCGACCACTTCCATTCCAGTTTCAATTTGTCCCCAAACAGTATATTGACCCGTTAAATGACCACAGCCATCAAAACAAATAAAAAATTGACTATCTCCACTATCTGGGTTCATTGATCTTGCCATGCCAACAGTACCGTATTTATATTCATAGTCAGAGAATTCAGCTTTTAAATTTTTACCGGATCCGCCTGTTCCATTTCCAAGTGGGTCACCTGTTTGCGCCATGAAACCCTCTATAACTCTATGAAAAATAATTCCGTTATAAAATCCAGATGAGACAAGTTCTTTTATCCTCTTTACATGATTGGGTGCTATTTTTGGTAAGGTTCTTATTATTATTGAACCTTTAGAAGTTTTTAGAGTAATAAAATTTGATTTTGAGGCTTTAACTGTTTTTGTAGACATAATTGTAAATAATATAATTGTTAATAATTTAATGTTTAGTTGAAAAATTTTTCTCATAATTACTTGATAAACTGAAGTGAAATAAAATCAACTTTTTTTTAAATTAGATCGTCAATTTGTTCATCAGTCAAATTTCCAGGAACTATAGTAATTGGGACTCGACTTTCAAAACTTGCATTCATAACAAAGTTTATTAGTGGCCCTGGATTACCTGTTTCTATAGAAGCTCCTAAGACAAGTACAGTAATTCTTTTTTCAGTATTAATTAATTTTATTAATTCGTCAGAAGTATTCCCTTTTTTTAGATAAGTTTTAGGTTTAGTTGTTCCTAGGTTTTCACAGTATGAACTTAGCTCAAGAAGTAATTTTTTGCTTTCTTGTTCAGCTTCATTTTCCATGATATTGCTAACTCCACCCCATAATTGACCTTCTAATGGTTCAATACATCTAAATAAAGCCACCTCTCCATTTGCAGTTGCAGCTCTTCTTGCTGCATAATATAAAGCTTGATGCATTTCGGAAGTGTTATCAGCGACAACTAAAAAAATTCTTTTGTGCGTTTTATATTTAGATTTGTTTTTCATAATTAAATTCTTCTAAAAATAAAATTTGTAAACCAACCAAAAAATAATGCCACTATAACAGCAATTATACCATAAATAGCTGAAAAATTTTGAGCAACATTATAAATGTTTGCACTTATTCCAGTTTTATCAATTTTAATCTTGCTTTCCTCCTGAGAAATAAGGTTACCTTTTCTATAATGTAATATTTTAACATTATACATTCCTGTAGAAACGTTTGAAGGTAGAGAAAGAGTTTTTCTAAATAAGGTATTTTTATTTAATTTAATTGAATTTTCCTCAGTTTTCCAAAATTGTTTTTTTTTCATATTTCTTTTTAGCGCTTCATACCATTTTTTATCTAAATTTTTGTAATCGATTTTATTGTTCTTTAGTTCAAAATTATTAAAATCTAATTTTCTTTTTTTAATCTCACTTTTATTTGTAATTTCTTCAATTTTTCTATTTGAGGCTATGTAGTAATATTTAGGGACATTTGAGAATTTAATGCTTTCTGTAATCATCCATATTCCGAATTTTTTTTCTTTTTTATCAACTTTAATATTTCCTTTTTGACCAGATACCACGACGATTATGTCATCATTTTTTTGTCCGTCGTAAGCACCAAAAAGTAATATATCAGCACCTGAAAATGTTGAAGAAATTTCTACTGTACTTTCTGATAAATCTGTTACTAAATTGTCTTGAGCAAAAACTGTAAAAGAGTTTAAAGCAATGATAATTATTAAGAGAATGTTTTTGATTAAAGTTCTCATTGAATTACGCTAATTGAAAAAATATCTAATGGAATTGTAACAAGGTCTAAAATTAATTTAAAACCAACTAACAAAATTATAAACGAAAGAAACAGCCTTAAATGTTCACCTTTCATCAAGTTTGAAAATTTAGAACCTATTTGTACTCCTATTACAGATCCAATTAGTAATATGAGCGCTAGAACGATATCAACCGTTTGATTTTGCGAGGCTTGTAAAATTGTAGTGTTGGCAGCGACAAATATGATTTGGAATAAAGAGGTTCCTATCACTAATGAAGTGGGCATTCCAAGTAAATAAATCATTGCTGGTACAATAATGAATCCACCACCTATACCCATTAATGCAGCTAAAATACCAACTATAACTCCTATTATTAGAGGTAGGATAATAGATATATAAAGTTTTGACTTTCTGAATCTTGTCTTAAATGGTAATCCATGTAACCAATTATGCTGATGTAATTTGCCTCTATTAGGTTTACCTCTTTTAGTTTGAACGATAAGTTTAAAAGACTCTATAAACATTAGTGAACCTATAATAGCTAAGAATATCACATATGATAATTTTATAACTAAATCTAATTGTCCAATAGCATTCAAAATGTTGAAAATTAATACGCCAATTGAAGAGCCAATAACACCTCCGACAAGTAGTATTGTACCCATTTTAAAATCTACATTTCCGCTCTTCCAATGCGAAAGAACTCCTGATACTGAAGGCGCAACTAATTGATTAGCAACAGAAGCAACTGCAACAGGTGAGGGAATTCCAAAAAATATCATTAGAGGGGTTAATAGGAAACCTCCTCCAATTCCAACCATTCCCATGATTATTCCAACTAGCCAACCTATTCCTAAAACAATAAAAGCATTGATTGGTTGTTCTGCAATAGGCAAATAAATATACATACTCTAATTTAAACTCATAGTATAATAATAGTGCAAGTAATAATAATTTATTTTATGTTAAATGAATGATGTTTTCTTTAAATCAAATTAAACAGTGTATTGAAAATTGTAAAATTGCTGGAGATGTTGAAAGAGATAGTAAAGAATTTATGTTAGCAGCGGTCATGATAATATTTTCGATAGATCAACTTCAGAATAAAAACCAATTAATTATAATTAAAAAGAAAAATAATCTTAGAAAGCACTCAGGTCAAATTGCTTTTCCAGGAGGAAAAAAAGAGAGTTTTGATAGTAATTTGAAAATAACTGCATTAAGAGAAACTCATGAAGAAATTAATTTAAAGAATACTGATTTAGAAATTTTAGGTGAATTACCATTTTTTTACACGGGAACAGGTTATAAGGTAAAACCAATAATTTCAAAATTAAACAATAATGTATTTTTAGAAAAAACATTAAAGCCTGATTTAAATGAAATAGAAAAAATTTTTATTGCTGATGCAGAAGAATTATTAAGCCCTATAAATCATTTTAGAATTAAAGCACCTGACAATTCATTGATGAACATGACTTGGAAAGTAAAATATAAAAATGAAAATATTTGGGGTTTAACGGCTAGATTATTAGTCACTTTATCAGCAGGGTTTAATTTAAGGGAATATCCTCCATGCAACGATATATAATAATTTTAATTTGTTTACTTGGATCATCAGTAATTTTTTATTTATTAAGTAAAATTTTGAAAAGACTTAAAATAAAAAATGCAAATTATTTTGGGTTATTAACAAGTGTTATTTTTTTTATAATAACAATCATGTTTTCTTTTTTATATTTTGAGCCTCATAATAATATAACTCTTAAATATACTCCACCAAAAATTATTGATGGAAAAATTGAAAAGGGAAAATTTAATTAAATAAATGGAAAATACTGTAATAAAGTCTATTAATTTATTTAGCCATATTAAAAATAATGATGTTTTGAAAATTTTTGACTTAGCGGAAAAAAATAAGTTCAATATATGGATAGTTGGCGGCGCTATAAGAGATTTTTTTTTAAAAAAAAATATAAATGATTTAGACTTTGTTTATGACATCAACCCTTTAGAATTAGTTGATATTCTGAAAACTAATGAATTTGAGTTTATTAGCTCATATATTAATTTTGGAGTTATAATCATAAAGTTAAATAACAAAGAATATACCCTTACATCACTTCGCGAAGATTTTAAACAAGATGGCAGATACACAAAAGTAAGATATGTGAAATCAATTAAGAAAGACTGTTTAAGAAGAGATTTAACCTTCAATGCTCTTTACATGGATAGTAGCCAAAAAGTATATGATTTTAATAATGGATTAGAACACTTAGAGAATTCAAAAATAATTTTCATTGGTGATTTTAAGAAAAAGTGCCTGGAAGATAATCTTCGTATTATACGTTTTATCAGATTTTGTTCATTATTTAAATCTCCAGTATACTCAAGTGAATATATGAGTTTTTTTTTAAAAAATAGAAATTTAATCTCGAACCTGAAACATAAGAAAATATCTAATGAAATTGAGAAAGGTCTCAGTTATCACTATAAAGAAAATACTATATCAATATTAAAAAAATTAAATATTGAAAGTTTTGTATTTGAATAGTTTTGATTTTTGCTTAAAAAATGAAAATATGTAAAATAATCTCAAAAACAGAAGTTCATTTATAATGATAAATAAAAAAAAGCTTAGAGAAAATATCCTAAATCAACCTCCTATTAATCAGAACACAGAGATTGATAAGAAGAAAACTTTAGCTGAAAAATGGTTTGTTAATTTAAGAGATCAAATTTGTAATAATTTTGCAAAAATTGAGTGCAATTTTAAAATAAATAATAATTTTGAGAAAATATCTGAGGTAAAATTTCCAATTTTTAAACAAAAGAAGTGGGATAGAGATGGAGGTGGTGGAGGGGTTATATCTATCATGAAAGGTGATGTTTTTGAGAAAGTTGGCGTAAATATTTCTACAGTCTACGGAAAATTTTCAGATAAATTTAAAAGTCAGATTCCAGGTGCTGAAAAAACAGGTGATTTTTGGGCAAGTGGCATTTCAGTTGTCGCACATATGAATAATCCTTTTGTACCAGCAGCTCATATGAACACAAGGTTTTTAGTAACAGGTTTAGGTGAAAATAGAAAATTTTGGTTTGGAGGAGGGTGTGATCTTACCCCAATGTTGCCAGATAAAAAATCCGCAATTTTTTTTCATAAAGAACTTAAATCTATGTGCGATAAATATGATAAGGAATCTTATAAAAACTATAAAAAATGGTGTGATGATTATTTTTTTCTTCCTCATAGAAATGAGGCGAGAGGTGAAGGAGGTATTTTTTTTGATTACTTAAATACCTTTAAATGGGACAGAGACTTCGACTTTATCAAAGACGTAGGTAAAACTTTTTTAGCTTCATTTTCAAAAATTATTGAAGAAAGAGTTGATAAAAATTTTAGTGATAAAGAAAAAAATATTCAATTGGTTAAAAGAGGTAGGTATGTCGAGTTTAATTTATTATATGACAGAGGTACTATTTTTGGACTCAATACAGGTGGTAATCCTGAGGCAATTTTAATGAGTTTACCACCAAATGTTAAATGGGAATAAAAATTAAAAAATTACAAATTTTTTACTAGAAAAAAATTTTATACGAGTTATATATATATTATAAGGTAATCTCGAAGAATGACGAATAAAAACACCCCTGATGATAAAAATAAAAGAGATTTTTTACAAATCTCTACTTACGCTCTAGGAGCTGTTGGAGCAGCCTCTTTTGTATGGCCTTTAATAAACCAAATGAATCCAGCTGCAGACACTTTGGCATTAGCATCTACAGAAGTTGATTTAGAACAATTAGAAGAAGGTCAAGCCATCACAGTTACATGGAGAGGTAAACCTGTATTTATTAGACATCGTACAAAAGAAGAAATAGCTTCAGCAAAGGATCAATTGTTAGATGGATTAAGAGATCCTCAAACAGATGACGAACGTGTTCAAAATGAAAAGTATATTGTACTTGTGGGAGTTTGTACTCATCTAGGTTGTGTTCCACTTGGACAAAAATCAGGTGACGTTAAAGGTGAATATGGAGGTTGGTTTTGCCCATGTCACGGTTCACATTACGATCATTCTGGAAGAATTAGAAAAGGACCAGCACCAACAAACTTAGAGATACCTCAATACTCATTTTTGTCAGATACATTAATAAAAATAGGATAAGATTATTAGGAGCTTATTAAAATATGTCTAAACCAAAATTTAAAAACCCTGTAGTCAATTGGATTGATTATAGACTACCAATATTTACATTTATGAATCATGAATTGAATGAATATCCAACACCCAAAAACCTGAATTACTTTTGGAACTTTGGTTCATTAGCTGGTATTACATTAGTTATAATGATTGTGACTGGTATTGTATTGTCAATGAATTACACAGCTCACATTGATTATGCTTTTGATTCGGTCGAGAGAATAATGCGTGATGTAAATCATGGTTGGTTGTTAAGATATATTCATATGAATGGAGCTAGTTTCTTCTTCATTGTAGTTTATATCCATATATTTAGAGGGCTCTACTATGGATCTTATAAAGCACCAAGGGAGATATTGTGGATACTTGGAGTTTTAATACTCTTACTAATGATGGCTACTGCTTTTATGGGATACGTTTTACCATGGGGTCAAATGAGTTTTTGGGGAGCAACGGTTATAACGAACTTATTTTCAGCTATACCATTAGTAGGTGAAAGTATAGTAACGTGGTTGTGGGGAGGATTTTCAGTCGATAATCCAACACTAAATAGATTTTTTTCACTACACTTTGTTTTACCATTTGTAATAGTTGGTGTTGTTATTCTCCATTTAGTAGCACTTCATAGATTTGGTTCAAACAATCCTATTGGAATAGATGTAAAAGGAAAACAAGATACAATTCCATTTCATCCATACTACACTATCAAAGATTTGTTTGGATTATCTGTTTTTGCTACTGTTTTTGCAGCTGCAGTTTTCTTTTTCCCCAATTTTATGGGTCATCCTGATAATTACATACCAGCCAATCCAATGGTAACACCTGCGCATATTGTACCTGAATGGTATTTCCTACCTTTTTATGCTATTTTAAGAGCTATTCCTGATAAGCTTGGTGGTGTTTTATTTATGTTTGGTGCAATAATGGTCTTATTTGTATTACCATGGTTAGATAAATCTTCTGTTAGATCTAGTCAATTTAGGCCTTTATATAAACTATTTTTCTGGTTTTTAGTAATTGATTGTATCGCACTTGGGTATTTAGGAGCAATGCCTGCTGAAGGTATTTATGTTGTATTATCTAGATTAGCAACTGCGTATTACTTTTTTCATTTTTTAATTATTCTTCCTTTGCTTCCAAAAATAGAAAGCACAAGGCCACTTCCAGTATCGATTTCCACACCCATTATTACAGCTTCCAGCAACGCAAGTACGGTGATGGCGATGAGAGAGAAGAAATAAATGAGGTTTAGTAAATCAGTATTATACTTTTTAATCTTATTTAATTTTTTTCTTAGTAAATTAGCTTTATCTGCGGGTAAAGCTATTGAGTACCCAGACAAAAATTGGTCTTTCTCAAGTATATTTGGAACATTTGACAAAGCTTCAGCTCAAAGGGGTTTTCAAGTTTATAAAGAAGTTTGTGCTGGATGTCATGGAATGAGATTAATCTCTTATAGAAACTTAGCCGCTTTGGGATATAATCAAGATGAATTAAAAGCAATCGCCTCACAATTTGAAATAACTGATGGTCCCAATGATGACGGAGAATTTTTCACTAGACCTGGAAGACCGAGTGATAAATTTGCTTCACCATATCCTAATAAAAAAGCAGCAATTGCAGCAAATGGTGGAGCTTATCCTCCAGATTTGTCATTAATAATCAAAGCTAGGCCAAACGGTGCAAATTATTTACATGCTCTTTTGAGTGGATATGTAGAGCCTCCAAAAAACATGAAAGTCCCAGAAGGTATGTATTATAATAAATTTTATTCTGGCAATCTAATAGCGATGCCTCAACCTCTTTATGAAGATGGAATTGAGTACTTAGATGGTACTAAAGCTTCTCCAGATCAGATGGCTATTGATGTAACAACATTTTTAGCTTGGGCCTCAGAGCCTGAACTAGAGGAAAGAAAACAATTAGGAATAACTGTTATATTATTTTTGATCGTTTTTTCAATATTGTCTTATTTTTCTATGAGACAAATTTGGGCACCAATTAAAAATAAGAACTAAATTAAGTTTTTGTTTAAAAACCCGACTGTTCTCTCAAATGCAATCCTTGAACAAACTTCATTGTATTGAGATCTATGGTCGCAATTAAATCCATGGTCAGCTGGATAAGTAAATAATTTAATGTCAGGATTATTATTTTTAAATTTAAGAACGTCATTAATAGGGATGCCAGCATCTAATTCGCCAAAATGACACATAGAAGGACATTTTGTAGTTAATTTAGACGCAGGTATATCTCCACCATAATAAGAAATTGAACAGTTTATATTTGTTAATTCACACCCAGATCTATAAGCTAAAGAACCACCCCAACAATAACCTACAACGCCAACTTTCCCTGCTGATTTTACATATTCAACCGAGGATTTGATTTCATTCAAAGATAATAAATTATATTTCTCTTTAAGAATTCTTCCTTTACTAATATCATTTTTTGTGTAATCAAGTTCTATATTCTTGCCTTCTCGATCAAACAGTGAGGGAGCAATAGTTAAATAACCTTCTTTCATAAATTTTTTACAAACTTCACGTATATGTTCATTTACACCAAATATTTCCTGAATTACAACTAACCCACCTTTTGGTTTAGAGTCTGGACGTGAAATAAAAGCATTAAAATTATGATTATCTAGAGTTTTTAATTCTATAGTTTCGTTCATTTTTCTCTCACCTTAAACATTAAATCTAAAATTGAAAATATCACCATCTTTAACTATATAATCTGCACCTTCAATCCTTAATTTTCCAGCTTCCTTTGCTCCAGCTTCACCTTGGCAATTTAAGTAATCAATAGTTGAAATAGTCTCAGCTCTTATAAATCCTTTTTCTATATCTGTATGAATTTTACCTGCAGCCTTAGAAGCTTGTATGCCTTTTTCGATAGTCCACGCCCTGGCTTCTTTAGGACCAATTGTAAAAAAAGTGATCAATTCAAGAAGAGTGTAGCCAGCTTTTATTAATCTTGACAAACCTGTTTCTGAAATTCCTAGATCCTTTATAAATTCAATTTTATCATCATCATCTAATTGTGAGATTTCAGATTCGATTAACGTTGAAATATAAATTATTTTATTGTTTTTATTAACAAATTTGGTTTCTAGTTCTTTGGTAAAATTGTTGCCGTTTGATAAATCATTCTCTGAAACATTACAAACAAAAAGTTCTGGTTTTGACGTTATTAAAAACAATTTTTTTATAATTTCTTTTTCTTTCTCATTTATATTTAATAATTCATTTATTTTTTTTCCATCAGATAGAGCTTTATAAAGTTTTTCCATTACACCATATTGATATTTTAATTCTTTATCTTCTGTGCGTATTTTCTTTTTAAGATTATTCATTTGTTTTTCTAAGCTATTTAAATCTGAAAGTATGAGCTCTGTATCAATAATTTCCTTATCTGAAATTGGGTCTATAATATTATTGACATGCGTAATTTCTTTGTCTTCGAAACATCTTAAAACATGTAATATAGCATCAACTTCTCTAATATGTGATAAAAACTGATTTCCAAGCCCTTCCCCTTTACTAGCTCCTTTAACTAAACCAGCAATATCTACAAATTGAATTTGAGTAGGAATTATATTTTTTGATTCTGCAATTTTTGCTAATTTATCTAGTCTATCATCTGGCACTATTACATTACCAACATTTGGTTCTATAGTGCAAAATGGATAATTTGCAGCCTCAGCTGATGTTGTTTGAGTTAATGCATTAAATAAAGTTGATTTTCCAACATTTGGTAATCCAACAATTCCACATTTAAATCCCATTTATAAGCCTTAAAAATTATTTATTATTATTAAAATATTCAAATTCTTTTGAAATGAGATTTACTAAATTTTGTGATATAAAACTTAAATTTTTTTGTATTATATTTTCTTTTTCAATTTCAGTAAAGTCAGTTAAAACCCATTTCGAAACAATATGGCTTTTGTTTTCTATTCTGTCAACAAAAGGTCTGTCAACTCCCATTCTAATTCTGTGGTATGATGTTCCTATAAGATTGTCTATGGATTTTAGACCGTTATGCCCATTATGGCCACCACCTTTTTTAACTTTAATTTCACCTAATTTCAGATCTATTTCATCGTGAAAAACAAATACATTATCTATATCAATATTATAAAAAGATTTTATTTCTAATACACTTTCACCAGATAAATTCATATAAGTAGTTGGTTTTAGCAATATAACTTTATATGATTCAATTAAACCTACGGAAAAAGAAGATTTAGTTTTTTTTTTAAAATTAGGTAACTCATAATTTTTTGCTAAATGATCAATGACCATATAGCCAATGTTATGTCTATTATAGTAATATTTTGTACCTGGGTTACCTAATCCAACTAAAAGATACATTTATGTACACTATTCTTCTTTTTTATCCTCAGTTTTCTCTTCAGTTTCTTCTGTTGCCTGCTCTTCAGTTGTTTCATCTTCTTCGTCAGAATCAGACATTCCGCCTCTTGGGGCAGCAATAGTAGCAACTGTAAAATCACGATCTGTTATAGTTGGCGTGCAGTTTTCAGGTAAACTTATAGAGCTAATATGTATAGTATCACCAACATTCAGCCCTTCTAAATCAACAGTAATTTTTTCTGGGATAGCTGTAGCTGGACAATTTAACTCAACTTGTGATCTCACTACATTCAAAACTCCACCAAATTTTATGCCGTTACATTTATCTTCATTTATAAACTCAACAGTGATACCCACGTTGACATAAGATTTGTCTGTAACTCTTAAAAAATCAATATGTAAAGTATCTTCCGTCACTGGATGAAATTGGATATCTCTTGGTAAAACAAAGTGTTTTCCGTCTTTGGTTTCAATATTAATAAGTTGTCCAAAAATACCAGGCTTTTGCATTAAAAAAAACCATTCTTTTTTTTCTAAAGAAATTGGTATTGGTTTTTCTTTATTACCATAAATAACAGCTGGTATAAGATTATTTTTTCTAGCAAATCTGGCAGACCCCTTACCAACCTTGTCTCTTAGATTTGCTTTTAAATCAATTGCTTCCATTTTTTAAAAACTCCATAAATAATTAATTGCCTCCAGGGGTGCAATAAGTAAGAATTAATAACCTTTTATTATTAAAATGAAAAGAAAAATATTAATTAATCAAACAAACTTGATACTGAAGATTCTGTATGTACTCTTCTTATAGCTTCTCCAAGTATAGTTGCTATTGAAATTTGTCTAATATTTGAAGCTAATTTGATTGGTTCAGTTGCTTGAATAGAGTCAGTCGTAACTAAATTTTGCAAAGGTGAATTTAGGACCCTAGACACTGCAGACCCCGACAGTACACCATGAGTCACATATGCATCAACAGAAATTGCTCCAGCTGAAACTAAAGCTTGAGCTGCATTACATAACGTACCACCAGAATCAACAATATCATCAACTAAAATACAATGATGTTTAGATACATCACCTATTATATTCATAACTTCAGATGCACCAGGTTTTTCTCTTCTTTTATCAATAATTGCAAGTCCAGCATTAATTCTTCTTGCTATAGCTCTTGCTCTTAATACTCCTCCAACATCTGGGGATACAACTATAGTGGGGACATCTGAATATCTATCTTTAATATCTTTAGCAAAAACTGGTGCTGTAAAAAGATTATCTGTGGGAATATCAAAAAAGCCTTGTATTTGTCCTGCATGCAAATCCATTGTAAGAACTCTATCTGCACCAGCTGAAGTTATTAAGTTAGCTACAAGTTTTGCAGAAATTGGTGTTCTTGGACCTGACTTTCTATCCTGTCTCGCATAGCCAAAATAAGGAATTACAGCCGTTATTCTTTTTGCACTTGCTCTTCTTAATGCGTCTAATGTAACTAGTAATTCCATTAAATTATCATTTGCAGGATATGAGGTTGATTGTATGACAAACATATCTTCACCTCTAACGTTTTCCTTAACCTCAACAAAAACTTCCATATCAGAGAATCTTTTAACTTCTGCATCCACTAGTTTTAAATTTAATTCTTTTGAGATTGAATCAGCTAAGGGCAAATTTGAATTACAAGAAAGTATTTTCATGAATAAACCTTAAAACAAAATTCTCTATATAAATAACATAATGAAACTACCAATAATTATTAAGAAAATAAAGATAATTAAATGTGGCATGATAAATTTATTTTAATCCTATAACTGATACTTGACGACCTGTTGCTTTTTTCAAGCTATCACTCTTTCTGTTTTGTGTAGTTCTTCTATAACTAAAAAAATTTTTATTCAAATACGTATCTATCTCGACATCACTAATGTTGTTTATTTCATTTAAATTTAACTTATGTTTTATGAATAAAGGTAAATTAAAAAAATATTTTTTTGATTTTTCAACAAGAATTTTATTATTTGATTTATATTCAGTAGTACATTCAATTTTTATAACTAAATCATTGCCAATTTCATATGAGTGTTGTTGGATTGTTGGGCCTATAATAGAAAGGATGTTTTTCCTCAAACTTCCAATTTCAATCATTTTATTTATTGTATTTTCTATAATCCCATTAAGAGCACCTCGCCAACCTGCATGACAAGCAGCAATAATATCATTATTTAAGTCAAGAAAAAAAATTGGAGCACAATCAGCAGTAAGTATTGACAAACCTATATTTTTTAAATTGGTAACAACTCCATCAACATTTAATTTAGAAGATAATTGTTTTTTATCTTCTAAAAAAAAGACTTTGTTAGAGTGAATTTGATTAATAAAAAAAAGATCATTTAAGCAAATCATATCTTTAACTAAGTTTCTATTTTCTATAATATTTTCATAGGAATCTTGAGTATTAAAACTACAGTTAAGACTATTATATGGGAAAGATGAAAAACCTCTTTCTGCTGAAAAAAAATTGTAATGTATGTTTTTAATTTTACTAAATTGATATTTTGTCATTTATTATTTTTACAATTTAAAAATTGGTACAAAAAGATTTTTATCACTAAAACAATTTACTTTAAATATATCACCCATTTGTCTTTTTGAAATAAGTCTCTCATATCCAGAGAGCAAATCTCTTCTTTCAAATTCATTTGCATTTAAAGACAAATTTTCAATTCTTTTATTTATACCCATTTCCAATAAAAATTCTCTTTGTGTTTTAAGCTGGTAATACTGTAAATTTTTATTTTCTACAATTTGTTCTATATTACTAAAGTCAACTAAAGATGAATAATCACTTTCACCGATTTTATTAAATAAATTACTTCTTTCATTTTTAAATACTGATTGAAGTGTATCACCATAAGGGTCGTTTTTACCATAATCAATTAACAAGTTAGCACCTTTATTCTCAAGAATTATGTCACAAATTTGATTTATATGTGATAATACAAAAGGTGAGTGTTCTATAGTTGTTTCCTCATTTAATTTATCAAAGTCTTTTTTGATAATATTTGATATAAAAGGAATATCTTGAGGTTCTAAAACTTTTTCATCGAAAAAAAAGTTGTTTTTATCAAGTCTTACAATTTTTTTAGTATATATATTTTTTGTTTTATAAAATTTATATTGATTGATAGGAAGACAATCAAAAAATTCATTTGAAATAATAATTGTCGGATTATCATTTAGCTGATCCTTAATTTTAAAAATATTATTATACCATTTCAATTCGTGACCATATTGTTTTAAATTTTCCTTTTGATAGGATTTTAAAACTTTACTAAACTCTAATAGGTGGATTTTAATTTTTATATTCTCTTTTTGTTGAGAAAAAATTCTTAATATGTCTCTCATTAAAGTACCTTTTCCAGGGCCTAGTTCAAGCAAATTAATATTATGAAAATGATTTTCTCTACATAGTTGTAAAATCCATATACCTACTAATTCACCAAATAACTGAGAAATTTCTGGCGCTGTTATGAAATGTCCTTCTTTTCCAATTAATTCATTTTTTTGTCTATTAATTGAATTATAAAATCCAAATTGTTTATCATACAAAATAACATCTAAAAAAGTATTAAGATCAAGATAATTATTTTTTATCAATAATTTCTTTAAATGATTAATTAATTTGTTGTTCATTTAATTTTTTTACATATACCAAAAGTAATATTCCACATGCAATCATAGGGATACATAATAACTGTCCCATTGATAAAAAATTCCATAACAAACCAATATGGGCATCAGGTTCTCTTAGAGTTTCAATAAAGAATCTAAAAATACCGTAAAGGATAAGAAAAAGACTAGATATTATGCCAGACTTTGATTTAAGGTTTGAAAAGAAAAAAAGACAATTTAAAATTATAAATAAAATTAACCCTTCAAAAAATGCTTCATATAATTGACTAGGGTGTCTTGGTAATTCACCACCTCTTGGAAATATTATGCCAAATGTATGGTCTGTGACTTTGCCATATAATTCACCATTAATGAAGTTTGCAATTCTTCCAAAAAAAATACCAATTGGTGATACTAGACAAATAATGTCTGTTAAATCAAAAAAAGATTTATTATTTTTTGAGCTGAACCAACCAATAGAAATTATGATTCCAACCATGGCTCCATGGAATGACATTCCACCATTCCATATTTTAAGTATTTCAAATGGATTATAAAAATAAAATTCTAAATTATAAAAGAAAACATATCCTAATCTTCCCCCAATAATTATTCCTAAAATTAAATAATTTAATAAATCATAGACATCATTTTTTGTTATATTTTTTTTATAAGTAATTATAAATTTATTTATTAAAATTAAGCCAATCAAAATGCCAATTATATATGATAAGGAATACCATCTAACAGCTAGGGGACCAATTGTGAAAGCTATCGGATCAATTGCTGGAAAATTCATAATTTTTGTATATAAGTTGAATTAGTATAGTATTTATAATTAAATATAGATGATAGGTAGAAATATGAAAGACAAAAATTTTTTTAACGACAGTAAATCAATTGCATATGGAATTTTATCTACTTTTTCAGGTATTAAAAGTGAGATTGAAAATTTAATTAATATTAAAATTGAAAAATATTTAAATAAAAAAGGTTACGTAACACGTGAAGATTTTCATGCATTAGAAGATAGAGTAAACAAATTATCTTTAGAAATAAAAGTATCAAAAGCTAAAAAAAAATGAACTAAATATGGACTTTGAATATGAATCATATTGTATTAATTGGGCATGGAAAAATGGGATCAGCCCTTGCAAAAGGTTGGGTAAAAGAAAACTCTCAGTATAAAATTTCAATAATTGAAAAAGAAGAACTATTGTTAAATTATAAAAAATTTACAAATGTAAAAGTATACAAAAATTTCAATGAATTTTTTACAGAAAATAAAGAAATTGATTTTGTTGTTCTTGCTATAAAACCTCAACAATTAAATGATATTAAAAATGATATATTAAAATTTGAAAATAAAAGTACAGTTTTTATATCAATTTTAGCTGGAAAATCTGTTAGTTGGTTTAAAGAAAATATTTCTACTGAAATAAAAATAGTTAGAGCAATGCCTAATTTACCAGCCTCTATATCAAGGGGTGTTACAGCTATATATTGTTCTAGTTCTATATTACCAAATGAAAAGCTTATTATAGAAGAACTATTATCATCAATCGGTACAGTTTCTTTTGTTTCAAATGAAGAACAAATTGATTTAATAACTGCAATCTCTGGATCAGGGCCAGCTTACTTCTTTTATTTAACGGAAGCTTTAACTGAAATTGCTATAGATTTAGGAATATCTAAAGACGACGCTACGAATTTTGCTAAAAACACTTTTATTGGTTCAGCCATTTTACTAGACTCTGATAATATTAATAATGCTACTTCTCTTAGAAAAAATGTTACTAGTCCAGGTGGAACAACAGAAGCAGCTTTAAAAATTCTAATGAATGAAGAAGAAGGTTTAAAGATTATATTAAAAAAAGCTGTATTAAATGCTATAAATAGAGCACACGAACTAAAAAATTAAAAAGATGAATAATTTTGAAATAAAATATTTAATTGCCGATGAGTATATTAATTCGGTAATAAGAGAAAAAAAATTTGATATAGATTTGATTTCAAAAAAATTAAAAATAGATAACTCTATCATAAAAACATTATTCCCTTATAGTGAAGAAATCAATAAATTAGAGTATTTGAAATTATTTAATTCGAAAATTGACGATGAAATATTAATTTTTTTAAATAAAGAAATAAGAGATGAAGATGCTTCATATTTTGAAAAAATTTTAGAAGCTTTTTTTATAAAATTTGAAAATTTAGATAAATATAAAAAAGCATTAATTTTTTTAAGTGCTAAAAAAAGAGATAAATTTTTAAACTTTTTAATTTTAAACAATCAAAATCATAAATTTATTTTAAAGTTAATGAAATGTTGCGGTGACAAGGATCCATATTTTAAATTAAATATAAAAGCAACCATATTAAATTCTCTTTATATTAAGAATTTAAACGAACTTTTAAATAGAAAAGAAATAACTATTGATAAGATTATGAGTAATTTAGATCAGGATTTAAAGAAAGTGTTTGAATTACCATTTTTATTTAAAAATTAAACTGGTAATAATATTCTAGCTCTTAATCCACCTAATGGACTATCCTCTAAAATGAGTTCACCACCGTGCGAAAGTATGGAATTATTTGCAATTGAAAGCCCAAGACCTATTCCTCCTGTATTTTTGTTTCTTGAATGTTCTAGCCTATTAAAAGGTAGAAGTGCTTCTTCTCTTTTGTCACGAGGTATTCCTGGCCCATTATCATCAATTACAACTTCACAATGATCATCAAATAATCGAGTAGAAATTTTAGCTTTTCCAGCATATTTAATGGCGTTGTTCAACAAATTTATTAATGCTCGATTGATTGATCTTACTTGCATAGGGAAGATGGGTAGTTCAGATGAAGGTGGAGATATTTCGATTTTATTTAAGCTAGGATCTGATGATTTGGCTGCTAATTGAACAATTTTAAATAAATTTGCTTCTACCATTTCCTCTTCTCTATCATCTTTTGCAAACTCTAAATAACCTTTTATCATTTCTTCCATTTCATCAAGATCTTCTCCTAAATTATTTTTGAGATTAGTATTTTCATTGAGTAATTCTAGTTGTAATTTCATTCTTGTTATTGGAGTTCTTAAATCATGACTCACACCTGCAAGTAATTCCATTCTTTCTGTAATTTGTTTTTTTATTCTATGTCTCATAGCCTGAAAAGCTCTACCAGCTAATCTTACTTCGGTAGCACCTTCAATATTATAATTTTTTACATCTCGACCAAAACCAATCTGACGAGCAGCATTTGCTAAATTTAAAATTGGTCTAACTTGACCTCTTAGAAAAATTATTGCAATAGAAAATAAAATTACTGACGAACCAATAGACCATACAATAAATGTTAGACCGGTTGATGCAAATAACCGTTTTTTTTCAATAGTCATTCTTACGATTCCATTAGCTAATTGTATGTCAGCTACTATTTGCCCAGTATTTTCCTGAGTTGATAAATAAAAAGGCTTTTTTATTCTTAAATATAAAGCATCTCTGAAATTAAAAAATTTTTTGTCTAAATTTTGATTTGGTTTTAATATACCTCCTTCTAGCCAATAAAATATAAAATTAAAATATTGTCTTGCTTTTGTTGCAGATAATGATCTTTCATCTTTAGAGGGATTTGAGCCAAGCTCATCAATTAAAAGTCCTATATCATTTGCTAGATTTTTTGACATATGTCTTGAGACTGAATCCCAGTGTCTTTCATAAAAAATAAAGACAGAAATTATTTGAACTAATATTATAGGGACAAGAATGATGGATAACATTCGTCCAAACAAGCTTTTTGGAGTAATATTTCTAAGCCTCATTGTCAAATTCTTTACTGTTAAAAGTATTTAATTTCCATCCAAAGCCTCTTATAGTTTGAAGGTAAGTTGGAAACCTTTGATCTTTTTCAATTTTTTTTCTGATTCTAGTAATTGCAACATCAATTGATCTGTCTTCCATTTTTCCACCTAACATTTTATTTAAATCATCTCGAGAGAGAGCTTTATTAGGCATTTTTGCAAAGCATTTTAATAAATTTTGTTCTGACGTAGTAAGATGTATCGATAAGCCATTTTTGTAAAGATTTAATGAATCCATATTAAAGAAAAATGGACCAAACTCTAGATTTGAACTAGGTTTTATTTTATTAATATAAGAATTTCTTTTTAAGATATTTTTTATTCTTAGTAACAGTTCTTTAGGTTGGAATGGTTTTGAAAGATAATCATCAGCACCAGTTTCTAATCCATCAATTCTATCTTCAGTTGAGGACATTGCTGTTAACATTAAAATTGGAACTCTACTATTTTTTCTTATTTCTTTTAAAAATTGAAGTCCTGTTTTTCCAGGCATCATTATATCTAGTATAATTAAATCAAAGATAATACTATTCATTAAATTTTGAGCATCGTAAGCGTTAGAAGCATCTGATACTAAAAATTCATTGCTTTTTAAAAAATCACTTAAAAGATTTCTTAATTTTTGATCATCATCAACAATTAAAATATGTGAATTAATAATTAACCTCGTTAAACATAGTTTATTTAGAATTATTACAACTCCAAGTTAAATTACAATTTTATTTTTTAAATTTAGTAGTTACTTTTTAAAAAAATTTGTTTAAATTAAGATTTTTATGAGGTTTTTGTGATACAGGGTTTTGATAATAGAGAAGGAAAAATTTGGCTCAATGGAAAGTTAGTTGAGTGGAACGATTCAAAAATACATGTGCTAAATCATGGATTGCATTACGCTAGCTCAGTTTTTGAAGGCGAAAGAGCCTATAATGGTAAAATCTTTAAATCTGAAGAACACACTCAAAGATTCTTTGAGGGTGCTCAAACTATGGATATGGAAATACCTTTCACTCAATCTGAAATTTTGAATGCAAAAAAAGAATTAATTATTTCTAATGATTTAAAAGACGCATATGTGAGACCTATAGCATGGCGTGGTAGTGAAATGATGGCCGTATCAGCTCAAAAAACAACTATTAATGTTGCTATTGCTTCATGGGCATGGCCAAGTTATTTTGACCCGAGTGAAAAAATGAAAGGTATTAAATTAGATATTGCTAAATGGAGAAGGCCTGACCCAAATTGTGCTCCTGTCCATGTCAAAGCGTCTGGATTGTATATGATATGTACCCTATCAAAACATGATGCTGAAGCAAAAGGTTATAGTGATGCAGTGATGTTAGACTGGAGGGATCTTATAGCAGAGGCAACCGGTGCTAATATATTTTTCAAATTTAAAGACGGAAATTTATATACCCCAAAACCTGATTGTTTTTTAGATGGAATTACAAGACGTACAGTAATAAATTTGGCTAAAGATTTAGGTGTAAATACTATTGAAAAACAATTAAGACTAGAGGATATAAATGATGCTGAAGAATGTTTTTTAACTGGAACAGCGGCAGAAGTTACGCCTGTAAGTCAAATTGGTGAAGATATAAAATTTACTCCTGGTGATTTATCATTTAATTTAATGAAAGCATACGAAAAAGTTGTACACAGCTAGTTAATCAACTCCATTTTTTTAGGGCTTCGATTTCTTTTTTATCTTGAATTACCCATTTATTTTTGTTTTCAAATTTTTCTATTTTCCAAAACGTAGCATTTGTTTTTAAATAATCCATAATAAAGTTACATGCATTAAATGCATTATGTCTATGTTTTGAGCTCACACCAACGTATACAATTTTATCTTTAGGAAACAATTTACCTATTCTATGAATAATGGAAATGTAATTTATATCCCATTTTTTTAAGGCTTTTTCTGCTATTTTTAAAATTTCATTTTCTGTCATTACAGGATAGTGTTCTAATGTCATTGATAAAATGTTTTTATTATTTTTGTCTTTAGCCCTAACAGTTCCTAAAAAGTTCACTATTGCTCCAGTATTATTGTTTAAAAGAAATTTATTTTCTCGATCGACATTAAAAGATTTTTTTTGAATTTTGATTTTAACTTTTCTAGATATTTTAACCTCCAGTCACAGGAGGGAAGAAAGCTATTTCATCATCATTTTTAATTTTTGTAGATTTTGAAATGTAAATTTTATTTTGTGCGACTTTAATAGTTGCACGTTTACTAAATGCTTTTTTGTATTGTTCATTTTTTGTGATTAAAAAATCAATTAGTTTTTCTGGGGTATCTATATCTGGTGAAATTGAGATTGTTTCTTCAGATTTGCCTACAATATCTTTTACCCACGAAAAATATTTAATTATCATATTTACCAATATCCTATAAATGATTCCATACTTTTTTGAGATAATCATAACATGTAATTATAGTTATTATCCCTGCAAACCAAATTAATAAAACGGATAAAATAAAAATAATTTTTGATTCGAAAAAAAATGAATGAGATCTCCAAACAAGGTATGTTGAGCAGGCAACGATTTGAATTGTTGTTTTCCATTTAGCTAAAACTGAAACATCAAGTGTTATATTCATATTGTATGTTTGTTCTCTAATGCCAGTTATGAAAATTTCTCTTAATACTATGAATAAAACTGGAATGAAAGTATAGTAATAGTCAAAAAAACCCTCCATACTAAGAGCTAATAATGTTGAAATAATCAGCATTTTATCAGCAACAGGATCAATAATTTTACCAAAATTTGATGTTACATTATATTTTCTTGCTAAGAAGCCATCAAAAAAATCGGTAATTCCAGCAATGATAAAAATTATTGGTGCGAGAATAGCACCAATTTCATCTCCGTAAACAATAAACCAAGGCACAATGATACTACTAAGACATCTAAAGCTTGTAAGAAAATTTGGTATATGTTTTTGTAATTTAACTGAATGCATAAGTTATATTAATAATTTATTTTTTAACTACCATTAAAAAAATTAAAAATTATTTCAGCAGTTTTTTTATTTATATTTGGTACTTTTTCTAAATCTTCAATCGAAGCTTTTTTAATACCATTACTGGATCCAAAATAATTTAATAGATTTCTTTTTCTGATCTTCCCAATGCCTTGTATTTCGTCTACAGGATTTTTGAAAAGAGCTTTTGTCCTTTTACTTCTATGATATCCAATTGCGAATCTATGTGCCTCATCACGTAAATTTTGTAAAAAAAATCGTATTGGATCATTTTTATTTAAAAATAGTTCTTTATTGTCACCGTAATAAAAATTTTCATTTCCAGAGTTTCTATCTCTTCCTTTTGAAACAGCTAATACAAAAATTTTATGATTTTTAATTTGATTTAATGTATCTTGAACTTTTCTTAAATGCCCTTTTCCGCCATCAATAAGAACTAAATCTGGTGGCTCAATGGTAGTATTATTTTTAAAGCGTCTCGTTATAACTTCTTCCATCATAGAATAATCATCATTAAATTTAAATGTTTTCTCTTGAATTAACCCTTTAATTATAAATTTTCTATATAAGTTTTTTTCAAAGCCATTCTCTGTAAATGTAATGAATGCTCCAATTGCGTTTGTCCCTTGGTTATGAGAATTATCATATGTCTCTATTTTTTTAATTTCATTAATGTTAAGCAATTTACTTAAATTAAATAAGTTTTTCTTATTTGAGGTGCTTTGAAAAAGTTTTTTATTTAAATTTTGAAGAGCTGTTTTCTCTAAATCATTTAGTATTTTTAATTTAAAACCTTTCAGTGGGTTATAAATTTTTACCAAATGTTTTTGTTGTTTAGAAAAAAGTTCCTCAAGTAAACTTTTTTGTTTTGGTGTAACATTAACAATTATTAATTTTGGTGCGTCATTATTTTTATAATATTGATTTAAAAAGGCAGACATGATTTCATTTTCTTTTAAATCATCGGCGTGATCAGTGATTTTTGGAAAATGAGAAATTGAACCATAATTACTTCCATTTCTAATAATTGACATTTGAACTACACAATGATTTTGTTTTTTTATCATATAAATTAAATCAAGATTTTTTAGGTTTTGATAATTTATATTTTGAGACGTTATAACATTTGATATCGCATAAATTTGATTTCTTAAAATAGCAGCTTCTTCATAATTTTGATTTTCAGATTTTTCATACATTTTATCTGACAAAATCTTTTTAATATTTTGTGATTTTCCTGACAAAAAATTAATTACATTTTGTATTCCTTCTAAATATTCAACTTTAGAAATATAATTAACGCATGGAGCGCTACATCTTTTTATTTGATATTGAAGGCAGGGTCTGGATCGAGTATTAAAAATATTATCTGAACAATTTCTGATTAAAAAAACCTTTTGCAACGTTTCGATTGTCTTGTTGATTGAACCTTTAGAAGTGAATGGGCCAAAATATTTTCCTTTTTTATTTTTCATTCCTCTGTGAGTTATCATTTTTGGAAAGTCGTCATTGGTTGATATATATATAGAACTAAAACTTTTATCGTCTTTTAATAGAACATTAAACTTTGGTTCGAATTTTTTAATTAAGTTAGATTCTAGTAGCAAAGCCTCTACCTCAGAATTGGTAATATTGACTTCTATATTTTGGATATTACTTATCATTGTAATTAAACGTCTATTTAGTTTATTAGCTTTAGTATAGCTGAGAACTCTTTTGTATAAATTCTTAGCTTTTCCAATATATATTGGTTCGTCTGAGGAATTTATCATTTTATAAATTCCAGGTTTTTTAGGAATGTTTTTAAGTTCTAATAAAATAACTTTTATTCCATGTTCAAGATTTAAATGATTACCAACTTTGGTTATTTTATTCATAGCTAGATTATAATTTTTGAAACATCAAAAATCTATTTTTTTAATAAACCAATTTCCTTTTGTTGAAGCCGATTAATAATATCTCTTAATTTTGCTGCTTCTTCAAATTCTAAATTACTTGCAGCTACTCTCATTTCTTTTTCAAGTTCAGCAATTGATTTAACATGTTTCATTATTTTTTTTTCTTCTTTTTTATTATCATCATTTAAGTCGGACAAAATATCAGAAATTTTATTTTGTATAGTTTTGGGTTCAATATTATTCTTTTTATTAAAAAAAAGTTGTTTTTCCCTTCTTCTATTAGTTTCATCCATTGCGTATTGCATTGATGTTGTTATTTTGTCAGCATATAGAATAACCTTGCCCTCAAGATTTCTTGCTGCTCTTCCAATTGTTTGAATTAAAGATGTTTTAGATCTTAAATAACCCTCTTTATCAGCATCAAGTACCGCGACAAGTGCACACTCTGGAATATCTAAACCTTCTCTAAGTAAATTAATCCCAATCAAAACTTCAAATTTTCCTAATCTCAAATCTCTTATAATTTCAATTCTTTCTAATGTTTCTACATCAGAGTGAATGTATCTAACTTTTAAATTAGCCTCATGCATAAATTCTGTGAGAGATTCTGCCATTTTCTTTGTCAAGGTCGTTACAAGAATTCTATGATTTTTTTTAATTTCTTTTTTACATTCATCTATTAAATCATCTACTTGGTTTGAAGTAGGCTTAACAATAATCTTTGGGTCAATTAATCCTGTTGGTCTTACTAATTGTTCAACAAAAACTCCATTTGTTTTATCAAGCTCCCATTCACCAGGAGTTGCTGAAACATAAATTGTTTGAGGTCTAAACATTTCCCATTCTTCAAATTTTAATGGTCTATTGTCTAAGCAAGAGGGCAATCTAAATCCATATTCAGATAGAGTAAGTTTTCTGCTATGATCACCTTTATACATCGCTCCAATCTGACTTACGCTAATGTGACTTTCATCTGCAAAAACTAAAGAGTTTTTAGGCAAATATTCAAATAATGTTGGAGGTGGTTCACCTGGATTTCTACCTGACAAATATCTACTATAATTTTCTATTCCGGGACAAGTTCCAGCTGCTTGTATCATAGCCAAGTCATGATTCGTTCTTTGTTCCAGTCTTTGAGCTTCAAGTAATTTATTTTCGTTGTAAAATTGGTTTAATCTAATTTTTAGTTCTTCTTTAATTTGTTTAATTGCCTGATTTAATGTTGGTTTGGGTGTTACATAATGTGAGTTTGCATATAATTTAATTTGATCAAGTTTATTTAATTTATTACCGGTTAAGGCATCAATTTCATGAATTTCTTCAATTTCATCTCCAAAAAAATTTATTCTCCATGCAGCATTTTCATAATGCGCTGGAAAAATTTCAACAATGTCACCCCTTACTCTAAATGTACCTCTTGAAAAGTTTAAATTATTTCTCTTATATTGAAGTTCTGTAAATTGTCTAATTAATTTATGTTGTGATATATTATCACCTTTTTTTAAATTAATTGTCATTTGTGAATAAGTTTCAACAGATCCAATTCCGTATATACATGATACCGATGCAACAATTATAACATCATTTCTTTCTAATAAAGATCTAGTTGCTGAATGTCTCATTCTATCAATTTGTTCATTAATACTAGACTCTTTCTCAATGAACGTATCAGATCTTGGAACGTAAGCTTCAGGCTGATAATAATCATAATATGAAACAAAATATTCTACTGCATTCTCAGGAAAAAATTCTTTCATTTCACCATATAATTGAGCTGCAAGAGTCTTATTTGGAGCCATTATTAAAGTTGGTTTATTAACGGATTTTATAACGTGAGCCATTGTAAAAGTTTTCCCTGAACCAGTTACACCCATAAGTACTTGGTCTTTTTCCTTTTTATTTATGCCTTCAATTAAATCATTTATTGCTTTAGGTTGATCTCCTGCTGGATCAAAATCTGATTTTAGTTTAAATTCATGATTATTGGCAATAGACATAATATTGATTTATGATAGAAAGAAAAATATTCAATAGCATTAGTAATTGGAGTTTAAATGGATTTTATTTCACACAGTTTAAAAAAAATTAAGCCATCACCTACAATGGTTATTACAGCTAAAGCAAGAGAACTTAGAGCTGCTGGTAAAAAAATAATTAGCTTATCTGCTGGAGAACCAGATTTTGATACGCCAGAACATGTAAAAGATGCTGCAATTAAAGCGATAAATATGGGTTATACTAAATATACTAATGTAGAGGGTATACCTGAGTTAAAACAAGCAATAGTAAATAAATTTAAAAATGACAACGAGATAGATTATAATATGGATCAAGTTATAGTTGGAGTTGGAGGAAAACAGATTTTATTTAATGCTTTGTTTGCTTCATTAAATTCAGGAGATGAAGTAATTATCCCTACACCGTATTGGGTTTCATATCCAGACATGACAATATTAGCTGGTGGCACCCCGAAGTTCTTGAATTGTAATGAAGAAAATGATTTCAAAATAAACCCTGCTCAACTAGATAAAATCATATCAGAAAAAACAAAATGGATAATTTTAAATAGTCCTTCTAATCCGTCAGGTTCTTGTTATACAAAACAAGAGTTAATTTATATTGCAGATGTTTTAAGACAACATAAAGATGTGAATGTTATAACAGATGATATATATGAATATATAGTATATGATGATTTTAAATTTTATACATTAGCACAAATTGCTCCAGATTTGAAAGATAGAATACTTACGGTCAACGGTGTTTCAAAAAGCTATTGCATGACTGGTTGGAGAATTGGTTATGCAGCTGGGAGAAAAGATTTGATACTAGCTATGATGAAAATACAAGGTCAATCAACCTCTAATCCAACTTCAATATCACAATATGCAGCCTTAGCTGGATTGAATGGTGATAGAAAATTTTTAGAACCGTGTTTAAAAGCATTTAATGAAAGAAAAAATCTTGTGGTTGAAGGTTTAAATTCCATTGATGGTATAAGTTGTTTAATGCCAAAAGGAGCATTTTATGCTTACCCAAATGTTTCTGGATTAATCGGTAAAAAAACTAAAAATGGAAAATCTTTAAGCAATGATACAGAAGTTGTTGAGTGGATTTTAGAAGAAGCTAAAGTTGCGGCTGTTCCAGGTAGTGCATTTGGTCTAGAGCCATATTTTAGAGTTTCGTATGCGACAAGCACCGAGGATCTTAAAATAGCAATACAGAATCTAAAAAACTCTGTTAGTGAATTGATCTAAATGTATTTTAAAAAGAAAAAGTCATGGGAAATTTCTGAATCATCGGTAACTGATGAAAGTTATTTTAGAAATAGAAGGTCTTTCGTCAGTTCTCTTGGGAAATCAGCGTTGATGTTTTCATTATATCCCTCATTTTCTTTAGCTTCATATCAAACTACAAACAAACTTAATGAAAAATACTTTCTTTCATTGCCTTATACAAGTGAAAAGTTAGCTACTACATACACAAATTTTTACGAATTTGGGTCAAGTAAAAATATTTGGAGAAGAGCTTCAAAACTTAAAGTTGACAATTGGTCAATCAAAATTGACGGGTTAGTTAAGAAAAAGAAAACATTTGATATTGATAAGCTCAAAAAATTGATTGGACTTGAAGAAAGAATTTATAGATTTCGCTGTGTTGAAGGTTGGGCGATGGTTGTTCCATGGTTAGGATTTCCAGTTAATAAAATTTTAGAAATTGTTGATCCAGATAAGGATGCTAATTACGTAAGGTTTGAAACTTTTTATGACCCAAAAATTGCACCAGGTCAAAAACAATCTTGGTACCCTTGGCCATATGTTGAGGGTATATCTCTTGAGGAAGCAAAAAATGATTTAGCTTTTTTTGCAACTGGGATGTATGGAAAAGATATCCCTAATCAAAATGGTGCTCCTTTAAGATTGGTATTACCTTGGAAGTATGGTTTTAAATCAATTAAGTCTATTGTAAAAATTACGTTCACAAAAGAAAAACCTATTGGTTTATGGGAAAAATTAGCACCTAAAGAATATGGTTTTTGGGCAAATGTTAATCCAAATGTTCCCCACCCTAGATGGTCTCAAAGTAAAGAGCAGTTATTAGGAACAAATGAATTTCAAAAAACAAAAATTTATAATGGTTATAAAGAAAATGTATCTTATCTCTATTCAAACTTTTCTCAACAGGAAAAATTGAAATTATTTAGATAATTTGTTCAATATAAATTTGAAATCTTTATTTAATTTTTTTTGATTATCTAGTGGTATTTTTTTAAAATTGTAAAAAGAATTTTTAAATATTTTTATACTGTTATATTTCAAAAGTTTTTCATGAAAAGACTTAAGTTTACTTTTTTCTTTGTTTAAATAACCCAAAAATAAATTTTTAGTTGTAGAGGCTGTTTCACTAATCATATTTACACTATCGTTAGTTACAACTATATAATCACATATTTTAATTATTGATGGGTAGATATTTGGTTCATCCTTTTTTGAGATGTAAAAGTGACGTGTAAAATCAGAAAATATTTGTTCTGCCAGATATAAAATATTTTCTGGTGTTCTTCTAGATTGGCAAATGATAACATTTGCTGAAATTTTTTTTGCTGCATATTTTATATCAAGTAATAGCTTTGAATAGTCTGTATTAGTTGGGGTAAATCTTTTACTTTTTCCACCTAAGAGAACTAATACATTTGGAGATTTAAAATATTTAAATTTTTTTTCTATTAAAGGATTTTTTTTTTTAATTTCTATTTCATTGAATGGTACAAGTGAACCTATTATTTTGATAATATTATTTTTACGGTAAAAGTCGTCATGCTCTGGTGTCACAAGTATGTCAAAATATTTAGAATAAAAATTTGGTTTTTGTAAATGAATATTAATTATTTTTTCACCATAGATTTTTTTTAGAGCTACAGATACTCCTGATAATTTCTTCCCAGTAGTGATTAAATACTTAAAATTATATTTTTTAATTAATTTAAGATTATTTCCTAAATTATTGAAAAGGTGTCCAAAAAAAGGGAAAGTTCTTAAAAAAGGGTTAATTTCAATTTTAATTTTTTTGAATTCAAAACCTAGATTCTTTGCGAGAGCAATTGATTGATTATCAATCCCTTTAATGCCTATTAATAATATCAAGCATTCTATTTTCATTAGATTTATTTTAAAATGTCTATATTTAAAATTTCATAATTTTTTAAACCACTTGGAGTTTTAATCTCCACTTGAGAGCCGTTCTCTTTACTCATTAGACCTTTAGCTAATGGGGATGAGACTGAAATTAATCCTTTTTCTAAATTAGCTTCATAAGGACCAACTATAGAAAATTCTACATCCTTATCTGCATCTTCATCATATACAGTTACTTTTGTACCAAAAGTAACCCTTTTTCCATCAAGTTTTGTTAAATCTATTACTTCAGCTCTACTTAAAACACTTTCAAGCTCAGTTATTCTTCCTTCAATAAATGATTGTTTTTCTTTTGCAGCATGATATTCAGCGTTTTCTGATAAATCCCCATGTTCACGGGCAATTGAAATAGCTTTTATAATTTCTGGCCTTTGAATTTTTTTTAAATTATTAAATTCATTCTTTAAATTTTCTAACCCATTTATTGTAAAAGGTACTTTTTCCATTAAAATACTCCAATCAATTTAAATATGATTGTAATGAGTGTACATCAATTTCTTTGTTAATTACACTTTTAATAGCAGATGTTACAGCAATAGCACCTTGTATAGTAGTATAATAAGGAATATTGTTTAATAATGCGGTTTGTCTTAATGAAAAACTATCTTCAATTGATTTCAACCCTTCAACAGTATTTATAACGAGATCAATTTCATTTGAAATCATTAAATCAACAATATTTGGCCTTCCTTCAAAAACTTTTTTAACAATTTCACAAGAAATTTTATTATTTTTCAGGAATGTTGCCGTTCCATTAGTTGCAATTAAGTCAAAACCAAAACTTATTAAAGATTTTGCAGGCTCAATAATTTTTCTTTTATCTTCATCTTTTATAGAAATAAATATTTTACCTTTTTGAGGAAGGGGTATATTTGAACCTAATTGACTTTTATAAAAAGCTAGTTCAAAATTTTTATCAACTCCCATGACTTCACCTGTTGACTTCATTTCAGGACCTAAAATAATGTCAGTACCTTGAAATCTTGCAAAAGGAAAAACAGCTTCTTTTACACAAACGTGTTTAATGTTATTTTCTTTTAATTTAAGTTCTTTTATTGAACGACCAATCATAATTTGACAGGCATAATTTACAAGTGGATGTCCTGTTGCTTTTGCAACAAATGGTATAGTTCTACTTCCTCTTGGATTAACTTCCAAAATAAATAACTCATTATCTTTTATAGCAAATTGAATGTTCATAAAGCCTTTTACCTTTAAACTTTTTGCAATAATTTGGGTTTGATTTTTTATTTTATTTAACATTTGATCAGATATGTTTTGAGGTGGTAACACACACGCAGAATCTCCTGAGTGAATTCCAGCTTCTTCAATATGTTCCATTATACCAGCAATAAAAACATCTTTTCCATCAGATATTGCATCAACATCAACTTCCATTGCATTTTTTAAAAATTGATCTATCAATACAGGATTTTTCCCTGATACTCTGACAGCTTCACTAATATATTTATTTAATTGATCCATATTGTGTATTATTTCCATAGCTCTTCCCCCAAGAACATAACTTGGTCTAATAACAATTGGAAAGCCTATATTTTCACAAATTTTTTGAGCTTCAATTTTACTTTTAGCAACATCATTAATTGGTTGTTTTAGATTTAAAGACTTTATCAATTTTTGAAATCTATCTCTATCTTCAGCCAGGTCAATTGCATCAACTGAAGTTCCTAAAATTTTAATTCCTGATTTGTCTAATTCATTTGCTATTTTAAGAGGAGTTTGACCACCTAGCTGAACAATTACACCAAGTATTTTTCCATTTTCTTGTTCTTTATTAATGATGTCAAAAACATTTTCAAAAGTAAGCGGTTCAAAATAAAGTTTGTCAGACGTATCATAATCAGTAGAAACTGTCTCTGGATTACAATTAATCATAATAGATTCAATGCCTATTTTTTTTAAACTGTAAGACGCATGAACACAACAATAATCAAACTCAATACCTTGGCCAATTCTATTTGGCCCACCGCCAAGAATTACAACTTTCTGTTTTTCAGATGGATTTGCTTCACATTCTGTTATATCTGATAGTTCATAAGAACTATATAAATAAGCTGTTTCAGATGAAAACTCAGCTGAACAAGTGTCTACTCTCTTAAAAGATGGAAAAACATTATATCTTTTTCTAAGGTCTATTATTTCATTAACATCTATATTTACCAATTCAGAAATTTTTAAATCTGAAAAGCCCATAGATTTTAGGCTTATTAAAAACTCTTTATTTTTGTTTAGTCCATTTTTTCTTAAAAAATTTTCTACTTCAATTATTCCACTAATTTGCTCTAAAAACCAGAAATCCCATCCTGTTTTATGGTGAATTTCTTCTAAAGAAAAACCTTTTCTAATAGCTTCAGCTATAATTAAAATTCTTTCTGGAACTGGTTCACTAAGTAATTTTTCTAATTCTTCTGATGTATTGTCATTTATTTGATCTAATCCTGAATAATCATTTTCAAGAGATCTTAGTCCTTTTTGAAGAGATTCTTGGAAAGATCTACCTATTGACATAGCTTCCCCAACAGATTTCATTGAGGTTGTTAAATATTTTTTTGATCCTGGAAATTTTTCAAAAGTAAATTTTGGAATTTTTGTTACTATATAATCTATTGTAGGCTCAAAGCTAGCAGGCGTATTTTTTGTAATATCATTAATTAATTCATCTAAATGGTAACCTATAGCAAGTTTTGCAGCTATTTTTGCTATTGGAAAACCTGTAGCTTTTGAAGCAAGTGCAGAAGATCTACTCACTCGTGGGTTCATTTCAATAACAATTTGTCTACCATCTTTAGGGTTGACTGCAAACTGAACATTTGATCCACCTGTATCAACGCCAATTTCTCTAAGAATATTTATACTCGCTAATCGCATTTTTTGATATTCTTTATCTGTAAGAGTTAAAGCAGGAGCAACTGTTATAGAATCTCCGGTGTGAACTCCCATAGGATCAACATTTTCAATGGAACAAATTATTATACAATTATCAAACTTATCTCTTACCACCTCCATTTCAAACTCTTTCCAACCAATAAGTGATTCTTCAATTAAAACTTCACTAACGGGGCTTAATTTTAATCCTTGTTCTACAATTGAAATGAATTCTTCTTTATTGTAAGCAACTCCACCACCTTCTCCACCAAGGGTAAAAGAGGGTCTAATAATGCATGGCAACCCAACAAAATCTAATGATTTTAATGCATCGCTCATATTTTTCACAATTTTTGCTTTTGCTGAAGATAAGCCAATTTTATCCATTGATTTTTTAAATAAACTTCTATCTTCAGCTTTTTTTATTGATTCAGGTTTAGCGCCAATAATTTCAATATTTTCTTTTTCTAATATTCCATCTTCGTGTAATTCTAATGTAACGTTTAGTGCGGTTTGCCCCCCCATGGTTGGTAAGATAGCATCAGGTTTTTCTTTTTTTATTATTTTATGAATTACATCTTTTTGGATTGGCTCAATATAAGTAGCATCTGCCATAATGGGATCTGTCATTATAGTTGCAGGATTGGAATTTACTAAAATAACTCTTATACCTTCTTCTTTAAGAGCCTTACATGCTTGTGCTCCAGAATAATCAAATTCACAAGCTTGACCAATTATAATTGGACCTGCACCTATGATTAGAATCGAGTTTAAATCAGTTCTTTTTGGCATTACTGTACTCTAGACAAAGATTATAGAATTTATCAAATAAATATGATGTATCTGTAGGACCTGGGGACGCTTCTGGATGAAATTGAACTGAAAAAATTGGAAGTTCTTTATGTTTAAGGCCTTCAATTGATTGATCAAATAAAGAAATATGAGTTATCTGAAGGTCATTGGGAAGACTTTGTTTGTCAACAATAAATCCATGATTTTGACTTGTTATTTCTACACTATTTGTTTCTAAATTCTTAACTGGATGATTTGCGCCTCTATGACCTTGTTTCATTTTAGAAGTTTTGGCACCCAATGTTAAAGCTATAAGTTGATGACCAATACAAATACCAAATATTGGAACTTTTAAACTCGTTAAACTTTTTAATAATTTAAAAACATTTGGATCTGATGCTTTGGGATCACCTGGTCCATTAGATAAAAATATACCATCTGGATTTTTTGAAATAATTTCCTCAATTGTTGTGGTGTAAGGTAGTACAGAAACTTCAAAATTTCTTTCATATAAGTTTCGTAAAATATTTGATTTTACTCCGTAATCAAAAGCAATAATTTTTAATTGCTTATATTTTTGTTTTTTTGATAATTTGATTAGTTCATGTAAATTTTCGTTCCAAAGATATTCTTTTTTAGTTGAAATTTTACTAAACAACTCAAGACCATTCATAGATGGATGGTTTTGTAAAATTTTATTTAATTCACTCAAGCTGTCAGTCTTGTCAATTTTAGCTATGATCGCATTAATTGATTTCCTGTTTCTAATAATTTTAGTTAATTTTCTTGTATCAATTCCTGCAATTCCAGGTATTGATAAATCTTTTAACCACTCAGAAAAATTTTTATCACTTCTCCAGTTTGATTCTTTAGATGGGAGTTGTCTTGTTATAACACCGGAAACATTGGATTTTCCCTCATAATCATTAAAATTAGTGCCTACGTTTCCTATATGTGGAAAAGTAAAGCTTATAATTTGATTAGTATATGATGGATCAGTGATTATTTCCTGATACCCAGTCATAGAAGTGTTAAAACATAATTCACCAATTCCTAATTTTTCTGATCCGAAAGAATATCCAACAAACTTTTCACCAGTTTCTAATATTAATATTGAATTTTTTGGTAAAATGTTTTGGTTTAAGAAATTAAAGGGTATATAAGAATTCAGGTTGGAAATTTTAAAATCGTGCATACATATACTCAAATAGATAATATCAAAGATATTTATATACTAATTAAAATGGTTTACATTTAAGGTCAATAAAATTAAACATTAGAGCATTTAACATAGGTGTTTTATGAGAGAACAATTAAATTCTGAATTAAAAAAATCAATTATTAATAAAGATTTAGCAGCAACAAAAACAATCAGACTTATAATTGCAGCTATTAAGGATAGAGATATTGTTGTTAGAACAGAAGGAAATCAGAATGGCATAAGTGAGGCTGATATAATTTCTTTACTAAAAAAAATGCAAAAACAAAGAGAAGAATCAATTCAACTTTATACAAAAGGCAATAGAATGGATTTAGTTCAAAGCGAGGAAGATGAGATTAAAATAATCAAACAATTTTTGCCAAAACAAATGAATGATAATGAAATACAAAACCTTGTTAAAGAAGCCATAAAACTTAACGATGCTAAGTCTATTAGAGATATGGGAAAAGTTATGAGTTACCTAAAAGAAAAGTATTCTTCAAATATGGATTTTAGTAAAGCTAGTAAATTTTTGAAAGATACATTAATTTAACTCATAATGAACAATGATGATTTAAAAGAAGAGATAAAAAACCGAATAAAATTATCTGAAATAATTTCAAAAAAAGTTATCTTAAAGAAAAAAAGTGAAAATAGTTTTATAGGTCTATGTCCTTTTCATTCCGAAAAAACACCATCATTCCATGTTCATGATGAAAAACAGTTTTATCACTGTTTTGGATGTGAAAAACATGGAGATATTTTCTCTTTCACTATGGAATTTGATAATATGGATTTCTATAGTGCCTTAAAGTATTTAGCAAGTTTAATTGGTTTAACAGTAAACAACAAAAGCCATCAAGATAATTCATTTCAAAACAAATATAAAACTCTTGAGTTATCTTCAAAATTTTTTGTTGAGACTTTAAATAATAAGAAAAACAAAAATGTTTTGGATTACTTAAATGAAAGAGGTTTAAGTAAAGAAATATGTCAGGAATTTTTAATAGGTTATGCGCCATCAAAAAATTATGATTACCAATTAATTGATTTTTTAAAGTCAAAAAATATTAATGAAGAAGAATTAGTAGAAATTGGTTTAGCAAAAAAAAAATATAATAATTTATATGGTTATTTCTATGACAGGATAATGATTCCTATAGTATCAGCTAATGGAAAGGTTATAGCTTTTGGTGGAAGAACAACTAATTCTTCAGAACCAAAATATTTAAACTCTCCTGAAAGTGATGTTTTTAGTAAAAGAAATATTTTATTCGGTGCATATAATGTAAAGAAAAGAAATAAAAATATCGATAATATTATTTTATGTGAGGGATATATGGATGTAATTGCTTTATTTAGATTTGGATATCCTGCTGTAGCTTCTTTGGGTACTGCTGTTTCTGAAAAACAAATAGATTTATTAACAAAACTCTCAAAAAATATTTTCATTGTATTTGATGGTGATCAAGCTGGGAAAAATGCTTCAATTAGATTATTTGATAAACTACTCCCATTACTAAAAACTGATAATGTATTTAGATTTGTATTTTTGCCAAATAATCTAGATCCTGAAGAATACCTAATTAAAAATGGTAAAGATAATTTTAATTTCTTATTAGAAAAAAGCTATTACATATCAGATATCATATGGTTAATGGGCATTAAAAATAAAATGAATGACACACCTGAAGAGGTTGCTAAATTTTGGAAGTTCATAAGAAGTAAAATATATCAAATTAAAGAAAAAAACCTTCAATTAGCTATTAAAGATGACCTTGAAAATAGAATCAATAAATTGAGATCTAAAATAAGAGGATATAACTCTAAGCCAAACAATTTTATTAATTTAAATTTGCCTAAGATAGAAAGTGATTATAGATTTAAAGTAATAATTGCAATAATTTTAAACTTTCCAAAACTTTATGATGTTTTTGAAAAACAGTTAATTAAAATAAAATTTACTAATAATAGTTTACATGAAGTTAAAGAAGTTATATTTAGTATTATTAAAAATAATTCTGATGTAAGTTACACTCAATTAGTTGAAAGTTTAAAAGAGAGAGATCTTATAAAATTTCTTGGTGATTTCAGGTTAGAGGCTATTTTTTCTAAATTACGTTCATCAGATAAAAAGATTAAAATTGATGAGAGTAGAAAAGTTTTAGAAGAATTAATACATATGGTAAATAATAATTAAGAAGTAAATGATGACGTCAAAAATAAGTAAAAAATCTAAAGAAAAATCTGACTTGGAAAATTCAGATAAACCTATAATTGATCTTAATAACTCAGAGATAAAATCTTTATTAAAAAAAGGTAAAACTTCAGGCTATATAACTCATGATCAATTAAATAAAGCCCTGCCAGATGGGGAGTTAACGTCTGAACAAATTGAAGATGTAATGGTAGCAATAAATGAATTAGGTATAAATATTATAGATCAAAATGAAGAAAATACTTTAGAAGAAAACGACGAAAAGGTTGTTGGGAATATTTCTGAAGATGAAGGAAGTCGTTCAGATGACCCTGTGAGAATGTATCTAAAAGAAATGGGAACTGTAGAGCTTTTATCTAGGGAAGGTGAAATAGCTATAGCTAAAAGAATTGAAGCAGGGAAGGAATTAATGATTGGAGGATTATATGAAAATCCAATAGCATTAAATCAATTTTTACAATGGAGAGATAATGTAGATAATGGTTCCATGATGCTTAGAGATATCATAGATTTAGAAACAACGTATGCAAGACTTAACGAGGATAATCCTGATAGTAAAAACTTATCTAATGACAATTTGTTAAATAAAAATGAAATCTTACAAAGCAATAAAATAAATGTTAATAATATATTAGATAAACCTGGTTTCAACGAAAATATTAAACCTAAAAATGAAATCCTTGCTGATAATGACAATGAGGAAGATAATGATGACAATGATGATGAAGATGATGAAAATGATTCAAATTTATCACTTGTGGCAATGGAAACTGAAATTAAAGGACCTATATTAGATATAATCGATGGTGTGGTTGAAACATTTAAGCAAATTGAGACTCTAAATGACAGAAGACTAACAAGACTTCAAAAAGGTGAAGAATTAATTGAGAGATCTGAAAAGAAAAGGTTTAATCTTCAAATTGATTTAATTAATAAATTAGACAAAATTTATTTAAATCCAAATAAACAAGAAATATTATTAGATCAAATTTATGGTCTTAATAAAAAAATTTCAAACATTGAAGGTAAATTGCTTAGAATGGCAGAACAAGCTGGAATTAAAAGATTAGATTTTTTAAGTAAATGGAAAGATGGAAATGCATATTTCTCTTGGAAAGATAATGTTGGTATTAATAAAGTTTGGAAGGATTTTTTTAAAGAAAATAAATCTGATATTGATGAAATGTTTAACTCAATTAATGAATTTATTTCTAAAGTAAATTTACCTATCAAAGAATTTAAAAATCTTGTTCAAATTATTCAAAAAGGTGAAAGAGAATCAGCGCGCGCAAAAAAAGAAATGGTAGAAGCTAACTTAAGGTTAGTAATCTCAATAGCAAAAAAATACACTAATAGAGGTCTTCAATTTTTAGATCTCATTCAAGAAGGTAATATTGGTTTGATGAAAGCTGTTGATAAATTTGAGTATAGAAGGGGTTATAAGTTTTCAACATATGCTACATGGTGGATTAGACAAGCAATTACTCGATCTATTGCAGATCAAGCTAGAACTATACGTATACCAGTGCATATGATAGAAACAATTAATAAAATTGTTAGAACTTCAAGACAAATGTTGCATGAAATTGGACGAGAGCCCACTCCTGAAGAATTGTCAACAAAGTTATCAATGCCACTAGATAAAGTAAGAAAAGTATTAAAAATTGCTAAAGAACCAATTTCACTTGAAACTCCTGTTGGAGATGAAGATGATAGTCATCTTGGTGATTTCATTGAAGATAAAAACGCTGTTCAGCCATTAGAAGCTGCTATTCATGCTAATCTTCGTGAAACAACGACAAGGATTTTATCAAGTCTAACACCAAGAGAGGAACGTGTACTTAGAATGAGATTTGGTATAGGAATGAATACAGATCATACATTGGAAGAGGTAGGTCAGCAGTTTAGTGTTACTCGTGAAAGAATTAGGCAGATTGAAGCTAAAGCATTGAGAAAACTTAAACACCCTTCGCGATCAAGAAAATTAAGGTCATTTTTAGAGACATAAAAGCTAACTTTACTTTATTGCTTTTAAATTGTATAACACTAATCGTCATATAGGTCCTGTAGCTCAGTTGGTTAGAGCTCTCCACTCATAATGGATAGGTCGCAGGTTCGAGTCCTGCCGGGACCACCAAACACTAATTATTGTATTTAATGAGATTATAAGTTTATACTCTTATATCAACATGAAAAAAAATTATAAAAATCTTAGAAGCTATAGGTGGTTTGCTCCAAATGACATCAGATCCTTTGGGCATAGATCACGAGCTATGCAAATTGGCTATAGTAAAGATGACTGGTATGGTAAACCAATAATTGGAATAATAAATACATGGTCAGATATACAGCCTTGTCACATTCATTTTAAAAGTAGAGTGGAAGATGTTAAAAGAGGTATTTTTCAAATGGGTGGTTTCCCTATAGAATTACCGTCAATTTCTCTAGCTGAAATGTATGTGAAACCAACAACAATGCTTTATAGAAATATGCTTTCTATGGAAGTTGAAGAATTAATTAGATCTCATCCAATAGACGGTGTTATTTTAATGGGAGGATGTGATAAAACCACCCCAGCTTTATTAATGGGTGCTATAAGTAACGATTTGCCAACAGTTTTCTTACCAGCTGGACCAATGTTAAGAGGAAATTTTAAAGGTAAATTTTTAGGAAGTGGTTCTGATGGATGGAAATATTGGGCAGAACTAAGAGCAGGTAATATTTCAGATGATGATTGGAAAGAAGTAGAAACAGGAATCGCAAGATCTTATGGTCATTGTATGACTATGGGTACTGCTAGTACAATGACAGCTATAGCAGAAGCTATAGGTTTTTGTTTGCCTGGTGCAAGCTCAATTCCAGCTTCAGATTCAAATCATATTAGAATGTCTTCAAATGTAGGGAAAAGAATAGTTGAAATGGTATGGTTAGATTTAAAACCTTCAAAGTTTGTGACTAAAAAATCAATTGAAAACGCAATAATTGTTGCAATGGCTATGGGTTGTTCAACTAATGCCATTATACATTTAATTGCTATTGCTAGAAGGTCTGGAATAAGACTTACTATGGATAAATTAGATGAAATAGGAAGAAAAGTTCCAGTAATTGCAAACATAAGACCTTCAGGAAAAGAATACTTAATGGAAGATTTTTATTATGCTGGTGGAATTCTTTCATTAATGTATCAACTCTCAGATATTTTAAATATTGATGAAAAAACAGTTATTGGTAAAAATATTAAAGAGATTATAAAAAAACAAAAACCAATTAATGAAGATGTAATAAGGCCTTTAAAAAATCCCATTTATAAAGAGGGATCCTTGGCTGTTTTAAAGGGAAATTTAGCTCCAGATGGTTGTGTTATAAAACCAGCTGCTTGTGAAAAAAAGTTTTTAAAGCACAAGGGACCAGTTATTGTTTTTGATAGTTACCCTGAAATGAATAAGATTATCGACTCTGATGACTTAGATGTTACAGAAAACCATGTCCTTGTGCTTAGAAATGTTGGTCCAGTTGGTGGACCAGGAATGCCTGAGTGGGGAATGATACCAATACCTAAGAAATTATTAAAAAAAGGTGTTAGGGATATGGTTAGAATTTCAGATGCTAGAATGAGTGGCACAAGTTATGGCGCATGTATACTGCATGTTGCTCCAGAGAGTTATATAGGTGGACCTCTTTCTCTATTAAAAACAGGTGATATGGTTGAAATTGATGTAAACAAAAGAAGTATAAATATGTTAGTTAATGATGAAACATTGCAAAAGAGAAAATCTAATTTAGTTCAAAAAAAACCTAAAGCTGGAAGAGGTTGGTTATGGATGTATAGTAATCATGTTAAGCAAGCTAATGAAGGGTGTGATTTTGATTTTTTAGAAACTGACTTTGGAAATTCTGCAAAAGAGCCAGATATATTTTAAGATAATTATTATGAACAATGAAGTTAAAGATATATATAAAAATGCTAGTGTAGCAACTATTTGCACCGCACTTTTTAAAAAAGGGTTAAAAAATCAATTCATTCAAGGTATTTCGCCTTTAAACAAAAAAATTTCTAAAATGTTAGGTTTAGCTTTCACAGTAAGATATATTCCTGCAAGAGAAGATTTGAACTCAATTGATGTTTTTAAAGATCCAAATCACCCTCAAAGGGTAGCTGTTGAAGAATGTCCAAAAGACTATGTTATGGTGTTTGACAGTAGAAAAGATCCAAGAGCAGCATCCGCGGGATCTATATTAGTAACGCGAATGATGGTAAGAGAGTGTGCTGGTGTTGTTACTGATGGTGGGTTCAGAGATTCTCATGAAATTAAAAACTTAAACATACCTACTTATCATAATAGACCCTCATCACCAACTAATTTAACTTTACATCAAGCAATTGACATTAATGTACCAATTGGTTGCGGTGATGTTGCAGTTTGGCCTAATGATTTAATTATAGGAGATCAAGAAGGTGTTGTTGTGGTTCCAAATAGTATTATTACAGATATTTCAAAAGAAGTTAAGTTTATGACAATATATGAAGATTACGTATTAAACAAAGTAAAAAAAGGATCCTCTATAAGAGGACTCTACCCACTTACAAATGAAGATGAAAAAAATAATTTTGAAGCTTGGCTTTCTAGGCAAGGTTAAAAAGAAAGGTTTTTTTTATAATGAATAAACTTCAAAGTGATAATTTATTAAATGCATTATGCTTACATGATAATGATAATATTTTAATAACGTTAAAAAATTTGAATTCTGGAATGGTGCTAAATGAATATGGAATTACAATGGATGCTCCAGCATTATCTGGTCAAAAAATAGCAAGATTTGGCATCGAAAAAGATGATCCAATAATTAAATATGGAACTGTTATTGGATTTGCAGATTCAAATATTAAGAAAGGACAAGTCTTAACTAATAAGAATGTTCTTTTTAAGGAATTTAACAGAGAACATAATTATTGTTCAAAATATAAACCTACAAATTATATTGAAAATAATTTGCAAAAAAGTTTTATGGGATATAAACGTCAAGATGGAAGGGTTGGAACAAGAAATTATATTGCAATAGTTTCAACAGTAAATTGTTCTGCAACAGTTGTTCATGAAATAGCTTCTTTTTTTACTTCTGAAAAACTTAAAGACTATAAAAATATAGATGGCGTAGCTGCATTTAGCCATTCAACAGGTTGTGGAATGGAACTTTCAGGTGAACCTATGAATCTCTTATACAGAACATTGGGAGGCTATATCAAACATCCAAATGTTGCAGCAACTTTAGTTGTTGGTTTGGGATGCGAAAGATGTCAAGTGGGAGGCTTATTTCAAAATCAGAAGCTTGATCAAGATGATCCTTTTGTTGAAACTTTAATTATGCAAGAAAATGGAGGCACCTCTTCAACTATAAAAGCTGGAATTGAAATTGTAAAAAAAATGCTTGATAAAGTTAACGATTATAAAAGAGTTATTACACCTGTATCTTCTTTAATGGTAGGTCTTCAATGTGGAGGTTCTGATGCATTTTCTTCTTTAACAGCAAATCCTGCATTGGGAAAAGCGGTTGACTTATTAGTTGAAAATGGAGGAACTGCAGTATTATCTGAAACTCCTGAGATTTATGGAGTAGAACATACCCTTACTGCTAGAGCTATTAATGTAAGTGTAGCTGAAAAGCTTATGGAAAGAGTAGATTGGTGGAAAAATGTGTATTCAAAAGGTAGAGACGTACAAATAAATGGAGTTGTAAGTCCAGGCAATCAAATGGGAGGTCTTGCTAATATTTTAGAAAAATCTCTTGGATCTGCAATGAAAGGTGGGTCAACTGGCTTAATGGAAGTCTATAAATATGCTGAAAGAATAACTGAAAGAGGGTTTGTTTTTATGGACACCCCAGGTTTTGATCCAGTTTCAGCAACTGGTCAGATTGCTGGAGGAGCAAATTTGATTGCTTTTACTACAGGTAGAGGTTCTTGTTTTGGTGCAAAGCCATCACCATCAATAAAATTAGCTACAAATACTATATTATTCAATAAAATGAAAGAAGATATGGATATTAATTGTGGGAAAATTGTTGATGGAATTTTGTCATTAGACGAAATGGGAGAAGAAATTTTCAACTATTTTATTGATGTTGCTTCTGGCAAAAAAACTAAAAGTGAAATTCTATCCTTAGGCAGACACGAATTTGCACCATGGCAAATTGGAATAACAGGCTAATTAAATCTCAAAAACTGAAAAAATTTCTAAATGACTTGTATAAAGAAATTGGTCAATTGGTAAAATATATTTTATTTTATAACCATAGGATAATAGGATTATTGAATCTCTTAAAAATGTTTGAATATTGCAAGAAATGTAAATTATTTTTTTCACCTTTGATTTTCCGAGTGAAGTTACTTGTGTAATTGCTCCTGCTCTTGGAGGGTCAAGTATAACCATATCAAAATTTTGAAAAAAATGAGTTTCAATTCTCTCTTTTGTTAAATTAGAAATATTATACTTAAAATTATTAAATAAATTTTGTTCTTTTGAACTTTTTATTAAAGATTCTATAGAACTCTTATTATTGTCAATTGCATACACGTTATAACTATTTTTTAAAAGTGGTAGTGTGAAAGTTCCTGAACCGGAATAAAGATCTAACACATGGTTATTTTTATTTTGAATTTCATTTAATATATTTTTTATCAATTCATTTTCAGCAAGTTTGGTGGATTGAAAAAAACCAGCTGGTGGAATAAGGCCATATACGTTATCTTTACCAAAACTAAGTTTATTTTTATTATAAAATAAAATTAATTCTGGATTTTGGTTATTCTGCTGATAATAAATACTTATTATTTTTGATTTAAAATTTTTAAAAATATTAATTAAATCATTTATTCTTAAGGACTTTTTGGTTTGGATAAGGATGTCTAGACCGTAATCTAATTTATTAACATGAAAAATTAAAATTTCGTTAGTCAAAAAACTTTTATTAAAAGCGTTTTTAACTTCAGACATAAATTCCATGATTTCAGGATCTATTATAATACAATTGTTAATGTTAATTAAAGTTTCTGATTTATATTTTTTAAAACCTAATTTACAGCTATTATTGTCTTGCCTTAAAAAAAATTTTGCTCTCCTTCGAGAATAATTATCAGCACTAATCATATCAAGAGTTTTAATGTCAGGAGTTAATTTAAGAAGTGGTTGTCTAATTAAGTTGAATTTCCATTGCTTATAGTTTTCATATTGCCAATGTTGTAATAAACAACCACCACATTTTGTAAAATGTTCACAAGTTTTATTACATCTATCGGAGGAGTTTTCTAGTATTTCTAAATTAGAACAATACATCTTTGATTTAAATTTATTTATAATGTTGGCCTTAACTCTCTCGCCAGGAAGAGTATAAGGTACTAAACAAACATTTTCATTTTGCATTAATGAAATCCCAATACCAGAATTGTCTAACTTATCAATAAATAAGTTAATTGCAGTATCAGTTCGTTTATGCATTTTGGTTATTAAATTTTTCTAAGCTTCCTAGGAAAACAACTTTAGAGTGAATGACTAAACTTTTACTATCTATTCTAAAGGGTCTAAAATTGGTGTCATACGGTCTAACAATAACTTTAGAAGATTGTAAATTCTCTGATTTATCTTCACTTAAATGTACTAAGAAAATTTCACTTTTATCTTGTAGTAAGTAAAAATTATTATCTAAAAAACTAGATACATTTTTATCAAATATAATTTTTACTGAATAATAATTATTATTTTGTTTAATTTTAAGTTCAGTTAATTCTATAAGATTAATATTAAAATGTGTATAATTATCAAATAAAGATGATGAAATTTTTATTTCTTTGTTTTTTGATATATTTTGGAAAGTTAATAAGTCTTCATCATTATAAGTGGTAACTTTAAGCCAATCTGGAGTAAGTAAATTAATATCTAAATTAATAATATCAGATAACATCTTCCTTTCCTCTTCTGGAAGAAAAGATGGACTACCTCTTGAAATATATTGCTGTAGATAAGCATCATTTTTTTTTAATTTCCTTGATAAATCTCTTAAGTTTAACTGTTTATTTTGCTTAATAAAAAAACTCAATTTCTTTCTAATAGAGTTTAAATGTTTTTGTCTTTCATTATTTTTCATGTTTTAGTTAACTCGACTCAAGCTACTATTAGCTAGTTCTATAAGAGCTTTTTTGTAATCATTTTCTGAAAACTCATTTAATGCATTTATTGCTTTAATTACAAAATCATTAGCAATTTTTTTACATAAGTTCAAAATTGAGTATTTTTTTAAAATTTCACAACATTTTTCAAAATCACATTTTTCCTGTTTTAATTCCTGTAATGATTTAAGAAAAAATTCACGTTCAAGTTTATTACTTTTCTCCCAAGCAAGAATGATTGGTAATGTTGTTTTACCAAGCTTGAAATCATCACCTTGATTTTTTCCCATCTGAGTTTTTGAAGAAGAATAGTCCATAATATCATCTATTATTTGAAAAGCTAAACCCATATTATAGCCGTAATCAAAAGCAGCTTTTACTTGTTGCAATGAGCCATTAGCAACTATTGCTCCTGATTGTGCAGACGCACCAAACAATTGAGCAGTTTTTCCTCCAATAACATCAAAATAGTCAGATATTTTTGTATTTGGTTTATTAGAAATTTGCATTTGTAAAAACTCTCCTTGAGTGATTTTACAAGACGCTTGAGCCAGAACTGATAACGCTTTTAGGGATTTAGTTTCAACCATAAGGTCAAAAGATTGTGCAAATAGAAAATCACCTGCTAAAACAGATGCTTCATTTCCCCATATTATATTTGCACTTTTAATTCCACGCCTTAAATTAGACTGGTCAACTACATCATCATGCAATAATGTTGCTGTATGAATAAACTCGACTGCAGTTGCAAGTAAAATTGGGTTTCTACTGAAATCATCTAATTGTGCTGACATTGCTAAAGTTAATGAAGGTCTAATTCTTTTACCCTTAACTTTAATCAAATGAGATCCGATTTTAGATAATAAAGGTACTGTTGCATCTAATCGCATTAAAATTTCTTCATCAACTTTATGTAAAGATTTTTTAAGTAGATTATTCAAATTCATTTTTACCTCTAAAAATATAATAATTAGTTTAAAAAAAATATCTATCTAATATGTATGCAATGTATCTATTAAATTTGTATTTTAATTGTGTTAATAACTGATTTAATATATTCATAAAGGTATCTTATTGGAGAGATTTAAATATATGAAATTTTTTAAATTTAAAAAAACTAATGTAGTTTCTTTGATCAATTTTACAGGCATAATCGCGCCAAATATGGGTAGAAAAAAAGGATTAAATATTCAAGATTATAATAAATTAATTGAACAAGCATTTCAAAATAAACGCAATAAGGCAGTTATTTTGGTTATCAATTCACCTGGTGGTTCACCTGTACAATCCGAGTTTTTAGCAGATAGAATAATTAGTTTATCAAAGGAAAAAAATATTCCAGTTATCACTTTTGTAGAAGATGTTGCAGCATCTGGAGGTTATTGGTTAGCTTGTGCCGCAGATGAAATTTTTGCAAGTAAAGCGTCAATTATTGGTTCAATAGGTGTTATATCTGCAGGTTTTGGATTTGATAAAGCATTAAATAAAATTGGTGTTGATAGAAGAGTCTATACATCTGGAAAAAATAAATCTTTGTTAGATCCATTTTCGCCGGAAAACAAAGATGAGGTAAAAAGGTTAAAAAACTTACAAGAGAAATTACATGAGCATTTCATTTCATTTATAAAATTAAGAAGAGGAAAAAAAATTGATTTAAAGAATAAAGATCTATTTACCGGGATGTTTTGGTCAGGTAAAGAAGCTTTAGAACTTGGACTTATTGATGGGATAGGACAGGTTAATTCTATTCTTAAAGATAGATTTGGAAATGATGTAAAAATTAAAGAGTTTCAAAATAAGAAAAGATTTTTTGATTTAGGAAACTTAATTAGTATAACATTTGAGGTTATTTCAAATAAAATTGAAGAAAAACTGATATTTAAAAAGTTTGGACTATAATGTTTTCGATAGGTAAAATTTTCACGTTAATTATTATATTATTGGCTATATCTTTTATATTCAAAATTTTTTCAAAAAAGCGAAAACCTTCCAAGGTAAATGACCCTAAAAATTTGGATGTATCTAAGTGTCCTTCATGTGGTGTATGGACTTCAGAAAAAATTTGTACTAATAATAATTGCCCATCAAACAACTAAAATTTAAATTATGCAAAAGTTATCATTTCAAGAAATTATATTAAAACTTTTAAATTTTTGGTCTAAACAAGGATGCACAATTTTACAACCGTATGACATGGAAGTTGGTGCTGGGACTTTTCACCCAGCTACTGCTTTGAATGTTTTAGGACCAAACCCTTTATGGAAAGTTGCTTATGTACAGCCTTGTAGACGTCCAACAGATGGCAGATATGGAGAAAACCCAAACAGACTTCAGCATTATTACCAATTTCAAGTTATTATTCAGCCATCTCCAGATAACATACAAGATTTATATCTTAAGAGTTTAAAAGATATTAATTTAGATCATCTTAAGCATGACATTAGATTTGTTGAGGATGATTGGGAAAGTCCTACATTAGGAGCGGCTGGTTTAGGCTGGGAAGTTTGGTGTGATGGAATGGAAGTTAGTCAATTTACTTATTTTCAGCAAGTTGGAGGTTTTGAGGTAAGGCCTGTTGCGGTTGAAATAACTTATGGACTTGAAAGATTGGCAATGTTCATTCAGGAGTTAGATGACGTATACTCAATTGATTTTAATGGTCTTCCTAAATCATCCGGTGGAAAGAGTTATGGAGACATTTTCAAAGATGCAGAAAAGGAATACTCAGAGTATAATTTTGAAAAAGCAAATGTAGATAAATTATTCAATGAATTTGATAATTGTGTCAAAGAATGCAATGATTTGATTAGTTCAGAAAAACCATTAGTTAAACCCGCATATGATCAATGTATAAAGGCAAGTCATATATTTAATTTATTGGATGCTAGAGGTGTTATTTCTGTTTCTGAAAGACAAGCTTATATCCTAAAAGTTAGAAATATGAGTAAAACGTGTTGCTCTGAATGGATAAAAAGACATGAAAATTAGAAAAGTAAATTGTTTAATTGATTTTTTTTCAGAAGAAATTCCTGCCTCTATGCAACTATTTTTAGAAAAGGAATTAAACCTTTTATTTGAAAAAGTGTTAAACAAAGTATTACTTAGTTATGAAAAAATTGAGATTTTAAGTTCACCTAGACATCACGGTGTATTAATTCATAACATTGATAATATACAAAAGGATCAAAGTTTAGATATAAAAGGTCCTAGGATTGATGCTCCAAAATTAGCAATTGAAGGTTTTTTAAAAACAAACAAAACTACATTAAAAAAATTAACTGTAAATAAAACAAGTAAAGGTCAATTTTATTTTCATAAAAAATTTATTAAAGGTAAAAATCTCTCGCAATTGATTACTGAAATTATTCAAGAAGTGTGTACTTCAATAAGTTGGCCTAAAAGTCAAAGGTGGGGTTATTCAGATTTGAAATGGGGTAGGCCATTAAGAAATATAATGGTGTTAATTGATAAATCATGTGTAAATGGCAAAATTAAAATAAATGATCATGATTTTATAAAATTTAAAAATTACACTTTCGGGCATAGATCTTTAAATAAAAAAGTAAAAGTAAATTCAGTAGAAGATTTTATTAATACTATGAAAAATTCATATGTATTTGTTAATAGGCTTCAAAGAAAAAAAGCCATTGAAATGCAAATATCTAAAATTTCAAAAAAATTAAATCTCAATTATTATAGAGATGATAGCCTTTTGAATGAAGTCACAGGTTTAGTTGAATTTCCAAATGTATTAGTTGGTAAAATTGATAAACAATACATGAAATTACCATTTGAAATTTTATCAATAGTTATGAAGGTTCATCAAAAATATTTTTCACTTGTTGATAATTCTAAGAACATGGCACCTTATTTTCTCGTTGTCTCAAATTTAACACCTAATAATCAAACTGATAAAAATGTAGTTAAAGGTAATGAAAGAGTGCTAAGAGCCAGACTATCTGATGCCCTCTTCTTCTGGGAGTATGACTGTAAAAATGATTTTTCATCTTATCTCAATAAACTTAAAACAATTATTTTTTATGAGGGTCTTGGTAATCTATATGATAGAAGTTTAAGATTATCGAAAATTAATGAAAAAATTGGTCCTTTATTTAATATTAATGACAATAAAAAATTGAACGAACTTGGCTTATATTCAAAATTAGATTTAAGTTCAAATTTAGTTGGTGAATTTCCTGAACTTCAAGGAACTATGTTGAAATATTTAGCTAAAATAAATGGTTTCAGTAAGGACATGCAATTTGCTTTTGAAGACCAGTACAAACCAATTGGTTTAAATAAAAATATGCCAAGAAATAAATTAGGTTCTATTTTATCAGTTAGTAATAATATTGATACATTGAGCTGTTTTTTTTCTATTGGTTTAATACCAACAGGCTCTAGAGATCCATTTGCTTTAAGAAGGTCAGGAAATAGTTTGATTAATGTTTTGTGGCATGAAAGTAATACACTTAGCCTAGATCAAATAATTAATTCACTTGATAAAAAACTTAGCAAGGAAGTCAAACTCATAAATGAAATAAAAATTTTTTTAATTGATAGGTTATATAATTTTCTTATCGAAAAAGGGTTTAGATCAGATAAGTTATCTGCAATAATTTCAAAAGATAATATTGGTCAAAAGACTTTTTTAGAAATTAAGAGTGAATTAAAGGCATTGGGTAAAATTTTAAATACTAATAGTGGAATTAAATTTATTTCAAACTTCAAAAGAATTTACAATATAACCAAAAAGTCTGAAACACTGCCAAATTCTTTAAAAATAAAAGAGGAATTGTTTGTGTTAAAAGAAGAAATGCAATTATATAAATTTTTAACTAAATTATCAAAAAGTAATAAAATTAGTTCAGTATTAAGTTCAAATAAAATTCAATTAGATCATTTTAATGAATTCAATTCTATAATTGAAAAGTTTTTTGATAATGTTTTAGTAAATGATAAAAAAACACAAATCAAGAATAACCGAATAAAACTTTTAGAAAATATCAAGCTTAATTTTGAAAAGATTTGTAAATTTCAATTATTAAAAATTTAATTATTTTTTACTTAGACCAGAGAATCTTTTATTAAACCTAGCAACTTGCCCGCCAGAATCCATTATTCTATGTTGACCTGTCCATGCAGGGTGAGATGCTGGATCAATGTCTAATTTAAGAGTATCCCCTTTTTTACCCCAAGTTGACTTTGTTATATATTTTGTTCCATCTGTCATTTCTATATTAATTTCATGATAGTCTGGATGTATATCTTTTTTCATAATTACCTCGAATATTTTGTATATGAATGTAATTTAAAAAAAAATCAAGTTTTTACTTAAACTTTTTAAAAAGTTTTTTTAACATGCTTCTTTCAAATGAAAGAAAATAATTAAATTCACCAAATATTGTGGCAATTGAAATTAGGACTAATTGATATAATGGGAAAATAATAATTATTCTTAAAAATAATAGAATAAACGTATTTTCTACAATTTTATTTATTTTAATCAAATTAATAATAGGTTCTGATAAAATTAAAGTTAAAGACCCGCTTATACCAAATATTATGAATATTAGTATCAGATGATTTAAGGATTTAGCCTTAAAATATTTGATAAATTTAATTATCATTATCAATGATTAATTTCTGAGTAATTTTCATTTCAATTCTTCGATTTTTCATTCTTCCTATTTTTGAGTTTGTCTTGTCAATAGGTTGAAAACTTCCATAGCCAGAAGCGAATAGTTTTTTAGGATCTAAGCCTTGATTAATAAAATATCTTAATACTGATAAAGCTCTTTTCGTAGACAATTCCCAATTATCTTTATATGTTTGTCCTTTTCTAACAGGCAAATTATCTGTATGTCCTTCAATTTGTAAAATCCAATTTGAATCTTTCGGTATATCTTTGTCTAAATTTAACAAAATCTCTGCAAATTTTTTTAATTCAATTTTACCTTTTTCTCCTATTTCAATTGAACCGATTTCAAATAAAACTTCAGATTGAAAGACAAATCTATCCCCAACAATTTTAATTTCAGGAAAATTTTTTATTTTTTCTTTAACAGTTCCAAAAAACATTGACTTAAATTTTTGTAACTCTTCAACTCTTCTAGCTAAAGCAGAATTTAAGGTCGATTTTAATTGTAAATTTTTAATTTTTTCTGCTTTATCTTTTTTTTCATATACGTCTAACAGAGAATTAAGCTTATTAATTTTTTCTTTCAGGTTTGAGATTAGTATATTTAAATTACTAACTTCTTTTTTTTGATCATTTATAATTTTATTGTAGTTACTTTCA
>CACOVB010000002.1:0-47500 GCA_902630555.1 uncultured SAR116 cluster alpha proteobacterium
AAAAATCACCAGAAAATATATCTGAAGAAAAATTACGTAAAGACCTTGACGCAATCAGGTCAGAAATTGAGAAGAAAACTGACATACTTAGTAAAGAAATAAAGGTTGAGCCAAAAGAAAAGATAACTAAGGTTAAAAATCAAAACTATAATACTAAGAAAAAAACAGTTGCTCAAATTGCTGAAGAAATTGCTGAAGCCAGTGTCAAAAATAGAGAAACAAAAATAATTAAGAATAAAAAACAAATTAATAAAAAAACATCTAGTATTAAAACTCTGAAAAATATTAATTCAAAACAGAAGAGTTTTGCAATTCCTTTAATTATTTTTATTTCTATTCTAATCATAAGTAGTAGTGTATACTTTAGAAATAACGTTGTAAGTTTAAGTCATTCTTATTTTCCTAATTTTGTAGAAAAAAATTTTCATAAAGTATTTGATTTATTCAAACACGTTAAAATACCATTTTATGCTGACTTTAAAAATTTAGAGATAGAAAATTTTGGTGCAGTTTATGAAGGTAAGTCAGTAAAGTTTTTTGGTAATATAAAAAACAATTCTAAATACTCTATATTAACACCTACGTTAAAAGTAATTATGACAACAGAAGATGGTAAAATACTTGCAGAAACAATAATAAAATCAACACAAACATTTATCTCATCAAAGAATTTAATCAAAATTAATCATTTGATTCTAACAAATCAAAAATATAATAATGCTACGATTCGTGCTACTATTATGAAAGAAATTCAAAGTTCAAGTTAGAAATTTGGAATTATGTCAAGATTAAGTAGTTGATCTATTCTTTCTCTTTTTCTTAACAAAATTTCTTTATTATTTAATATAAAAACTTCAGCAGCGCTTGGTCTACTGTTATAATTTGATCTCATAACACTTCCATATGCACCACAGGTCATAATTGCTAGAACTTCATTTTTTTTTGTTTCTTGTAAATTAAAATCAATACCTAAAAAATCACCTGTTTCACAAATTGGTCCAACGATATCATATTTTTTTGAAGATCGATCACTTTTAATTTTGAGAGGCTGTATAGAATGAATTGCATTGTAAAGAGTCGGTCTAATTAAATTATTCATCGCAGCATCAACAATCAAAAAGTTTTTATAATTAGTTGATTTTGTTCTAATTACTTTAGTTAGTAAAACCCCTGATTCAGCAATTAAAGATCTTCCTGGTTCAATACTCAGTTGAAACTCATTATTTTTGAAAACTTCATTTATAGCTTTACTAAAAGATTTGTAATTAAGTGAATTTTTCATTGTATAATCAACTCCAAATCCACCCCCTAGGTCCAAATGATTAACTGCATAGCCAATGTTTTTTAATTTTACTGCTAAATTTTTAATTTTTGAAAATGTTTGAAAAAAAACATCATAATCAAATAATTGCGATCCTACATGTATAGCCAGTCCATATGGATTAATAAAAGAAGCATCGTTTATCAATTTATAAGCGTGCACAATATCATCATAGATAATTCCAAATTTTGAGTTTTCATCGCCAGTTGATATTTTCTTATGGGTTTTAGCGTTTATGTCGAGGTTAACTCTTAATGCTACATTTACTTTCTTTTTTATGTTTTTTGAAATTTCAATTATATCTTTTAATTCTTCAATTGATTCTGCATTTAACTGTTTAATATTTTTATTAATAGCAAATTCTATTTCATCTTTTTGTTTTCCAACACCTGAAAATATAATGTCTTTTGGCTTAACTGAAACTTTTAAGCATCTTTTTAATTCACCAATAGATACCACATCAGCACCTGCACCTAGACTATTTATATATTTAATGACTCCAAGATTATCATTTGATTTAACAGCAAAATGAATTTTACCATTAAGAGGATCCATAATTTTTTTAAGCATATAGAAGGAGTTTTTAATTAAATTTGAATCATAGACAAAGGTCGGAGTTTCATAGTGATCTACCAATTTTTTTAAACTTAAATTTTGAAGAAATAATTCTCCTGATTTACGATAGTATCCAATTTTTTGCATATTAATTTTTTGTTGAAATTATTTTTTTTGATGGTGCAATAGGGTCAGCTTTTTTTCCACATCCATAAGAAAAAAAACTTAAAACTATTAATAAAAGAAATAGAGTATTTAATTGCTTTAATTTTGGCATAACTTTATAAATATCTCCTTTTGGCCTCCGATATTGCTTTTAAAACTAATCTTGGAGAGGTGCCACCAAATGATGTTTTTTTTAATATAGAAGAACTAATACTTATTGATTTCATAATATTACTTTCAATTTTAGGTTCAATTAATCTTAAATCTTCTAATGACAATTCATCAAGAGAGCAATTCTTCTTTTCTGCTAGAAGAATTATTTTACCGGTAATTTTATGAGCATCTCTGAATGGAATATTTAAATATGTCACTAAATAATCAGCTAGGTCTGTTGCAGTTGGGAAACCTCTCTGTAAGGCTTTAAGCATTTTATTTTTATTAATTTTTAAAGACTTAACTATACCAATCATGTTTAATAGACAATTTTTGATATTTTCTGAAGAATCAAAAATTGGTTCTTTATCTTCTTGTAAGTCTTTACTATAAGCAAGAGGTAACCCTTTTAATAAAGTTGTTAAATTAATTAAGTTTCCTACAAGTCTGTTAGATTTCCCTCTAATAAGTTCAGCTGCATCAGGATTTCTTTTTTGGGGCATGATACTTGATCCAGTTGTGTATTCTTCATTAATAACTATGAAATTAAAACCATTTGATGACCATAAAATAAGTTCTTCAGCTATTCTAGACAAATTCATGCCAATCAAACAAAGTACGGATAAATATTCAATAGCAAAATCACGACTTGAAACGGAATCTATAGAGTTTCTTGTAGGTGAAGAAAAGTTTAATTTTTTTGCTACAAAGTTTCTATCAATAGGGTAACTTGTTCCAGCAAGTGCAGCTGAACCAAGAGGGCACTCATTCATTCTGTTTTTACAATCTTCAACCCTAGTTCTGTCTCTTCCAAACATTTCAACATATGCCAAAAGATGATGTCCAAAAGTGACAGGTTGAGCAACTTGCAAGTGAGTATAACCAGGCATTAAGGTTTCATAATTATCTTCAGCTTGAAAAATTAATTTTTCTTGAAGTTGTTTTAAAAGCTCTAAAATCGAATCTATATCACTTCTTATCCACATCTTAAAGTCGGTAACAACTTGATCATTTCTTGAACGTGCAGTATGTAATTTTTTTCCAGACTCACCAATTAATTCAATTAATCTACTCTCAATATTCATGTGGATGTCTTCTAGTTCAATTTTGAATTTAAATTTATTTGTTTCGATTTCTTTTTTAATCTTTAAAAGGCCACTTTTAATTTCTAAAAAATCTTTTTTTAAAATAATTTTTTGTTTTGATAACATTTCAGCATGAGCTATAGATCCTTCAATGTCTTGAACATATAAATTTTTGTCAAAACTGATTGAAGAATTGAATTTAATTAAATTATCACTTGATTCTCCTTCAAATCTTCCACCCCAAATTGTGCTTTTTAAACTTTTTTTTCTTTTTGCCATTATCTTAACTTTATAATTTTTTTAATTATCTTATATATAAAATAAAAAAGAGAAACAATATTGTTTAATAGTCTAAAATATTTATTAATTTTATCAATTATCATCCCATTTCCATCTCAATCAAATTCTTTATTTCAAAAAATAGATATAAAATTAGAAAACAACGTAATTTTAAATGACGAAAAGAATATTGAAAAAAAATTGTTTGATATTTTTGATTTAAACTCAAAATACGTATTAAATTTTTGGGCTACCTGGTGTATCCCTTGTAAAAAAGAATTGCCAGACTTAAAAAAATTAAAAATAGATAATAAAGATTTAAAAGTTGTAATTATTTCTATAGACAAAAAATCAATTAAGGATCAATTAAATTTTCTAAAAAAAAATAAAGTAAATGAATTGACTTCTTATTATGATCAAAACATGACCTTTTTTAAAAAATTAAAACTAAGAGGTATACCCACTACTCTATTAATTAAACAACAAAAGATAATAGCAAAAAAAGAAGGCAATTTTAGTTATAATAAAAATTCATTAGAACAAATTAATAACTTTTTTAATTAAGTTTACTTTCCATCTCTGGGACTGCTTTAAATAAATCTTCAGCTAAGCCATAATCAGAGATTGAAAAAATAGGTGCTTCATCGTCTTTATTAATCCCTATTATAACTTTACTATCCTTCATTCCTGCCAAGTGTTGTATTGCACCTGAGATGCCTACGGCTATGTAAAGGTTTGGAGCAACAATTTTTCCAGTTTGACCAACCTGCCAGTCATTTGGCACATATCCAGCATCGACTGCAGCCCTACTTGCTCCCATCGCAGCGCCAAGTTTATCAGCCAATTTTTCTAATATCTGGAAGTTTTCTGCAGATCCTAACCCTCTTCCACCTGAAACAACAATATCAGCTGAAGTTAATTCAGGTCTTTCACTTTTAGTTAGCTCAGAATTTAAATATTTTGTTTGGTTATTAGTTGTTAAACTGCCTATTTCTTGAATCTTGCCAACGTTTTCATTGCCAATTTCTGCTTCTTCAAATGCTGTGGATCGAATAGTTATGATGTTTATTTTATTTTTACTCTTACAAGTTGCAATAGCGTTTCCAGCATAAATTGGCCTCTTAAATGTTTGCTTATCAACAATTTCAATCACATCTGGAATTATCATAGTATCAAGTAAACCTGCTAGTCTTGGAGCTATATTTTTACCATTAGAAGTATTAGAAAATAAAATATTAGTGTAGTCTTTAAAATTTTCAGCAATAAAATTTGCTGAATCTTCAGCTAATTGGTTCTTAAATGCATCATTTTCATTAGTAAAAATATTATTAATATTTTTAATATGAATTAATTCATTACAAATATCTCTACAACTATCGCTTAAAACTAATAAATCTACATTTCCAAGTTTAAGAGCAGCTTTTATAGTATTTAATGTTGATTTTTCTAATTTATTATTATTATGATCTACTACTACTAATGTTTTCATATTTACCTCTATACTAAATTACTTTAGCTTCATTTTTTAATTTTTCAATCATCTCATCAACAGATTTTACCATAATTCCAGCTTCTCTGGATTTAGGTTCCTCAACTTTTAAGATTTCTAACCTCGGTTCAATGTCGATATTTAAATCTTCAACTTTTATTTCATCAATTGGTTTTCTTTTTGCCTTCATAATGTTAGGCAAACTTGCATATCTTGGTTCATTCAACCTCAAGTCAGTTGTTACAACAGCTGGCAAATTAACTTCAATATTTTCTATACCCCCATCTATTTCTCTACTAACTTTTATTTTTTTATCTTGTATTTCTAATTTACTTGCAAAGGTTGCTTGACCCCAGTTCAGCATTGCTGAAAGCATTTGTCCAGTGGCATTCATGTCATCATCAATTGCTTGTTTGCCCATAATAACAAGATCAGGTTTAATTTTATTACATATAGATGTTAGAATTTTAGCGACTGATAATGGTTCAAGTTTAGATGTGCAATTTACAAAAATACCAGAATCAGCTCCCATGGCTAAAGCGTTTCTAATTGTTTCTTGTACTTCTGGCAAGCCTATGGATACTGCAATTATTTCACTGGCAACACCTTTTTCTTTTAATCGAAGAGCTTCTTCTACAGCTATTTCATCAAAAGGGTTCATAGACATTTTTACATTATCTAATTCGACGTCCGTCTCATCTTTTTTAACTCGAACTTTAACGTTGTAGTCTACAACTCTTTTTACTGGAACAAGTATTTTCATAAATCACCTCCCATTTTACTCATTGATTTCCTCCAGGAACCCATAATATATCCGCTTTTCCATTATCATTTGTTATTCTTGAAACTACAAATAAAAAGTCTGATAGTCTATTGATATACATTAATGATTGTTTGTTAATCTTATTTTTTTCAGCAAGTTTTGATATGGATCTTTCGGCTCTTCTTGCTACCGTTCTTGCAATATGAAGCCAGCACGACATTTCAGATCCACCAGGTAAAACAAATGAATTTAATGGTTCTAATTTATTATTAAAAGAATCAATCATATCCTCTAAATTTAAAACCTGAGAATTTTTAATTCTTAATGGTTCAAATTTTGGGTTTTCTTCAAATGGTGTAGATAAGTCGGCGCCTAAATCAAAAAGGTCATTTTGTATTTTTTTTAAAATATCAACTAAAAAATTATATTTTTTATCATTATTGATACAGTTAATTGAAAGGCCAATAAATGAATTTAATTCATCAACATCTCCATATGCTGAGGGTCTTAAATCATATTTTTTTACACGACTACCATCTGACAGACCAGTTGTTCCGTCATCTCCTGTCTTAGTATAAATTTTATTGAGCTTAACCATTATAATATCTCTTTAGATATAAAATAAATACAAAAACGATTATTGCAATTGCTTGGAAAATAATTCTATATCTCATTATTAAATTACTTTTAGATTTGTTATATTCACCACCTCTACCCATTGTAATAACGCCCCACATTAAAATTCCAAAAACTATTAGAAGACAAATTACTAATATTGAATTTGCAAGTAAATCATTCATCAAAAATAATCTCTTTAAATTCGTGATTATTTGTTAAGAAACTTGCTTTAACTGTGTTATACATTAAACATGCAATTGTCATAGGACCTACCCCACCAGGTACAGGTGTAATTAAATTAACCTTATTAATAACATCATTAAAATTTACATCACCTAAAATTTTAATTTTATCATTCATTTTTTTTCTATTGATCCCCACATCAATTACAGTTGCTTTGTCTTTCACATAATTATTATCTATAAATTCAGTCATTCCGATTGCAGCAATTAAAATATCAGCTTTTAGTGTAAATTCAGATAAGTTTCTTGTTTTAGAGTGTGTAATTGTAGTTGTGCAGTTTTCTTTAAGTAGCAAAGATTGCATAGGTTTCCCAACAATATTTGATCTACCTACTATCGTAGCATTTAATCCATTAAGTGAACCTAATTCTTTTTTTAACATATAAATACACCCAAGAGGGGTACAAGGGATCATTCCGTAATTATTACCTAGAAATAAGTTGCCTAAATTTATTGGATGGAATCCGTCTACATCTTTTTTTGGATCAATTGACAAAATAACTTTATCTTCAGATATATGCATTGGTAACGGAAGTTGAACAAGAATTCCATCAATATCTTTTTGTTGATTTAATTCTTTAATTTTATTTAATAATTCTTTTTCAGATATTGACGAGGGATAAGTAATTTTCTTTGATATTATTCCAATATATTCTGCAGTTTTAATTTTATTTTTAACATATATTTCACTAGCTGAATTTTCTCCAATTAAAATTACGGCTATAGAAGGTCTGCGTTTATTAAGTTTCTCAGATTTTAAAACTAATTCTGTGACGCTATCAATCAAGTTTTGAGAATGTTTTATTCCATTAATGATTTTTATATTATCACTTATCAATTGTCTTACTCCTACAAACTTAATCTGTAATCAATTAATAAATTTCTAATAAATGATAAAAGCAATATGACTATTACAGGTGAGAAATCCATTCCACCAATAAATGGAATATATTTTCTAATTTTAATTAACAAAGGTTCATGAAGTGCAATTAATCCTCTTAATATTAAATCTATAATTCTATTGTATCGATTTACGATTTCGAATTGAACTAGGAGGGTTATTATCACATAAGCTATAAGAGTGTATAGATATATGGATATGATTTGATCTAATAATATAAATAAAGCATTCATTGTTAAATTATTTTTGTTATTATATTGATATAAGTTTTAAAATAAAATTTTAAACGGGTGAATATGAAATCTTTATTTTTAATTATTCTATTTATTTTTAATGTCATAAATCCTTCATTTAGTAAAACTGGACATACGAATAATTGGGATCAAATAATTAACCATGCCCAAAATAAAACTGTGAAACTTCACGCATGGGGAGGTTCTAAAAATATCAATAATTATATTAATTGGGTTAAAGCAAAAGTTCATGAAAAATATGGGATTAAATTACAACATATTAAAATTAAGGATACATCTGATGCGGTTAAAAAAGTTTTATTCGAGAAAATAGCAAAAAAAAATGATAATGGTTCAGTTGATATCATTTGGATAAATGGAGAGAATTTTTTAACTATGAAAAAAAATAATTTGTTGTTAAATAAGAATTGGATATTGCAATTACCTAATTCTAAATTTATCGATTTTTCTAAATCCTCAGCCTATTTTTATGACTTTGGCATTTTTAATGAAGGAAAGGAAATGCCTTGGGGATTATCTCAACTTATTTTTTATTATGATAGTGATAAATTAAAAATTGTTCCAAAAAGTGCGTCTCAATTAAAAGATTTCATAAAAAATAATCCTGGCAGATTTACTTTTCCTCAACCACCAGATTTTATAGGAACAAGTTTTTTGAAACAAATTTTGATAGAAGTATCTAAAGATAAAAAACTCTTTTATAATAAGTATAATCTTAACAATGATAGACATAAATCGTCATTGAATGAATTATGGAATTGGTTTGACGAAATCACACCTTTTTTATGGAAAAGTGGCAAAACATACCCAAATAATTATTTGTCACTTGGCCAACTATTTTCTGATAATGAATTAGACATAGGTTTAACGTTCAATATTGCATATCCAAAAAATGAAATTTCAAAAGGAAATTTTAAATCTTCAGTTAAAAGTTTTATACCAAATATCGGTTCATTAGCTAACACTCATTTTCTTACAATTCCTTACAATGCTACAAATAAGAATGCTTCAAAGGTTGTAATAAATTATATGATTTCACCTGAAGCGCAATTAGAAAAGCAAAACTCAGAAATATGGGGTGATCCTTCAGTTTTATCTTTCGAGAAATTAAACAAAAACCTTAAAAAAGACTTTGAAAATCTTTTGAGTAAATCTACCGATTTAAGTTTTCAAGATTTAGACAAAAAAATTCCTGAACCTCACCCTAGTTGGGTCAAAGTTATTGAAGAAGGCTGGATTGCAAGATATGGAACAATTAATTGAAAAAAAAAAAAATATATTATTATTTTTACTTTTTCTTTTAATTTTAGGTTTTATATCTTTTCCTGTAATTTTTGGTACACTTGGTACTATACTTCCATCAATGGGATATTTTTTGGATGTTTCAGATAATTTTACTCTTAAATATTTTCTTTTAACATTTCAGCTTCCTGGGATAGAAAAATCAATTTATTTATCTATTTTAGTGGGTATATTATCTACTTTTATTTCTTTAATATTATCCCAAGCTATATTAGCAAAATTATATTTTACAAATTTTTTTACTAAGCTAAATAAATTTTTATATCCGTTAATTGCTTTTCCACACATAACCATGGCGGTTGGAATTTCTTTTTTATTTTCATCAAGTGGTTTTTTTATTCGTATATTTTCATTAGTTTTTAATTTTGACAGACCTCCAAATTTAGACTTTTTTCCAGATAATTTTGGTCTTTTTTTAATATTTGGTTTGATACTTAAAGAGACTCCTTTCTTTTTGTTAATATCAATTGGATTTTTAAATAATGTAAAGAGCAAGGAGTATTTTTTTTTAGCAAAATCAAAAAATTTTACTGATTTTACAAGCTGGATTTTTTTTATTTTCCCCTTAATTTATAGAAAATTAAAAATTACTATATTTGTTGTATTAATATTTTCGGCAACGGTAATTGATATGTCGTTGATACTTGCTCCAACAACACCTTCAACTATATCAATACGAATTTTACAACTTTTTCAACAACCAGAATTGGCTAGTTTTTCAATTGCATCTTGTTTATCGATTATACAATTATTGATAATTATTTTAATAATATTAACTTGGATTAGTCTCGAAAAATTGATTTGTAAACAACAATATTTAGTTTTTTTTAGAAATTTTTTAGATAGAAGAAACAATTTTTTTGAAAATATTTTATATTTTGTTTCAATAACTTGTTTTCTAATTTTTATTATCAATATTTTTATATCAATTACCTGGTCTTTAGCAGTTGATTGGAATTTCCCTGATTTATTTCCTAAAAAATTTACCTTAGATAATTATTTTGTTTTTTTTAAATTTAATTTTGATAGTTTTCTTAATTCATTAATTTTAGCTACTTTAGGATCTTTTATTAGTTTAATAATAATAATTGTATGGTCAGAGCTTTTAGAAGCATTAAAATTAAAGAATAATTTTTTAAATTTTATATTTTACATTCCATTGTTAATACCTGAATTAACAATTTTGTTAGGCTTTAATTTTTTTCTTTTAACTAATAACTTTGATAACAAGTTTCTTAACGTATTATGGATTAAGATTATATATATAATTCCATATACATATTTAATATTTTCAAGTTCTTATAAAAATATTAACAAAAAATATTTAAAAATAGCTCAGTCTTTAAATAAGAGTTATTTAACAATTTTATTTAAAATTAAATTGAATTTAATTTTAAATGTAATTTTTCTTAGCTTTGCGATAGGATTTATCATATCTATTGGTCTATATGCGCCAATCTATTTTATAGGTAATGGTGAAATAACAACGTTATCATTAGAAATCATCAATTTACAAACAAGTGGAGATCGAAAAGACTTAGCTGTTGCTACTACATTACAAATGGTAATCCCTCTATTAATTTTATTAATTTTCCACTTGAAATCAAAGATATTTATCAAGTGGTCAGTTTAAGATAATTTTAAAAATCTTATAGTAATTTTATAGTTTGATGTTATAAAAATTGTTGAGAGGTAATCTTGATGAATAAAGCTCACACTTATAGAACACACAAATGTAATGAAATTAATAAATCTTTGGTAGGTGAAATAGTAACATTATCAGGTTGGGTTCATAGAAAAAGAGATCATGGACAGTTGATATTTGTGGATTTAAGAGACCATTATGGCATATCTCAAATAGTTTCTGACACACAAAAAGATACTTTTGATATTCTAGAAAAAATTTCTTTGGAATCTGTCATTTCTGTGCATGGAAAAGTAGTCGAAAGGTCAGCTGAAACTATAAATCATAATATTCCTACGGGAGAGGTGGAGCTCCAAGTTGATAAAATTATTATTTTATCAAATGCAGAAAGTCTACCTTTGCAAGTCAATTCGGATGATGATTATGGAGAAGAAATAAGGTTAAGATATAGATATTTAGATTTGAGAAGAAATAGGCCTCATCAAAATATAATTTTGAGATCTCAAATTATTCAAGAGATAAGATCTGAAATGTTAGAGCAGGATTTTATTGAATTTCAAACACCAATCTTAACTGCATCTAGTCCTGAAGGTGCTAGAGATTTTTTAGTTCCCTCTAGAATTCACAAAGGTAAATTTTATGCCCTTCCTCAAGCGCCCCAACAATTTAAGCAACTTGTCATGGTGTCAGGGTTTGATAAATACTTTCAAATTGCTCCTTGTTTTAGAGATGAGGATAGTAGAGCTGATAGGTCTCCAGGTGAGTTTTATCAATTGGATGTGGAAATGTCATTTGTAGAGCAAGAAGATGTTTTTAAAGCTGTTCAACCAGTAATTTATAATGTTTTTAAAAAATTCACAAAAAAAGAAGTAGTTAAAGACTTTATCAAAATTACTTTTAAAGATGCAATGTTAAAATATGGAACTGACAAACCTGATATTAGATATGATGTATTTATTCAAGATGTAACAGATGTTTTTAAAGATTCTAATTTTAAAATTTTTGCAAGTAATATTGAAAAAGGGTCAGTAGTTAGAGGTGTGCCAGGTGTAGATTGCGGTAGTCGGGCATTTGCCGATAAAATGAATGGTTGGGCTCAATCACAGGGAGCTCCAGGTATGGGGTATATTATTTTCTCTGATAACAATGCAAAAGGTCCAATAGCTAATGCACTTGGTCTTGAAAAATCTCAAATACTAAAAGAAAAATTTAATTTGAATGATGGAGATGCTTTATTTTTCTCATGTGCAACAGAAAAAGAAGCTGCAGATTTAGCTGGTAGGGCAAGAACAAAAATAGCTACTGAAAAAAATATGATTGATGAAAATCAATTTAAGTTTTGTTGGATTGTTGATTATCCAATGTTTGAAAAAAATGAAATTACTGGAGAAATAGACTTTTCTCATAACCCCTTTTCAATGCCGCAGGGTGGGATGAAATCACTTATTGAAAAAAACCCATTAGATATTTTAGCATATCAGTACGATCTAGTTTGTAATGGTGTAGAGTTATCTTCAGGTGCGATTAGGAATCATGTTCCAGCTATTATGTATAAAGCATTTGAAATCGCTGGTCATAATCATGATGTTGTTGACAATAAATTTCCTGGAATGATTAATGCTTTCAAATTTGGCGCCCCTCCTCATGGAGGTATCGCACCTGGTATTGATAGAATAGTTATGCTTTTAGCTGATGAACCTAATCTGAGAGAGATTGTATTATTTCCTATGACCGGAAAAGCAGAGGACTTAATGATGGGGGCGCCTTCCGACGTTAATGAAATTCAACTGAAAGAATTAGGTATAAATATTAATAAAAAAGATTAAGTCTTAATATTTAAGGTGTGTATTATTTTTATCATTGTTAAGAATATTAGAACTGCAACAATTTGATGCAAACTTGCATTTAAATTTGGAACATAATTCAACAGTATATAAACTCCTAATACGAATTGTATAATTATAAAGGTAATTAATAATATTAATTCAAGAAAAACTTTCTTTTGATAAAAATTTCTAGCAAAAAATATTATAATTGCAATTAATGAAATAAATCCCAAATGTCTATGATGAAATTGCGCTGACCCAGGATTTTCAAAAGCATCTAAAACTCCTAATGAAAGATAGTCACTGGGAAAAAAACTATCATTCATTAAAGGATATGTATTGTACATTAGTCCTGCATCCATTCCAGCAACTAGAGATCCTGCCATAATTGTAATAAATATTATAAAAAAAATGATGAAGTTTAAATCGAACTTAATTTTAGATTTTTTGTTTTTTAAGTCTAGGATTAGCCAAAATAATAGAAACAAAATCAGTAAGCTGTTACCAAAATGAATTGCTAACCTATACTGAGATACGTCTGGTTTATCAATTAATCCAGATTTAACCATCCACCAACCGATAAATGCTTGAAGGCTACCAAAAAATAAAATGACAAGAAGTCTTAAAGTAATAAATTTATTTATTTTCTTTGAAACAATTAAATATATGAAAGGTAAAATAAAAACAATTCCAATTATTCTCCCCCATAATCTATGAAAATATTCCCAGAAAAAAATAAATTTAAAATCTGAAAGTAGCATCCCTTTGTTATAGTAAGCATATTCAGGTGTATTTTTGTAAAGGTCAAACACCCTTTCCCATTCTTGATGATTTAGAGGTGGTAAAAATCCAAGAACGGGTCTCCATTCAACCATTGACAGGCCTGAATCTGTAATTCTTGTAATGCCTCCAATAATAATCATGGCTACTACTAAAATTAAAATTAATGTAAGCCAATTTATGAGAAACACATGTTGTTTTATAGGATTAATATTATCATTCATATCATTAATTTATTTACCAAAATTATAATGTAAGTAAATAGAATTTTTTTTTTTTAAAAATCTTGAAACTTTATAATTTACAACTATTTATGTGATGTGCTCTTAAAGAGTGTAATTTAAATAATTAGGGAGATAATAATGAAGTTTAAGCCACTTCACGACAGAGTAGTTGTCGAACGTTTGGACTCAGACGAGAAAACTGCAGGTGGAATTATAATCCCAGATTCAGCTCAAGAAAAACCAATGCAAGGTAAAATATTGGCTGTAGGTTCTGGGGCAAGAGATGATTCTGGAAAGATACAACCATTAGATGTCAAAGAAGGTGATACAATACTTTTTGGCAAGTGGTCAGGTACAGAAGTTAAAATTGATGGGAAAGACCTTCTTATTATGAAGGAAAGTGACATCATGGGAATTATAAACTAAATCTTAAAATTTTTAATTATTTGAAAGGAAAATATAATGGCTGCTAAAGACGTAAAATTCGGCGGTGATGCAAGACAAAAAATGCTTGAAGGTATTAATGTACTTGCTGAAGCGGTTAAAGTTACATTAGGACCTAAAGGTAGAAATGTCGTAATGGATAAATCATTTGGTGCTCCAAGGATTTCTAAAGATGGTGTAACTGTTGCTAAAGAAATTGATTTAAAAGACAAATTTCAAAATATGGGTGCTCAGATGGTCAGAGAAGTTGCATCAAAAGCTAATGATGTTGCTGGTGATGGAACAACTACTGCAACAGTTCTTGCGCAAGCAATTGCTACTGAAGGCTCTAAAGCAGTAGCTGCTGGTAGAAATCCAATGGATCTGAAAAGAGGTATTGATTTAGCAACAACTGCAGTTGTATCTGATTTAGAAGGTAGAGCTAGTAAAATAAGTACTAATGCTGAGGTAGCTCAAGTTGGAACAATTTCTGCTAATGGAGAAAAAGAAATTGGTGAGATGATTGCTAAGGCTATGGATAAAGTTGGTAATGAAGGAGTTATCACAGTAGAAGAAGCAAAAAGTCTTGATACTGAATTAGATGTTGTTGAAGGTATGCAATTTGATAGAGGTTACTTATCTCCATATTTTATAACAGATGCAGACAAAATGAAGACTGTATTAGAAGATTGTTATATTTTATTACACGAAAAGAAACTATCAAACTTACAGGAAATGGTGCCTTTATTAGAAAAAGTTGTTCAGTCAGGTAAACCATTACTAATTATTGCTGAGGATGTTGAAGGAGAAGCTTTAGCAACTTTAGTTGTTAATAAACTAAGAGGTGGTTTAAAAATTGCTGCTGTAAAAGCTCCAGGTTTTGGTGACAGAAGAAAAGCAATGTTAGAAGATATTGCTATTCTTACCAAGGGCGAATTAATCTCAGAAGATTTAGGAATAAAGCTCGACAATGTTTCTCTAGAAATGTTAGGCACTGCTAAAAGAATTGAGATAACAAAGGAAGAAACTACTATTATTGATGGTGCTGGCTCTAAAGATGATATTAGCGCAAGGTGTAATCAGATAAGAGCTCAAATAGAAGAAACTACATCTGATTACGATAAAGAAAAACTTCAAGAAAGATTAGCTAAGTTAGCTGGTGGTGTAGCCGTAATCAAAGTCGGTGGTGCTACTGAAGTTGAAGTTAAAGAAAGAAAAGATAGAGTCGATGATGCAATGCATGCTACTAGAGCGGCTGTTGAAGAAGGAATAGTGCCTGGTGGAGGAACAGTTTATATCAAAGCTATTAAATCTCTATCTAAAGTTAAGGGCGATAATGAAGATCAAAACGTTGGTATCGAAATAGTTAAGAAAGCTCTAAAGGCTCCTGCTAAGCAAATTGCAGATAATGCTGGACAAGATGGCGCTGTAATCGTTGGAAAATTAGAAGAAAACGATGATGCAAATTTTGGCTATAATGCACAGACAGGAAAATTTGTAGATCTTGTCAAAGATGGTGTTATAGATCCAACAAAAGTTGTTAGATCTGCTCTTCAAAATGCATCTTCTGTAGCTGGATTGTTAATAACAACAGAGGCTATGATTGCAGATCAACCTGAGCCGGCATCTGGATCAGGTGGTGGAATGCCAGACATGGGCGGCATGGGTGGCATGGGTGGCATGGGCGGCATGGGTGGAATGCCTGGAATGATGTAACCCTAGTCCAAACAAAAATTTAAAAACACCTAATTTTTATTAGGTGTTTTTTTTTGAATTTCACAATAATTCTTTATTAATAATTTAAATTAGATTAATAAATGTTTAACTTATGAACTTTATAGATGAAAAAATTTCAAATGATTTAAAATCTTGGCCTTTTTTAGAAGCTAAAGTTTTAATAGAAAGATTAAAAAAAAATAAAAAATTTAATCTCATTAATGATGATAATCCTGTTTTGTTTGAAACAGGGTATGGTCCATCCGGATTGCCACATATAGGTACCTTTGGTGAGGTGGCAAGAACAACTATGGTTCAAAACGCTTTTTATCATCTCACTGGAAAAGCTACAAAGTTAATTTGTTTTTCTGATGATATGGATGGATTTAGAAAAGTTCCTGAAAACGTACCAAATCAAACAATGCTGAGTGAACATCTAGAAAAACCTCTTACTGATGTTCCAGATCCTTTTGAAAAATTTGAGAGCTTTGGTTCTTACAATAATAATAAATTAAAAGAATTTTTAGATAAGTTTAGTTTTAATTATCAATTTGTATCATCTACTGAATGTTACAAATCAGGCCAATTTAATGATGCATTATCAAAAATTTTACTTCATTATGATAAAATTAAAAATGTCATTATGCCAACTTTAGGTGAAGAAAGAAAGAAAACATATAGTCCATTTCTGCCTATATGTTCATACACAGGTAAAGTATTACAAGCCAATGTTATAGATATAGATGCAACGAATAACTCAATAACATACTTTTCTCCCATTAGTAATAAAGAAGAGAAAGTTTCAATTTTAAATGGTAATTGTAAATTACAATGGAAATGTGATTGGGCTATGAGATGGTATGCACTTGGAGTTGATTACGAAATGGCAGGAAAAGATTTAAGTGAAAGCGTAATTTTATCTACAAAAATTTTAAATATATTAGGTGGTTCTCAACCAGCAGGTTTTTCTTATGAGTTGTTTTTGGATGGGAATGGTCAAAAAATATCAAAATCTAAAGGTAATGGCTTATCAATAGAAGAGTGGCTAGCTTATGGAACTGAAGAATCTTTATCGTTGTTTATGTTTAACAATCCAAAGAGAGCAAAAAAATTATTTTTTGATGTAATACCTAAAACGATAGATGAGTACTACTCATTTTTAAGTAAATATAACTCAAATAATGAATGTGAATATGATAATCCAGTCTGGCATATTCATAAAAGTAATCCACCTAAAGATATTTTTCCTGTCTCATTTAATTTGCTTTTAAATTTATCTTCAGTATGTAATGCCGATAATTCAAATGATTTGTGGAGTTATATTACTAATTACACACCAGAGTTGAAAAAAGGGTTAAACAAAAAATTTGATATGTTAGTTGAACTTTCTATTAATTATTATAAACAAAGAGTTTTACCATTTAAAAAATTTAGATTACCTAGTGAATTCGAAACTAAAACTATAAAAAATTTATTAACCTATTTAAAAGACTTAGACGCCAAAACTTCTAATGAAGAAATACAATCTATTGTGTTTAAAGTTGGAAAGGAAGCTGGTTACGAAAATCTTAGAGAATGGTTTTCTTGCTTGTATGAAACAGCCTTAGGGCAATCTAGTGGACCAAGAATGGGTGGGTTTATAAGATTATATGGTATAAATAAGAGTATCAAATTATTAGAAGATGTTCTTAATGGTAACCTTGTTAAATAAAAATGTATTGGAGATTTTTTTATAAAGTTTTAAGTTTGATTGATCCAGAAACTGCACATAATTTTATAATTAAAATAATTAAGAATGGATTTTTACCAAAAATAAAAACAAAATCTATTCCATTAACAGTAATGGACATTAAGTTTCAAAATCCAGTTGGATTGGCAGCTGGTTTTGATAAAAATGCTGAGACTATTAACCAAATACATAAGTTGGGGTTTGGTTTTTTAGAGGTTGGCACGATTACAGTTTTTCCTCAAGAAGGTAATCCAAAACCAAGGATATTTAGATTACCTGAAGATAAAGCTATTATTAATAGAAATGGATTTAATAATGATGGTCTTACTTTAATCAAGAATAGAATAAAAGATTTTCAAAAAAACAATAAACCCTCAAATATAAAATTAGGAATAAATATTGGTCCTAACAAAGACACTTCTGATAGAATTAAAGATTATACTAAATTAATTCACGCATTTGCTAAATATGCTGATTATTTAGTGATTAATATATCCTCTCCAAATACACCAAATTTAAGAAAACTTCACTCAGATAAAAATTTTAAAAGCTTAATTACTTCAATAAAAAAAGAAATTATTCAGCTTAACAATTGCCCGCCTATATTAATTAAGATTTCTCCTGATTTAAGCAATACAGAACTAAAAAAAATAATTAAAGAAACAGTAAATCATAAATTGGATGGCTTAATCATATCTAACACAACTATTAAAAGAAATGTGAAATCTAAATACAAAGAAGAAACTGGTGGTTTATCTGGAGAACCACTTTTTGAGGAATCAACTAAAGTCTTAATTATGGCTAGAAAAATTTTAAATGATTTTGATTCTCGTATTTCAATTATTGCTACCGGGGGTGTTTGTGATGGAAAATCAGCATACATCAAAATTTTATGTGGAGCTGACTTAATTCAACTATATACTGGCATGGTTTATGAAGGACCTTTTGTTGTAAAAAATATATTAGATCAACTTGATAGGTTTAAAAAAAGAGATAATATCAAAAATTGGGAAGATGTTAGAGGACGAGCTAAAAGCTTAGATGAAGCAAATAAAATTGTAGAAAATGGATTAAACAAAAAAACATAGCTTAATTTTTACTTTTGCTTGACCATCAAAAGAGCTTCCTTTATAAGTTCAACAAGGGTTAATTATGTCTAAAGTATGTGAAATTTCAGGTAAAAAACCAATGACTGGGAACAATGTCAGTCATGCTAATAATAGGACCAAAAGGAGATTTATTCCAAATCTTCAAAACGTAAAATTATATAGTGGAATATTGCAAAAATACATTAATTTAAACATTACTATTAGAACTATGAAAACTGTTGAAAAAAATGGTGGCTTAGATTCTTATCTTATTAAAACAAGTAATAAAAACTTGGCTGATACAGCTATTAAAATTAAAAAGCAAATTTTAAAAAATAATAAAAAGTAATCATTATACATTTTCATCAAATAAATCTGCAAGTTGTTCCGTCATTGCTCCAGCAAGATGTTCTGCATCAGTGAGAGTAACAGCTTTTTTATAATATCTTGTAACATCATGACCGATTCCGATTGCAATTAATTCAACTGGAGATTGATTTTCTATAAAATTAATTATTAGTTTTAAATGTTTTTCTAGGTAGTTACCACTATTTGCTGACAATGTGGTGTCATCTACAGGAGCTCCATCACTGATAACCATCAAAATTTTTCTTTCTTCGTATCTGTGAAAAATTCTTTCATGAGCCCATGTCAGAGCTTCACCATCAATATTCTCTTTTAATATACCTTCTCTAAGCATTAAACCTAGAGAGTTTTTTGCTCTTCGCCATGGTGCATCTGCTGATTTATAGATAATGTGCCTTAAATCATTAAGTCTACCTGGGTTTGTTATCTTACCTTCATTTATCCATTGTTCTCTAGATTGACCTCCTTTCCAAGCTTTTGTTGTAAAGCCTAAAATTTCAACTTTAACTCCACACCTTTCTAATGTTCTTGCTAGAATATCTGCACTTATAGCGGCAATAGTAATTGGTCTACCCCTCATTGAACCTGAGTTATCAATTAAAATTGAAACAATAGTATCTTTAAATTTTGTATCTTTCTCAACTTTATATGAAAGTGGGAATAAAGGATTTGAAACAACTCTTGCCAATTTTGCGGCATCAAGCATTCCTTCTTCTAAATCAAATTCCCATGTTCTATTTTGTCTTGCTTGTAATTTTCTTTGTAATTTGTTAGCTAAGCGAGCGACAGCTCCTTGAAGATTTTCAAGTTGTTTATCTAAGGTTTTCCTTAATCTTAATAATTCATCATTATCACATAGATCTGTTGCATTTATAATTTCGTCATATTTTTTTGTAAAAATTTTATAAGCATTTGACTTGTTATCTAATTGATTTTGATTATTTTGTTGCTTAGAAATTAGTTCTTCATTTCCTTCTCCGTCGTTGTTTTCGATATCATCATCTGAAAACTCATTGTCATCAGAAGTAGCTTCTGTATTTTCTTCTACGCCAGTTTCAATTCCGTCTTCATTTTCTTCTTCACTATCTCCTTGTGATGTATTATTTTGATCATCCGAGTTTTCTTCATCACTTCCCTCATTATCAGAATCATCGTCAGAATTATTATTATCATCATCTAAGTCTCCTAATTCAGATTTTAATGCGATAAGAAGATTATTGATATTTTTTCCAAATAACTCTTGATCATTTATATTTTCTGAAAGTTCAGATATAAATTTTCCAACTCTTTTTTCTAACCAAGGTTCCCATAAAGACATAGTTTTTTTTGAATTTTGAGGTATAGGTGCGTCTGATAGTTTTTTTCTTAAATATAAATGCATTGCGTTTACAAAAGAAGTTTTGTCATCACTTCCCGGTGGCGCAATTAAATTAGTCTCAAATTTTTTTTCTATTAATTTCTGTAAATTTTTTTTTACTCCATAAAATTTCTTACTACCTATTTTTTCGATTCTTGCATCTTCAGCTAAATTAAAAATAGCTGCGGCCAAATCAGATGATGGTTTTAATTTTGAATGAATTGTTTTATCATGATATTGTAATTTGAGTGAAATCTCATCTGATTCCCCCCTAGTTTTATTAACAATTGTTTCATCAAAGTCATTTGAATCTTTTGCAATTGTTATTTGTTTTGAATTAAATCTAGTCGTATTTCCAAAAAATTGTATTTCACGATTTTTTAATTTTTCTGCAGCAATTGCCTTGATAGTGGCCACAGTCGCATTTTGAAATTCAGCTAGTTTTTTTTCTTTATTCATTTTCTAAGGTTTCGTTTTCAACTAATGTTCTTCCAAAACAACGTTGATAATATTCTGAAACAATTGGTTTTTCTACTTCGTCACATTTATTTAAAAAAGTCATTTTAAATGCAAGATCTAAATCATCGATAATATTAAAATTTTCTGCCCAGGTTATTACAGTTCTTGGTGACATTACAGTAGATAAGTCACCGGCTATAAAACCATTTCGAGTTAATTCAGCTAAAGATACCATTTGATTAATTAATTTTTCATTTTTTCCTAAAAATGTTGGAACCTTAGCTAAAACAATTTTTTCTTCAATCTCGTTTGGTAAATAATTTAATGCAGATACAATAGACCATCTATCCATTTGGCCTTGATTAATTTGTTGTGTCCCATGATAAAGGCCACTGGTATCACCCAAGCCTACAGTATTTGCTGTAGCAAAAAGTCTAAAATTTTGGTGAGGAGTAATTACTTTATTATTATCTAATAATGTTAATTTTCCACTAGCTTCTAAAATTCTTTGAATTACAAACATAACGTCAGGTCTTCCTGCATCATATTCATCAAAGACAAGAGCAACTGGATTTTGAAGAGCCCAAGGTAAAACTCCTTCTTTAAAAACAGTTACTTGTTTGCCATCTTCGAGCACAATTGCATCTTTTCCTACTAAATCTAAACGACTAATGTGACTATCTAAGTTAATTCTAATACAAGGCCAATTTAATCTTGAAGCAACTTGTTCTATGTGAGTTGATTTACCAGTACCATGATATCCTTGGATCATTACTCTTCTATTATAAGAAAAACCAGCAAGAATTGCTTTAGTAGTTACTTCATCAAAGACATAAGATTCATCATGATCAGGGACAAATTTTGTTTTTTCTTTAAATCCATAAACTTTCATGTTCGAAGAAAACCCAAAAAGTGACTTTGTATTAACTTCTTCTAGATTTTTTGGAAATGCTTTTTCATCATTATCCATATTTCTTGCAAGTCCAATATCATTCATATATATATCTCCAAAATTTTATATTAATTAATATCTATTGATGGGCTGTTAAAAGATTTGATGATTGCTTTGTAAGCATTAGTTATTTTTACAAACATATCACTTTCATTATCTTTTAATTTTAAATTTTTGTCTGGATGCCATTTCTTTGCCAATAATTTATATTGTTTCTTGACTTCTTCAATGTTTGCTGTTGGATTTAATTCTAATAATTTCCAGGAAGATAGTAATTTAGAATTATTTTTTTTCTTAGAAAGATTTTTATCCTCTATATCATTGAAAAAATTGAAAGTATCATTTACTTTTTTGTTAAAATTACTCGTGCCAAATTTCCATGATGGTCTATCCCATGTTGTTGATTTTCTGATTTCATTTTCAAATTGTTCTTCGGTAAGACCTTCAAAAAAATTCCATGATTTATTAAAATCTCTTATATGTTCAATACAATAATATTTATAATTAGTAATATCTTTTCTAGATTTAGGTGCTGGATAAATCCCTTCTTCCATACAATTTAAAAACTCACAAATTTTTTTCATTCTTATCTTTTAAACCTTGATCAGTTAGAAATTAATTTTATATTAAACTCATAAATATACAAATAGCATAAATGAATAGAAAAGCAAAAATAACTAATATTTTAAATGAAAATCTTGATCTTTATAGATGTTATGTTTCAGATGTATCAGAATCACACAAAGGTCACAGTGGATATGTTAAAGGAGAAGAAACTCACTTTGAGGTTTTTATCATTTCAAATGATTTTGAAAATAAAAATAGATTAGAAAGACATAAAATGGTTAATAATTTTTTAAAAAATGAATTTTTAGGTTCTTTACATTCAATTACTTATAAGTTGATGACAGTATCAGAAAGTAAGAAGAATTAATTTTGATACCATTTTGGCCATAATCTTTTAACAACTTCACTACTGGTGTTAAATGCATGACAAGTCCCAAGAAGAAGTGGCTTTTCTTGATTTTGGTTTAATTTGGTCTCATTTCGATTTTTTTGTTTTGATTTGTAAGGATATATTGTTTGGAAAGCAGCCGTGGCAGCTGAAGATAGTAGCTCTGTTATATGAGTACAGCCATTTGTTTCACCTATTAATTTTGTTATTTCTCTCTTCCAACCAGATTTAATTTGAAGCCCAATAATTTTTTTGAAATTTGAGTTTGCATTTTTACAAATAGAATAAGGACTATTTTCTGTTTTAGCTTCTGCATCTACAACAAACAAATTGTCATCAAGAACTAATTTTATTTTCATTTGGTGTATAGGCTCGTCTTTTTTAATAGTACCTCTGTCATGATTTTGAAAATCGTAATTTTTAGTATCTATTAATTCAGCTTCAATTTCAAAAAGTTCATCATCTCTGATATAGCCTTTAAAACTTATATTTCTGTTATGAAGTAATTCACGTTTTATTTTATTCATTATTTTTCTTGTTCTTTCCATAATCTCAATTTAGATAAAAAGTTTTTATCTTTTTGTAATATTCTGATTTTAATTCCAAAGAGTCTAAACTCTTGTCCAGGGTTTGGAATTGTTTTTGTTTCAAAAACAACCAACCCGGCAATAGTATTGTAATTTTCATCTGGTGAATCCCAAGCTAGGGATCGGTTTAAATCTCTTATTGTAACTGAACCGTCAATTATCAAAGAGCCATCAGGTTGTGATTTTACACCTTCAACATTTATATCAGTTTCATCATCAATTTCTCCAACAATTTCTTCTAAAATATCTTCTAATGTCACAATTCCACGAAAATCACCATATTCATTTACTACAATGGCAAAGTGCTCTTTCCTACCTCTGAAAATTTCTAATTGATCTAATATTGGTGTCGTTTCTGGGGCAAAGTAAGGATCGATTAAAATATTTTTAAGATCAAATGATTTTGTATCTTTAAAATTGTTTCTTTGTAAAAATCTGAAAAGTTCTTTTGCATGCAATATACCAATGATATTATCTTGTGTTCCTGAAAAAACAGGTATTCTAGTATAGGGACTTTCTCCAACAATTTTATAAATATTTGCTGCAGATAAGTTAATATCAATCATTGTCACTACCCCTCTATGTGTCATGACTTCTTCAATATTTACATCTTCAATGTCAATCATACTTGACATTATTTTTCCTCTTTCGATAGCCCTGGTTTCTTTTCCAGCATGCAATCTTATCATTCCTTTTAATTCTTCTGTCTTAGCTTCTTCACTAGCATAATCTGGTCCAGTTATTAATTTTGAAAATTTTTCTGTTAAGAAAGTTAAAGGAGTAAAAATTATAATAATTAAATTAATTAATGGCGAAACTATAAGTGCAATTTCATCTGCATTTTTAAGAGCATAAGTCTTTGGTATCATCTCAGCAAAAATGACAAGGATTATAGTTAATATAATTGTAATAATAATTAAAGGTATGTCTGTAAAATATTGTATTGCAAAACTGGTCGCATATACTGAAGCAATTATATTTACAAAATTATTTCCTATAAGTATTGTTCCAATCATTTTATCTCGATTTTTTAAAATCTTTTCGATTAATTTTGCTTTTTTATTTCCTTTGTTTACAAGCTCATTAATACGAGCTTCAGATACAGCTGTTAAAGCAGTTTCAGAGCTTGAAAAAAATGCAGAACATACAATTAAAAAAACAATAATTAGTATAAAAATACTTAATTCATTCATTGATCAACTCATTTAAAAATTTTTTTAATGTAATTTCATCTACATCATTTTTAATTAATGCACTTCCTATTCCATTAGATAAAATAAATGTAATTTTTCTGTTTTTAACTTTTTTATCTAAATAAAATTTATCTAAAAGTTTTTTTGACGATATTTTTATACCCTTAATGTCCTTTAATTTTGTTGGAAGATTAAATTTTGATATTAATTCTATACATCTCTTCGCTTCTTTTTTTGAGCATAAATTCATATGGGTACTTAGTTTAAATGCACAGGCCATTCCAATTGCAACGGCCTCACCATGAATTAATTTTTTACTATCATAATTTATTAAATTTTCAAATGCATGTGCAAAAGTATGACCGAAATTTAATATGGCTCTAATACCTTGTTCTTTTTCATCAATAGATACTATCTTTGCTTTAATTTGACATGATTGAAAAATAATAGTTTCGATATATGGACTTTTTAGTTTTTTAACACTCTCAATATTTTTTTCTAAATAACTAAAGAACTTTTTATCATATATAAAAGAATATTTAATAACTTCTGCAAAACCTGCTAAAAGCTCTCTTTCTGGAAGTGTTTTTAAAAAATTTATATCAATTAAAACTCCTTTTGGTTGATAAAAAGTTCCAACAAGGTTTTTTCCATGTTTTGTATTTATTCCAGTTTTTCCTCCTACAGAACTATCTACTTGAGAAAGTAGAGTTGTTGGAATATGTATACATTTAACTCCCCTTAATACAATTGAACTAGCAAAACCAACTAAATCTCCTGTTACACCACCACCTATTGAAATAATAATAGAATCTCTATTAATTTTATGAGACAAAATAAAATTTAATAAAATTGAGAGTTTGTCAAAATTTTTGAACTTATCTTTTGATTTAATTTTGAAAAAAAAATTTTCTGACCCTAGTTTAGTTGAAACTTTTTCAAAGTCTTTAATCAAATTTTCATGTAATTTTAATTTATAAAAAAACTCATCATAAATTACATATATTTTTTTTCCTTTTAAAGTTTTGGAAAAATTCTTTTCTAATGTTTGAATGAAATTATTTCCTATGAATATTGAGTATTTAAATGATTTATTTTCATTAATAACTGATATTTTTTTTAAGACAGTCATAATATACCTTTTATTATTTTATTACATAAATCGTTAACAGAAAGATTATCTGTATTTATTTTTAAATGTGATTTTTGATAATTTTTAATTCTTTTATTTAATAACATTTCAATATTGGTCTCAACATTACCTTTTATCATAGGCCTATTAAAAGCTTTGCCAACCCTTTTACTTAAAACTTTAATGTCACTATTTAACCAAATTACCTTAGAATTATTTAGAAGAAATTCTCTAGTTTTTTTACTTTCAAATCCACCTCCACCTAAACTAATTATAGCCTTAACATTTTGTCTTAAGTATTCACTTACTTTAAGAAAAATAACCTTTTCTTCTATTAAACGAAAATATTCCTCTCCAAACTTCTCAAAAATCTCACTTATTTTTAAATTTTCTTCTAATTCAATAATTGAGTCTATATCTAAAAAACTTATTCCTAATTTTTTAGCTAATACACTTCCACAACTAGTTTTACCAGAACCCATCATTCCTACTAAAGTAATTAACTTAATATTATTGTTTGTCATGCTATTCATATATTGTAACTATAACGTATATAAGTGATTAAAATTCATTTATTTTTTAAAAAATGTAAATAAAGACAAAAACTTGCCACAATCTTTTAATATCACACATTAATGAAAATCATAATTTCAATAATTATTTTATTTATTATAGGTTTTTTTACATATATTTATACATGGGATATACCTGTGCCAGAAAAAGAAATAAAAAAAGAAATAAATATTTTAGATCTTAAGAAATAAATTTATGAAATTATTATTTATTTTATTCTTAGCTTTATTTTCAAACTCTGCTTTTACTCAGACACTTAAAAACTCTGACGGTAACTTTATTAATTTAACAAATGAAATAAAAGGTGACCAAAAAACATCAAATAACGTAAAAAATGATAAAAAAATTGACAAACAAAGTGATAATGAAACTAAAAAAATAGAATCTGTAATGATTGGTAAGCTTGAAATACCTTCCTTGGGTTCTATTGGTGTAGAAACAAGTTTAAATAAAAAAAAGGGTTTAAATTTATGGAGTAATTTTACAGCTAATAATGCAATAAAATATTTAAATCAATTACCAAACAAAATATCTAGTAGATCCTACCAAAGATTTTTAAATGAAGTATATGCCAGTACATCTGAACCACCTAAAGGAAATACTGATGAAATTTCTAAATTTTTAGAGACTAGATTAGTTAAATTAGCTTTAAATGGTCAAACAGATTATTTAATTAAAATAATTTCTCAATTGCCTGATAGTCCAAAATGGGAGAGGTGGAAGAAATGGTATATTATTCATCATTTTTTAGTTAAAGACGATACTAATGCGTGTCTTAAAATATCCAATACAATTAATATTTATGATAGTATTTTTTGGAAAAAAGCTAATCTATTATGTCTTATTCTTCAAAGGAATTTATCTGAAGCAAATTTCATATATGATGTTATGCGATCTCAAAATTTATTAGATGAAACATTTGAAACACTAATTGATAAAATTTTAAACGAAAAACAATTAGAAAATTTAAATTTTAACGATAAATCAGTCTCACCACTCAATTTGATTTTGTTAGATATAACTAAGTATCCAATCAGTTTTGAAATGATAAAAGATTTTGGGTTTGAATATAAGTTGCAATTATCTAACCTAATATATTTGAAGCCTGAAGCAAGAGCATTGCTTATTGATCAAATAACAACTGTTAAAGATATAAATAGTGACTCGATAATTAAGATATACCAAGACATTAAACTTGAAAATTCAAATCATGATGAGATTCTCAAAATCTTAAATTTAAATCCTAATGGATTGATAAGAGCAAAGGTTTGGCAAAATTCAATGAAAATCAAAGATAGTTCGGAAAAAGCTGAATTTATACTAAAAAGTCTTTTAATTGAGAACAAACATAATAATTCTAAAATAGCCACAGAGCTATACATTCCATCTCTGATTTCTTTAAAAACCAATTCATTGTCTCAATCTCAAACTCAGGATATCAACTACATATATAATCTCAAGAATCCAGAAAAATTTGTTGACGCACCTTTTTCACAAATATTATTAGATCCTAAAAATAAAGTGTGGGATGAACAGTTTATCTCACGGCACAACGCTTGGAATTTTGTTAATTTCCTTAGCTATTTAGGGATGAAGTCACCTGACATTGCGTGGGAAAATAATCTTAATTTTACCTCAAAAGATATAAAAAAAATAAATGATAAATTTTCTTTAAATATTTCTTATGAAGATTTTATTTTAAGTAGAGGAATTTCTAATAATATTAAAGAAAAAAATTATTTAAAAGCAATTTTATTAATTGGTAAATTAATAGGTGAAAATGAACTAAAATTTTTAAATTTAACAACTTTTCAAAAAATTGATATGTATTTAACTGATTTAGATTTTTTAACTTTACGTGATGAATTTAGAAAAGAAGTTTTATATGAAAAGTTTTTCTATTCTAAAAATCTTTACAATGAATTTTGATAAAAATAAAATTAATGAAGTAATAGAGAACTTTGTTTCTACAAAAGTTTTAGATAAAGGAATAACAAGTAATACAATTATAGCTTACAAAAAAGATTTAAATCTGTTTACTAATTGGTGTCTAAATAATAAAATTAGTTTGATTGAAGTTCAAAAAAAAGACATAAATCTTTACATCCATTTTTTAAAAGAACAAAATTTAAATAGTTCCTCTATTAATAGAAAACTATCTGTTATTAAAAGTTTTTATGATTATTTGAATCAAATAAATTTAATAAATTTCAATGAACTAAAAACAATAGTAACCCAGAAATTAGAAAAGAATTTACCAAAACTTTTATCGGAAAAAGAGATTTTATTTCTTATAGATAAATCAAAAGAAATGTATGTTAAAAATCCTATTAAAAATATATCATATTTACGAATTCAGGTAATTTTAGAGATTTTATATTCAACTGGTCTTCGCATTAGTGAATTGTTAAATATTAAAATTTACCAAGTGGCAAACATAAAAGACAAATTGTATATAAACGGTAAGGGTAATAAACAGAGATTAGTAATATTTAATAAAAATGCTTTAGATTTACTAAAAAATTGGATTAGCATAATGATTAAAAATAATAAAAATAAAAACTCTTATCTTTTTGAAAATATTCACAACATAAAAGTTATTTCACGACAACAAATATATAAAGACCTCAAAAAGTTAGCACTTAAAACAAATACTGACGTAGAAAAACTTTCCCCTCATTCGATAAGACATTCTTTCGCTAGTCACATGTTAAACAGAGGTGCTGATCTAAGAAGTATTCAAAAACTTTTGGGGCATTCTGACATATCGACTACAGAAATTTATACACAAGTTAGACAAAATAGACTAAAAGGTTTAGTTAATAACATACATCCACTAAGCAATATATTAAAGAGATAGAGGGTAAAATAAATGATTAAACATTTTTTAACATTTGAAAAAAATATAGCTGACCTTGAAGGTAAAATAGAAGATTTAAAGCATATTTCATCAAACTCTGATTTAAATATTGCTGAAGAAATTGGTAAATTACAAAATAAAGTAGCAGATGAATTAACGGATACTTATTCTAATTTAAATCCTTGGCAAAAAGTTCAAGTAGCAAGACATCCTGACAGACCACAGTTTCAAGATGTTATTGAGCACTTAATTGATGGTTATTTGAGTTTAGGAGGAGATCGATTATTTGGTAATGATAATGCTCTTACAGGGGGGGTAGGCTATTTTAGAGGAAAAAAAGTATTATTGGTTGGTATTGATAAAGGTAAGAATACTAACGATAGAATTTTAAGAAACTTTGGCATGGCTAGACCCGAAGGCTATAGGAAAGCTATTAGATTAATGGAATTAGCTAATAGATTTAATTTACCTATACTTTCTTTTATTGATACAGCAGGTGCATATCCAGGTAAAGGAGCTGAGGAAAGGGGACAAGCTCAAGCTATTGCATCATGTGTTGATGCATGTTTAAAGTTAAGTACACCAATGATTTCTACAATTCTAGGTGAAGGTGGCTCTGGAGGAGCTATTGCATTAACTTCTGGAAATGTAATTCTAATGTTTGAACATTCAATTTTTTCGGTAATTTCTCCTGAAGGTTGTGCGTCTATTTTGTGGAGAGATGCAAGTAAAGCTAACGAGGCTGCAAAAGCTTTAAAATTAACTGCTAATGATATGAAAAAACTTAACATTATTGATGAAATTATTCAAGAGCCTTTAGGAGGGGCTCATAGAGATTATAAAAAATCTCTAACACTTTTAGGAGATTCTATAGAGTTACAACTTAATGAATTACTTAAACTTGATCCACAAGAATTGAAAATAATAAAACAAAATAAATATCTAAAAATCACATAGTTTATATCAAATCATTTAGTCTATTTTATATTTCTTGTTTACAAATAGTGAAGGTATTTTTGATCTAGCTATTTCTATCTGACGTTTGTCAATATTAGTTATTATAATATTCTTTTCCGTTTTTGCATCTTTAAGTATTTTTCCCCATGGTGAAACTATTAAAGAGTGACCATAAGATTTTCTTTTATTAAAATAATGACCATATTGGGCAGGAGCAACTATATAGCATCCTGTTTCAATTGCACGTGCTTTTAATAGACTATGCCAGTGATCTTTCCCAGTAATGTGCATAAAAACTGATGGAACTGTAATTAAGTCTGCTCCGTTTAGTGCAAGATCTCTAAATAAATGTGGAAACCTTAGATCATAGCAAATGGTCATACCTATTTTGTAGTATTTTCCATTAACTTTTAATTTAGCGATTTTTGCACATTGACCACTTTCATAAGTTTTTGACTCTTGATAGGATTGTTGTTTTGATATTTTAACATCATACATATGAATTTTATCATATTTGCAAATCACTTTACCTTTTCTATTAATTAAAAAAGATCTATTGTATAACTTTTTTGTTAACATTTTGTATTCAAGGGTTTGTAAAGATCCAATTAAAATATTTACATCTAAATTTTTTGCAATTTCTTTTATCATTTTAAGAGAAAAACTATTTCTTTCAAAGCTTGCATTCATCATGGTATCAGATTTGTTAATATTTAAAAAAGTTGCACATTCAGGAAGTGTTATAAGATCAACTTTTTTTTTGGCTGCACTATTAATTAAAGGTATTAATTTTTTTAAAGTTTTTTTTTCCTCTTCATAAGATTTGTATTGTATACAAGCTACTCTCATAAAATTATTTCATAAATCATTTAATAATCTAATTAATTATATGTATGCTATTTATAAATTAACTTATATTAATGAAATTTTTTGCGAAATAATATATTTAAAATTGACTACCAAATAAAAACTCTTAAACGAGCCAGAATATCCTCTGACATTGTTAATCATAATTTTTTAATTAAATTAAGCGAAAACCAAATTTTAAATAAAATAAATAATTTTGCTTCAACAGTTGAAGTTTTAGTAGAACTTGGTTCAAATAGTAATATAGGCGAAATGTATAGCAAAAGTAACAATTGTCTTTTTATTTCAACAGACAATTCAATAGATTTCTTAAAACAAAATAGCTCCTCAAAAAATAACATTGTTATTGATAAAAATACATTGCCTTTTAGACAAGAAACAGTTTCAGGTGTAATTTCTTGCTTATATGTGGATAGTATAATTGACTCTGAAAACTTATTTTCAAATATTTACAAAATTTTAAAAAAAAACGGATTTTTAATATTTTCGATTTTTGGCACAAAAACAATGGAAAATGTTAAAGAATGTTTCATAAAGATTGAAGAAAAAAAATATAGTGGTATATCACCTCGCTTTAATCCATTATTTGATTTAGATTTAATTGGAAATGATCTAAAAAAAATAGGGTTTAAAAATGTCATTGTAGAAACTGAAATTATTAAAGTTAAATATAATAGTCTTTTTAAGTTAATGCGTGATCTTCGTGGCATGGGTATGACAAATAACCATTTAAATAGATCAAAATTTTTTACACCAAAAAGTTTGTTTGATGAAGTGAATGAATTTTTAATAAAAGATAATAAAAATAATGAGTTTTTAGTTCCTTTTGAAATACTTACTTTAACTGCCTGGAAAGATAATTTATAAGAGTAGATCTTGAAGACTTGTAACCAAGAACTTATTTGCTGGTGGCATATTATACTTGTTTAAATTATTGGCTTTAACCCATTTCAATTCGGCATGGACATTACAAATTGGATCTAAGTTCCACTTTCGGCTTATAAAGAGTAAAATGATAATGTTAAAATTTTCATTGTTATAAGTTGAAAAAGCCAGAGGGGCAATACAATTCTTACTAAGATCAATATTTATTTCTTCTTTTGCCTCTCTAATTAAAGCTTGTTCTACAGTCTCATTTTTTTTAACTTTTCCTCCAGGGAATTCCCATAAGTTTTCGAATTTTTTTCCAACAGGTCTTTTGCCAATAAGTATTCTATTTTTGTCATCAATTAAAGCAATCGTTGAAACTAGTTGATTTTTAACTTCTATAATCTGCATTAATACGAATATATTGTTCTGTTAAATCACAAGTGTAGACAGTCCATTTATGGTTACCCATACCTATATCAATTGAAATATTAATTTCCTTATTTTTTAAATATTCGCTTAGATTTTTTTCTGAATATTTTGAATATCTCATCCCATTTTTTGTAACCAAATATTTACCAAATTTTATTTTTATTTTATTTTGATCTATTGGTTCATAAGATTTACCAATTGCCATTATTATTCTACCCCAGTTAGCATCTTCTCCTGCGATAGCTGTTTTAACCAAGGGAGAATTAGCAATAGAAAAAGCAATGTTTTTGGCTGAAGAGATAGATTTTGCATTTTCTACTCTTATTTCTATAATTTTTTTTGCACCCTCTCCATCAATAACAATCTGTTTTGCCAAATCTAGCATAATATTTGAAATACATTTTTTAAAACTATTCAGGTGTTTATCATGAAAGTTATTTATTTTTTTATTTTTCGATTGATTTGTAGATATTAATAAACATGTATCGCTTGTTGATGTATCACTATCAACTGTAATGGAATTGAAGGTTTTATCATTTTCATCAGTTAAAATTTTTTGAAGTACTTTTGAACTTATATTCAAATCGGTAAACATGTATGCTAACATCGTGCCCATATTAGGTGCAATCATTCCAGATCCTTTGGCAATTCCAATAACGTTAACTTCAAAATTTTTATATTTAACTTTAGAAATTGCATATTTAGGAAAAGTATCAGTAGTCATTATTGATTTGGCAGCTTCTTCAATAGAGTTTACAAAAACTGGATTTTTATTGTTAATGCAAGATGTTATTTTTGATGGATTTAATTCTTCACCAATTACTCCCGTTGAGCTTGAAAAAACTTCATTTTCATCACAATTATAAAGGTTAGAAAGAAATTTTGTAATTTTTTTAACTGTTTTTGTGCCTTTCATTCCAGTAAAAGCATTTGCATTTCCTGAGTTAACAACTAAACATCTAATAGACCTATTTTTTAAATGAACTTTATTTTTGCAATCGATTACAGCAGCACTTGGTGTTTTAGATTTCGTAAATACTCCTGAAATTGACGAAAATTTTGGTAAAGTTACTAATAATAAGTCGGTTTTATTTTTTTTTATACCTGATTTAAATACTTTAAAATCAAGTCCATCAATATCGTTTTTTTTAATTGGATCTTTATTTTTTGACATTTTATGGATAAAGATTTGTTTATATATAGAATTTCATTTTAAAAATACCATTTAAATGTAATAAGTAAATAGAATTATAATAGAGGATAATTATGTTTTCTAAAATTGGGAAAGTAATTTTTGGATCTTCAAATGATAGACAACTTAATAAATTAAGACCTACCATAAATAAGATCAATGATCTGGAAAAAGAAATTTCCAAGCTTGATAAGAATAAATTAATAGAAAAAACTAAACTTTTTAAAAATAGAATTAGTAATGGTGAAGATTTAGACTCTATTCTTCCTGAAGCTTTTGCAGTTGTGAGAGAAGCTTCTAAGAGAACGCTTAAACAAAGACATTTTGATGTACAATTGGTTGGGGGTGTTGTTCTTCATCAAGGTAAAATTGCAGAAATGAAAACGGGAGAGGGAAAAACATTAGTATCAACCCTTCCAAGTTATTTGAACTCTTTGACAAAAAAAGGAGTCCATATTGTTACAGTAAATGATTATCTTGCTAAAAGAGATTCTGAATGGATGGGAGAAATTTATAAATATTTAGAAGTTTCTGTAGGTTGTATAACTAATGAGAAAGATGATTCAGAAAGAAAATCAGCATACGATTGTGATATTACATATGGAACAAATAATGAGTTTGGCTTTGATTATTTAAGAGATAATATGAAATTTGGTATAATTGATATGGTTCAAAGACCATTTAATTTTGCTATAATCGATGAAGTTGATTCAATACTGATTGACGAAGCAAGGACGCCATTAATTATATCAGGACAAGCAGAAGATTCTTCAGTTTTGTATAATAAAATTGATAAAATCATACCTCAATTATCAAAAAATGATTATGAATTGGATGAAAAGCAAAGAACTTGTAATTTAACTGAAAATGGAATTTTAAGTATTGAAAAATTGCTGATTGATAATAATTTGATAGAAAATGGATCATTATATGATGTAAATAATGTAAATCTCCTGCATCATATAAATCAAGCTTTAAAAGCCCATACTTTATTTAAAAAAAATACTCATTATATGGTAAAAAATAATTCTGTTGTAATTATTGACGAATTTACAGGCAGAGCTATGGAAGGTAGAAGATTTGGGGATGGGCAACATCAAGCAATTGAGGCTAAAGAAAACGTATTTGTTCAGCCAGAAAATCAAACATTAGCTAGTATTACATTTCAAAATTATTTTAGAATGTATCCAAAATTGTCAGGAATGACAGGCACTGCTTTAACCGAAGAAGGCGAGTTTTCAGAAATTTATAGTCTAGATGTAATTGAGATACCAACAAATGAAAAAGTTGAACGCATTGACGAAGATGATGAAATTTACAAGACAAACGAAGAAAGAGATGAAGCTGTAATTAAATTAATTCAAAATTCTTCTGAAAACAATCAACCTGTTTTAGTTGGTACAGTATCTATAAGTAAATCTGAACAAATTTCAAAATTATTAAAAGATAAAGGTATAAAACATGAGGTATTGAATGCAAAATTTCATGAGCAAGAAGCAAAAATTATTGGTTATGCTGGTATGCCTGGTGCGGTAACTATTGCAACAAACATGGCTGGAAGGGGAACAGATATTCAATTAGGAGGAAACTTTGAAATCAGAAAACAACTAGAAATACCTTCTGAAATTTCTGATGATGATAAAAAAGTTATTGATTTACAAAATGATATATCAACAAAAAAAAATATCGCGCTAGACTCTGGTGGGTTGTTTGTTATTGGAACTGAAAGACATGAAAGTAGGCGAATTGATAATCAATTAAGAGGAAGAACCGGAAGACAAGGAGATATAGGGAAGTCTAAATTTTTATTATCACTGCAAGATGACTTGATGAGAATTTTTGGTTCTGAAAAATTAGAAAACATGCTGAATAAGCTAGGTCTTGAGAAAGGTGAGGCTATAATTCATCCATGGATAAATAAAGCAGTAGAAAAAGCTCAGGGAAAAGTTGAAGCTCATAATTTTGAAATTAGAAAACAATTGCTTAAGTATGACGATGTTATGAATGACCAAAGAAAAGTTATATTTGAGCAGAGAAAAGAAATAATGAGTTCTGATGACATTAATTTAATGATAAAAGACATGAGGCTAGAAGTTATACAAAAAATAGTATCCGATTGTATTCCTGAAAACAGTTATTATTCCGAATGGAATCATGAAAAATTAAAAAATGAAGTTGAAACTAATTTGAATATAGATATACCTGCAAAAGATTGGGTTAATGAAGATGGCATAGTAGAAAAAGAAATAATTGAAAGAATTGAAAAAGATGCATCTCATTTTATGGCTCAAAAAGTATCTAAAATTGGAAATAATGTTTTTAGAGAAGCTGAAAAAAGTATTTTGTTACAAGTGTTAGACCAATGCTGGAAAGATCACCTTTTATACTTAGACCAACTTAGACAATCTATTGGTTTAAGAGCATATGGTCAAAAAGACCCATTAAATGAATATAAAAAAGAAGCTTTTCAACTTTTTGAGATGATGTTATCAAAAATAAGTTTTATGATTACATCAATTTTAGCTAAAGTTGTAATTGGGGAAGAAAATACATCTGATAAATCTCAATCACATAAAGCAAAAGATAATTTTGGAAAGATTTCAAGAAATCAACAATGTCCTTGTGGATCAGGAAAGAAATTTAAACATTGCTGTGGAAAGTTATAACCAAATATATATATGATTAAATACAGTCTTAAATGTGTTCAGGAAAATTGTAAGAAAAATGAACCTTTTGATGGTTGGTTCCAAAACAGTGCGTCTTTTGAAAAACAAATTGACGCTGGTTATGTTTCCTGTCCTTACTGTGGAGGTTTAAATATAAAAAAAAACTTAATGTCACCTGCAGTAAAAAGTACTAAGAAAAAAAAATCCAAAATTATTTCAAAAAATGTCAAACATAATGAATTGAATCAAAATACAAACAAACAAATTGACATGATGGTAGTATTAAGAAATCTAAAAAATGAAATTAAAAAAAATGCTGAGTTTGTTGGGAAAAATTTTACAAAAGAGGCAAAAGCTATTCACGAAGGAAAATCAAAAGAAAGAGCCATTTATGGGCAAGCAGACGCTAAAGACTTAGAAGAATTAAAAAGTAAAAATATTGATTTTATCAATGTTCCTTGGGTACAGGACGATAACTAAACAACTTTAATACCTGAGATTCCATAATTAACATTTAAAAAATTTGTAAATTTGAAATCTTTTATAATTGGTTTTAACTCACTGGAGATTCCAATAATTGGTTTAAACCCAACAATTTCGTCAAGGTAAATTTTTTGTTTTTTCGCTTCATCTATAAGGGTCTTCGGACTTACAAATTTTTCAAAATCGTGAATTCCTTTTGGAAGAAGTTTTAAAATATTTTCTGCCATGAATTTAGCAAATAATAGACTTATGGCGGTTTTATTAATTGTAGTCAAAATTAAGATACCTTTATTTTTTAACAGTTTTGATACTTCCTCAAAGAATAAACTTCTATTATCCAAATGTTCAACCACTTCTGAAGCAATAATTAGATCAAATTTTTTTGAAGAATTGTTTTTAATAAATAACGAAACATCAGTATTTATGTAATTGATATTTAAGCCAGAGTTAAATGCATGAATTTTAGCAATTTCAATTGAATTTTTAGTAATATCTATGCCGGTAACTGATGCTCCTAGACGAGCTATTCTTTCTGATAATAATCCACCACCACATCCTATATCTAGGCATTCAAGTTTATCTAAACTATATTTTCTATCTTGTTTTTTATATTTTGAAACTATTCTATTAATATATTGAATCCTAATATCGGTAAATTTATGTAAAGATTGAAATTTACCATTTTCATCCCACCATTCATTAGATAATTCTTTGAAAGGATCTTTTTTATTATTTAAAGTTGATGAATTCATAAACATTTGTTACACGATTTTATAAAAATAAGCAAAAGAGGATTTAATTGAAATTAATTGTTACAAAATTTGGTGGTACTTCAGTTGGAACAATAGATAGAATAAAATCTGTAGCTTCAAGAATAAAAAATGAAGTTAATAATGGATATAATGTAATAGTTGTAGTATCTGCAATGGCTGGAGAAACAAACAGACTAATTAAGCTAGTAGAAAGTTTAACAAATAATTATAGAACAAGTGAATATGACACAGTAATTTCTTCTGGGGAACAAGTAACATCTGGTTTGCTTGCAATAGCTTTGAACGAGTTAGGAATTAAATCAAAATCTTATCAAGGTTGGCAAATACCATTTGAAACTGACAATAACTTTAGTAAGGCAAATATTAAAGAAATTAAACAAGATAAAATTTTGTTTGACTTAAACGATGGTTATGTGATTGTTGTACCGGGTTTTCAAGGTGTGTACCAAAATAGAGTAACAACACTTGGAAGAGGAGGTTCTGATACATCAGCTGTAGCATTAGCAGCGGCTTTTGGAGCTGAAAGATGCGATATATACACTGATGTTGACGGAGTTTATACAGCTGATCCTAGAATTGTGGCTAATGCCCTTAAATTAGAAACAATAACATTCGAAGAGATGTTAGAATTAGCATCACAGGGTGCAAAAGTTCTTCAAACTCGTTCTGTTGCTCTAGCAATGAATCATAATGTCAATCTGCAAGTTTTGAGTAGTTTTGAAAATAAAAAAGGGACGTTTATTATTAATGAGAGGCAAAAAAGTATGGAAGAAACAATTATTAGTGGAATTACATATACTTCAAATGAAGCAAAAATAACTTTATTCAATGTAATAGATAAGCCTGGCCAGGCTGCAATGATATTTGGAGCTCTTGCGGATCAAGGAATTAACGTAGACATGATTGTCCAAACTTCAACAAAAGATGGAGAAGCTACAGATATAACATTTACTGTATTAAAATCAGATTTATTAAGTACAAAAGAAATTGTCGAAAACCTTAAAACCACTATTAAATTTAAAAATATGGTAGAGGATAGTAAAGTTTCAAAAGTTTCAGTCGTAGGAAGTGGAATGAGATCCAAGCCAGGAGTAGCCAAAACAATGTTTAAGACACTAGCGGAGAATAACATAAATATACAAGTGATATCAACGAGTGAGATAAAAATTTCAGTTCTTATTTCCTCTGATTACACTGAATTAGCTATTAGAACGTTACATGATGCTTTTGGTTTAAGTAAAGATATAAAGTACAATAAATATTGATTAATTAAAAAAAAATATGATAAAAGTTAATTAATGAAATTAAACGATAAAAATAATAAAATAAGAAAATCTTATATTGATGATAGAAATATTTCAAAAGATTTTTCTGAAATTTTTGATGTTTCAGAAAATTTTGAAGATATAGGCTCTTTATTTATTGATGCTAGAGTAAAAAAAAGTTTAACCCAAGAAGATGTAAGCAAAATATTAAAGGTTAGAATCTCTGCTATAAAGCAGGTCGAAAGTGGTGAAGAATTAGAATCATTAGGTTCAGCCTATAGCTTAGGATTTTTAAGAAGTTATGCAAAATTAGTTGATTTAGATCCTGAAAATATTATTAAAAATTATAAATCATCTAAAAGTGAAAAAAATATAAAATTTGATTATAACTTTCCTAGCGTAACAAAAGAAAAAAAATCATTATTGCCTGTAATTGCCTTATGCACTTTTCTTTTTTCATTAGTAATTTACTCTAGTTGGTATTATTTAAATATAAATAATTTGGAAACTGAAAATAAAAACATTACTTATCTAGATAATGACAATAATAATTTAGATTATGTTAAAATCGAAGATAACAAAAATACCCCACCAGATAATACGGACAAAATCAATAGTGAAAATGTAGTTATTAGTGAAAAAGAAACCTCAAACAGTATAATTGACGAAAATTATGATAATAAAGTTGTCGATAATAACGAAGATAGATCAAAAATTTTATTAGAACCCAATACTTTAAAAGAAACTTCAATAAGCAATGAAACTTCTGCAATAGCAAATGAAAGAACACCTAAAGACGAAATGGTTTTAAAGTCATCAGGAAATAGTTGGGTAGAGATTGAAGATTTGGATGGAAATTCATATTTAACAAGATTAATGAGATCTGGAGAAACATTTGTTGTGCCTGATAAAAAAGGGTTAACCTTGTCAACCGGAAATGCAGGTGTTTTATCATTAACATTTGGATCTACACATATTTCTAAACTAGGTAGTGTCGGGGAAGTAATATCTTCTAGACCATTAAATATTGAAGCCTTTAAAAAAAGGTAATATATCTATAAGAATGGATTTTAATTCTTTAACAAAAATTACTCGAAAAACAACACGTAAAATTAATATAAAAGACGTTCAGATTGGTGGTGATGCTCCTATAAGCGTTCAAACCATGACAAATACGATTACTTCAAATCCTACTTCAACCTTAAATCAAATTGAAACAATAGAAAAAGCTGGTGCTGACTTAGTGAGAGTTTCGTGCCCAGACCAAGATTCCACTTCAAGTTTAAAAGAAATCGTAAAATTTTCAAATATACCTATTATTGCAGATATACATTTTCATTATCTAAGAGCTATAGAAGCAGCAAAAGCAGGAGCGTCTTGTTTAAGAATTAATCCAGGTAATATAGGCTCTAAAGAAAAAGTAAAAGATGTTATAAACGCTGCAAAAGATTATGATTGTGCCATTAGAATTGGTGTAAATGCTGGTTCGCTAGAAAAAAATATTTTAGATAAATATAAGGAGCCTACTTATGAAGCTCTTGTGGAGTCAGCTCTTTTCCATGCAAGTATTTTACAAGAACAAGACTTTCATCGTTTTAAAATTAGTGTTAAGGCTTCGAATGCATTGTTATCCATTGCGGCGTATTCAAGTCTTTCTGAAAAAATTGATTGCCCATTGCATGTTGGTATTACTGAAGCAGGTAGCTTTCGTGCAGGAACGGTAAAATCTTCAATTGGAATTGGAAATTTACTGCTTAATGGTATTGGAGACACAATACGAGTTTCATTGTCATCAGATCCTTGTGATGAAGTGAGAGTAGGTTTTGATATCTTAAAATCTTTAGGTTTAAGACAAAAAGGTGTTACCGTGATATCTTGCCCATCTTGCGCAAGACAACAATTTGATGTTATTAGTACTGTAAGAGAAATTGAAGAACAGTTAGATGACGTTCTAACACCAATAACGGTTTCAATAATAGGATGTGTTGTCAATGGACCAGGAGAAGCAAGGTCCACAGATGTTGGTATAACTGGTGGTGGAAAAGGTACTCATCAAATTTATGTAAATGGTATACCTGATCATGTTATAAAAAATCAAAGTGTAGTTGACCACGTTGTTAACGAAGTAAGAAAAAAGTTATCATCTTTAAACTAGCAATTATTTAATACTTTAGAGGATTTAGTGGAAAATTTTCAAACTGTGAGAGGAGTAAAAGATTTACTGCCAGAAGAGTTAGGCAAAATGAGGTTTATAGAACAACAAGCTACTTTAGTTTGTAAAAATGCTTGTTATGAAGAAATCTCAGTTCCAATATTTGAATTTGCTGAACTTTTTGAAAAACCACTTGGTGAGACAAGCGACATTGTAACAAAAGAGAATTATGTTTTTCAAGATAGAAGTAATAACACATTAATGTTAAGACCAGAGGGAACTACAGGCGTAGTACGTGCAACTATTAATGAAAGTCTTTTTCAAGATTTTCCAAAAAGATTTTTTTATTATGGCCCTATGTTTCGCTATGAGAGACCTCAAAAGGGCAGATTGAGACAGTTTCATCAATTTGGTGTGGAGTTATTAGGTGTTAAGGATTATTTCGCTGATATTGAAACAATATATTTAGCTAAGTGTTTTTTAAAAAAAATAGATGTTCTTAGTCAAACTATTTTAAAAATCAATTCACTAGGTGACAATGAGAGTAGAGAAAATTATAAAATAAAACTCAAATCATTTTTAAAAAAGTATATTAATGACTTATCCGCAGAAAGTAAAATTAGATTAGAAAATAATCCTTTAAGAATATTAGATTCAAAAAATAAAAAAGATATTGAAATTTTATCATCTGCACCAAAATTTCAAAATTATTTGAATAAACAATCATTAGATTTTTTTAATTCGGTATGTGAAGGCTTAGATAGATTAAAAGTCAATTTTGAGATTGATCAATCTTTGGTAAGAGGATTAGATTATTATTCTCACACGGCTTTTGAATTTAAGACAAATTTTGTAGGTTCACAGGACGCTGTTTTAGCTGGAGGTAGATATGATGATTTATCTAAGTTGATAAGTAAGCAAAATTTTCCAGGAGTTGGTTGGGCGGCAGGAATAGAGAGGTTATCAATGTTGTTAGATTACAAGTACAATTCCATACCAATGGTCGGATTAATTGGGCACTCAGATAAATATTATCATGTTTTATTAGACTATTATAAAAAATTTCTTAATAACAAAGTTAATGCTCAAATTATTTATAATGGAACTTTATCAAAAAAGTTTAAAAAAGCTGATAAACTTAAGTGCATGTTTGTTGCTGTTTTAGGTGAAGATGAAATAAAAAATGGAGTACTTCAACTAAAGAATCTTAAAACTGGAGATCAACAACAATTAACTTTTGAAGATATCATTGAAATAATAAAGAAAAAAAATGATTAATTTACAAGACAATATAAAAAAATTTTTCAAGAGAAAATTGGAGATTGAAGAAACATTGTCTAAATCTAACTTAGATCCTAAAGAATATGCGACTTTATCAAAAGAACTGTCTGATGTTACTCAAGTCACTGATCTATCAGCATTAATTAATTCAAAAAAAAATGAATTAGAGGATTTATATATTTTGTTAAAAGATAAAGGATCAGATGCTGACCTTCAAGATATGGCAAAAGAAGAAAGTAAAATGTTAGAAAATGAATTAAATTCATTAAATAAAAAATTAGAATTAGCCATTTTGCCAAAAGATAAAGATGATCAAAGAAATGTTATTTTAGAGGTGAGAGCGGGCACAGGTGGAGATGAGGCAGGAATTTTTGCAGCAAATCTTTTTAATATGTACCAAAAGTTTTCAATGAATAATAATTGGAAATTTGAAATTTTAAGTGTATCTGATACTGGTGTAGGGGGGTATAAAGAGGCTCATGCTAATATAGTTGGTGGTGGAGCTTTTGGGAAACTCAAGTTTGAATCAGGTGTGCATCGTGTTCAACGAGTACCAGTGACTGAAACCAACGGAAGAGTGCACACATCAGCAGCAACGGTTGCTGTTTTACCTGAGGTTGAGGATGTGGAAATTAATTTAAATGATAAAGATTTAAGAATTGACGTATATAGATCAAGTGGTCCAGGAGGACAATCAGTAAATACAACAGACTCTGCTGTTAGAATAACACACATACCATCAGGTATTGTTGTGAGTCAACAAGATGAAAAATCTCAACATAAAAACAAAGCTAAAGCGATGAAAATACTTTTAGCTAGATTGTATGATCAAGAAAGACAAATTCAAAATTCAAAAATAGCTAGTACTAGGAAAAATCAAGTTGGTACTGGAGATAGATCAGAGAGAATTCGTACTTATAATTATCCTCAAGGGAGAGTAACTGACCATAGAATCAATCTTACTTTACATAAAATAGAAAAGATCATTGAGGGGGAAGGTCTTGATGAAATAATTGATAATCTAATTTTGAAAGATAGGATGGAAAAACTAGAAGAAAATGGTTGATTTTTTTAATTCAAAAGAATTATTGATAGATGGTATTAGTAAACTAAAATCTTACAAAATTCCAAATCCAGAAATAGACGCAAGAATTTTATTATCCCATGCAACCAATTATCACGATACTATTTACATGCATAATAATATTTCAATATCAAAAAAGGATAAAAATAAATTTTATTGTTTTTTAGACAAAAGAATTCAAGGAAAACCAGTTTCAAGAATATTAGGGTCAAGAAATTTTTGGAAAAATAATTTTTTAATTAATAAATATACACTTGATCCAAGGCCAGATTCTGAAGTTATCATAGATATTTTAACTAAAGCTTGCAGAAATAGTAGTAACCATTTTCAAGTTCTTGATCTTGGATCCGGTTCTGGTTGTATTGGTTTATCCTTAATTGATGAAATTAAAAACACATCACTTTTATCTGTAGATATATGTAAACAATCTTTGGAAATATTGAACAAAAATGCAAATAGACTTAATCTTATGAATAAATTACACTGTGCACAAATTAATTGGTTTGAAAAAACATGGATTGAAAATATCAAAATAATTACTCAAAACGAAAAATTATTTTCAAAAAATAAATTCGATATTATAGTATGTAATCCACCATACATAAAATCATCAGATATTGAAAAACTTCAAACTGAAGTAAAAAATTATGATCCCTTAGTATCTTTAGATGGAGGCATTGATGGATGTGATAGTTATAGGGCAATATTTAAGGATATAAGAGAGCTTTTAGCTGCAGGGGGTGTATGTTTTTTTGAAATAGGTTATGATTTGTTAGATAATATTAAAATTATTCTAAAAGAATTTAATTTGAATTTAATTGAAGTATACAAAGATTTTTATGGTCATAGTCGAGTTATTGAGATAAATTGATTTTTTATTTGGAATATTTTATTTTTTGTATATAGTACAAAGATCTTTTTACAAATGTTAATACATTTTATTTAGAATTCAGGGTGATATGAGAAAGCATAACGGACGCCGCCGACATAGGGGGCAAAACCGAAGAAATTTTAACAACTTAAACAAGAATACTGTAATTGAGAGTTTTGGACCAATTTCTCAGATAAGAGGTAATGTCCAACAATTGAATGAAAAGTATAATAATCTTGGTAATGATGCAGCTTCCAATGATGATAAAGTGTTATCAGAAACGTATTATCAATTCGCAGATCATTATCATAGATTATTAAAAGAGATTGAAATCTCGAATGAAAATAAAAATTTAAATGGTTTAAAAGTAGATAATGTTGATGAAAAAGATCATAGTTTAGATTTTGATGATGAACCAAAACCTTCTAGAAAAGAAAGAAGTATTAAAGCTAAAATCAAAGAAGACGAAGAAAGAACTACTAAGAGTCCCGCTCCTGAGTTAGAATTAACTGAGAGTGACAATAAAATCAAAGACGTTAATTTTCTAAAATAAAAATTATATTTTTGTATCCATAGTTTATTGAATAGTTTTATTTACTTGCCATATAAAACATACAATGAAATCATTTAGTGATAGATGTAAGGAACTATTTATTGGAGCTGAGAAACTAGCAAGAGTTTCTAATAATCTTTATATATATCCTGAACATTTAGCATTAACTATATTTTCAAATCCGTCATACCTGATAAAAAAAATATTAGATGAGGCTAATTTAGATGTTGAAAGTATTATTTCAGATATTAAAAAAAACTTGTCAAAATTACCAATTATAAAATCAGAAATAAAAGAAATTAAAATTCATCATGAAACGAATAAATTACTTAACTATGCAATTTATTTAGCTAATGAAAACGGTGATGATTTAGTAGCTGAGGATTATTTGCTTTTAGCATTAATATCAGAAAAAAATAACTTATCGAATATTTTTAAAAGTCAAAAAATAAATGAAGAAAAATTAAAAATTGTCATAGATCAGGTGAGAAGAGGTGAAAAGGCCATGACTAATACAGCAGAAAATAACTTTGATAGTTTAAATAGATATGCAGTTGATCTTACTCAAAAAGCATCCCATGGGCTAATTGATCCTGTTATTGGAAGAGACGATGAGATTCGAAGAGCTATTCAAATTTTATCAAGAAGAACAAAAAATAATCCCGTTTTAATTGGTGAACCTGGTGTGGGAAAGACAGCAATAGTTGAAGGTTTAGCTCAACGGATTGTTAACCAAGACGTTCCAGATAGCATAAAAAGTAAAAAAATATTTTCATTAGATATATCAAGCTTAGTGGCTGGTTCAAAATTTAGAGGAGATTTCGAAGAAAGACTCAAGAGTGTCTTAAATGAGATTACAAAAAAAACTAATGAAGTTATTTTATTTATTGATGAATTACATACGTTAGTTGGTGCTGGAGCTTCAGAAGGAGCTATTGATGCTTCAAATATGCTTAAACCAAGTTTAGCGAGAGGGGAGTTGCATTGTATAGGTGCTACTACTTTGAATGAATATAGAAATTATATTGAAAAAGATACTGCTTTAGCAAGGAGATTCCAGCAGCTATATGTAGATGAACCAAGTTTAGATAATACTGTATCCATACTCCGTGGATTGAAAGAGAAGTATGAGTTGCATCATGGTATTTCAATAAGTGATAAAGCTTTAATATCTGCTAGCAAGCTTTCGTCTAGATATATAACAGAAAGATTTTTACCTGATAAGGCAATCGATTTAATTGATGAAGCTGCCAGTAAAAAAAGAATAGAACTTGATTCTAAACCTGATAATTTGGATGAATTAGACAGAAAAATAATGCAACTCAACATTGAAAAAAAAGTTTTAGCAAAAGAAAAAGATGCTGACTCATTAAAACGTTTTGAACTAGTAAATACAGAATTGCAAGATTTACAGCAAAAATCTCATGAATTTACAAAAGAATGGAATTTGAAAAAAAAACAAATTGAGAAAATTCAAAATACTAAATTTGAACTTGAAAATGCAAAGAATGAACTAGCTTTAGCAAAAAGAAATGGTGATTGGGAAAAAGCGGGAGAACTATCATATCAAATAATACCATCACTGGTTGAAACTTTAGAAATATCAAATAAAAAAAATAAGACTGATGAAAAAAACTTTATTGAAAACACCATATATGAAGAAGATATAGCAAATGTTATTTCTAAATGGACTGGAATACCAGTTTCAAAGATGTTGGAAGATGAAAAAAATAAATTTCTTCAGATTGAAACTTGGTTAAATAACAAAATTATTGGTCAAGAAGAATCAATAAAAAAAATATCAAATGCTTTAAGACGAGCTAGATCTGGTTTAAACGATTTAAAAAGACCATTAGGTTCTTTTTTATTTTTAGGTCCAACTGGCGTAGGAAAAACAGAAACAGCTAAATTACTAGCCTCTTTTTTATTTGATGATGAGAAATCTTTATTAAGAATTGATATGTCAGAATTTATGGAAAAACATTCTGTTTCCAGATTAATTGGAGCACCTCCAGGATATGTGGGACATGAAGATGGAGGAAAATTAACTGAAAGTGTCAGACGAAGACCATTCAAAGTTATATTATTTGATGAGATTGAAAAAGCTCATCCTGAGGTGTTGAATATTCTGCTTCAAGTTCTTGATGATGGAAGATTAACGGACAGTCAGGGAAGATTAGTTGATTTTAGAAATACCATAATAATTTTAACCAGTAATATGGGGTCAAATTATTTTGATGATTGGCAAAATACAACTGAAGAAAATGAAAGTACAAAATTATTAAAAAATAATATTATGAGCTCTGTAAAAACTTTTTTGAGGGCTGAATTTATAAATAGATTAGATGAAATTTTATTTTTTACAAAATTAACTAGAAATAATATCAAGGTGATAGCTGAGATCCAATTAAAAGAGCTTAATGAAAGATTAAATGAGATGAATATTAATCTTACTTGGGATGAGAGTGTTGTAAATTTAATAACTTTAGAAGGATATAATCCTGAATATGGCGCTAGACCAATAAAAAGAACTATAAGGTATTTAATTGAGGACAAAATTAGTGATCTTATTTTGAAAGAAGAATTAGAGAAAAAAGTAATAAAATTAAAAGAAATTGACGGATATATTGAATTAAACGTGGATTAATTATTATTCAGTTTTTTTAGATGAGCAAATTCATTGTTTTTAATTTTGTTTCGCATTGCATAAATTTTACTGTTAATAATTTCTTGTTTTTTATAAAAATTATCTAATTCATTTCTTGGTATGTTTTTGCCTGAAGGTAATTTAATTCGTAATGGATTAACCTGTCTTCCACCTATGAGTATCTCATAATGAAGATGTGGTCCGGTTGACCTTCCTGTACTACCTAAGGTTCCAATGATGTCACCTTGCTTTATTCTTGTCCCTCTTTTTTTATAAATTTTTGATAAATGAGCATATGCTGTTTTAAAAGTGCCATTATGTTTAATCCTGATATATTTGCCATAAGCCCCATTCCAGCCAGAATATTCAATAACCCCGTCTCCTGCAGCAAATATAGGTGTGCCAATAGGTGCTGCGA
>CACOVB010000003.1 GCA_902630555.1 uncultured SAR116 cluster alpha proteobacterium
TGGATATTGTTCCAGTAAATAAAAATTCGTTTTTTTTTGGATTTAAAAATCTTTGGGATAAGTCTTGTATTAAACTTTTGTCTCTGGGATACACTCCTAAGAAAGCTGTTTCTGGCCAAATATTTAATATTGAAAGAAGATTATTATCATTATGTTTAAATTTTGATAAATCAGTCAATTTTTGATGATGGTCTAATTTAAAAATTTTTTTCCATTTAATTTCCTGTTTTATATTTGGTTGAATAACATTTATCAAATGATTTTCATTGTAGGAGTGAATGGATTTAGTTGAATATCTATCATATGATTTTATAAATAAAAATACTATTGGAGTTAAAAGAAGAAATATTGGTAAGATAGATAATTTTTTATATTTAATAATTAATACTGGTAAGATAATAATAATAAGGAATACAAGATTCATAGAATAGGAACCTATAAATGAAAATCCTTGTATTAACACATGATCAGATGCAAAAAAACTTCCTGGCATTAGCCAAGGAAAATTCAATAATTTACCTCTTAAATACTCAAAAATAGATAATAATATTATAATGTTTATATGAATTTCTCCAATTTTTGGTGAAATTAATTTTGCAAAGAGAAAAGCTATACACCAAATTAATGATAAAAATAAAGGTAGTAATGCTGCAGCAATAGGCATTAAAAAAATATAAAAACCTGATTTAACCAAAAATGCGTTTGCTATCCAATACAAACCTACAAAAAACCAACCAAAAGAGAATGAAAATGATAAGTAGAATACTTCTTTTAAGTTACTAACTTTGCAAATTCCGTATATTGCAAATGAAAAACAAAAAATTAAAGGATAAATTTTATAAGGCTCTAAAGAAAAGGTTGCCAAAGCTCCAAAAAAGAAAAACAAAGGAATCTGAATTAATAATTTATTAACTCTCATTTAATAATTTTAAGCCTTTAATTTTAACCTTAATAATTTTTCTTTTATCTGAATTTATTATTTCAAATTCTATTTTGTTCTTAACATCTCTAATAACTTCACCTTTTATTGGTACTCTTCCTGATAAACTTATTATATATCCTCCTAATGTCTCAAATTCTTCATTTTTAAATTCAGATAAATCCAAACTTAATTTATCTTTAAGAAAATCAAGAGTTGCTCTAGCCTCTACAATTATTGTATTAAAATTTAATTTTTCTATTTTAATTTCAGATGTTTCATCATGTTCATCTTCAATTTCTCCAACAAGTTCTTCAACTAGATCTTCAATGGTCACTAAGCCATCAATACCTCCATATTCATCCACGACTAGTGCCATATGTCTTTTTTTAAGTCTCATCTCATGCAATAAATCTAATAAGCTTATTGAAGGCGCTATAAAAATTGGCTCTTTAAGAATATATTTTATACGATTTTTTTTCTTTGAATTAATATTTGCCAAAACATCTTTTATATGGATGATTCCTACTATATCATCTTTTGTTTCTCCAGTTACGGGCACTCTACTATGATTAGCCTTTGTTAATTGATTAACAATATCACTAAAATTATCTGACATTGACACAGTCACTATATCTACCCTTGGAACCATTACATCAATAGCCGTAATACCTCTTAGTCCAGCTAAATTTTTTAATAATTCATTTTCATGTTTTTGAGTTTTGTTAACCTCAAGCTTTGAATTAATTCGGCGAGATACAAATTGTTCAAGGTCATCGTCTGAATTATAAGATTTAACAATTGTTTTTTCTTTAAAAATCAACTTTAAAATATTAAAAAATTTAAGCATATGGATTTTTGATTCCTAAATTCTCTAATATTGAAATTTCAATTTTTTCCATTTTTTTTCTTTCACTATCTATTTCGTGATCATATCCTAAGATATGTAAAATTGCGTGTAAAAAGATATGTATAAAATGATCTTTAAATAGAACATTGTTTATTTTTGATTCACTAAAAATTCTTTCCATAGATATTATTATTTCACCTAAATGTATTTCTTGTTCAGTATTTTTAAAATAATTATTCTTATCTATCATAGACTGAAAGGACAACACATTTGTGGGCTTGTTTAGGTTTCTGTATTTAAAGTTGATTTCTTTAATCTCTGCATCATTAGTAAGAAGGATAGAGAAATTTAATTTTTTTTTTTTTAAAAATGAACTTGTATATTTTTCAACATTTGAAAACAACAAATCAAATTTTCTTATTTTACGCAAATAATAAATTTCATTATAAAAATCTAGATGTTTAAATTTAAATTCTAAAGTAAATCTATTGTTTTTATATAAACTTACCTTTTCTGAAAACATTCTTTTACTTAACAAAAAACTATCACTTTTCATAAGCACTTATAATTTCCGAAACTATTTTATGACGCACCACATCTTTTTTATTTAAATTAATAAATTTAATTGTTTTTAGATTAGAAAGTTTCTTTTTGGCTGTGCTTAATCCTGAATCATTTATGTATTTTATATCAATCTGTGTAAGGTCTCCATTTATAATCATCTTTGATCCATAACCTAAACGAGTTAGAATCATCTTCATCTGTATTGATGAAGTATTTTGAGCTTCATCTATAATAATAAATGAATTTTTAAAAGTTCTTCCTCTCATAAAAGCAACAGGAGCAATTTCAATTATTCCTTCTTGTATTTTTTTTTCAACTGTTTCAAAAGGCATCATCTCATATAAAGCATCATAAATTGGTCTAAGATAGGGATCAACTTTGTCTTTCATATCACCAGGTAAAAAACCTAAATTCTCTCCCGCTTCTACAGCAGGTCTAGATAAAATTATTTTATCAATATGACCCTTTTTTAAAGACTGTACAGCTTTTGCAACCGCTAAATAAGACTTACCAGTACCAGCAGGACCAAGACCGAATATCACATCATATTCATTAACAGCTTGTATATATTTATTTTGACCATCACTTTTAGGATAAATAGTTTTTTTCCATGTATCAATTGAGTTTAATACTTTTGACGATGTATCAACTGAATTTTTATTTTTTAGCATTTTATACTCAGATTCAAAAATTGAAAAATCTATACTTTGAACATTATTTTTATTAAATAATAATATATCATAAACTTTATTTATCAATTCTTCAGCTAATTCCACATTATGTTTTTTTCCAACAATAAGTAACTTGTTTCCAAAAAAACTAATTTCTACATCTATAATTTTATTAAGCTTATCTATATTTTTAGAATTTTCGCCAAGTAATGTATTTAAGTCATCATTAGAATTAAAAGTTAATTCAACTTGCGAAAGGTTTCTATGACTTAATGATTTAAGATTTTGAGCCTTTGTTTTAAGCATTTTTTGTAGAACAAGCTAATAGACTATTCTGATTAGATTTAATAATTTTAACATTTAACATAGATCCAATTAATTTTTCATGATATTTTTTAACTGGGAAGTTTTCTTCATCAATATAAACAGTTTGATTATATGGAGACCTACCCAAAAACTGATTATTTTTGTTTTTATCTGTAATTAAAATAGGGAATTCTAAACCCTCCATATTTTTATTAAAAGCTAACTGATAATGGTTAAGTTTATTTTGAATTTGATGAAGCCTAATTTTCTTAATATTCTCATCAACAATTTCTCCAAATTCTGATGATTTTGTCCCTGGTCTTTCTGAGTACATAAAAGAATAAGAACTTGCAAACCGAACTTCATTTATAATGTCTAATGTTTTTTTGTGATCCTCATTAGTTTCGCCTGGATGACCTACAATAAAGTCTGATGAAATTGCAATATCCTCACAGTATTTTCTTACCAATTCAATTATTTTCAAATATTCACTAGCAGTATGTCTTCTATTCATTTTTTTTAAAATATTGTCAGACCCTGATTGTATCGGCAGATGTAAATAAGGCATAAGTTTATCAACGTTTTTGTGTGCTTTTATCAATTCTAGATCCATATCAAGAGGATGTGATGTGGTATAACGTATAGATAAAATTTCATCGATTTTTGCAATGTCTTCTATTAAACGTCCTAAGGTATAAGCTTTACTTTCATTTACATCATCTTTCCAAGCATTTACATTCTGTCCAAGTAATATAATTTCTTTAACCCCATTTTGAGCCATTTTTTTTATTTCATCCAATATAGATTTTCTTGACCTTGAATATTCTGGACCTCTTGTAAAAGGAACAACACAAAAAGAACAAAATTTATCACAACCTTCTTGTATTGTTACAAAATCTGATACTTTTCCTGTTTTTTTATTAAAGTTGAGATGATCAAATTTTGGAATTTCAGGAAATTTTAAATTTATTTCTTTTTTCTTTGAATCTTCGCTTATCTTTTTAAGAAGTTTGGGAAGATCTGTGTAAGCTTGTGGGCCAACCACTAAATCCACCCATGGTGATCTTTTAGTAATCTCTTTTCCTTCTGCTTGTGCAACACAGCCAGCAACAGCAATAATTGGTTTAATTAAATTATTATTTTCATAAATTTTTTTTATTCTTCCTAAATCAGAGTACATTTTCTCAGCTGCTTTATCTCTAACATGACATGTATTTAGTATTACTAAATCAGCTTCTTTTATGTCTTCAGATGTTTCATAACCATGACCATTTAATAAATTAGACATATGATCGCTATCATAGAAGTTCATTTGACAACCATATGTTTTAATAAATAATTTTTTCATAATACAAAATTAATTTGGTAGACTATTGTTAAACTCATTTGAATAAAAATTATCAATAGCATGATGTAAGGTATAAGTCATATCTTTTCTATTTGTAAAATCTTTTCCATTAAGAGGTTGTAAAAATGTTATTTTAGCTTTTATTGAAAATAATTTTAAGACATTAATTAAATGAGGTTTTAAATCCATATCACCATACCAAGCAATAATAGGTTTTAACCATCTATTTAAAGGCATTCCATTAATACTTGTATAATTAATTACAATTGGTTGAATCAAAATATTTTTTTGTTCCAAAGAAGTTAATAAACTCGACTTAAATTTAAGAACTCTTATTCCGTCAGATGTAGTCCCTTCTGGAAATAAAATAATACTATCTCCTTTAGATATAAAATCATAAATTATTGATTTATTTCTTTTCAAAAACCTTAAATTTCTATTAATAAATATCGTATTACCCACCTTAGACAAATAACCAAAAATTGGCCAATTAGAAATCTCATTTTTTGCAATAAATCTTCCATTTATTGTGGATCCTAAAACAGGTATATCTAAATATGAAAGATGATTAGAGACATAGAGTTTTGGTACATTATTTAAATTACTTTTACCTACGACCTCAACATTTATATTTATAAGCCATAACAATAACTTATGGAAAATTTGAACTATTTTCTTGCTTTTACTTTTTACAAATAATTGTAAAAAAAATTTTAGAAAAATAAGAATTATGGTTAAAAAAACAAAAACAAAAAATTTAAAAAAAAGACTTAATTTATCAACAAAATTTATATTTACGAAACTTAATTTGGACAATTATTTCTCATGTTAATTTAAAAATTTATTCTGGTAACGACTAACAATATTTTCTGTTAACATAATTACACAATAATCAATTGTTTCAAATTCCTTATCTATATAAAAGTTTTCACTAACCATTCCACCAGCTCTTAAATAACCTTTTATTAATGGAGGTAGTTTATTAAATATAGGTAATCGCTTTATGTTTTTTCCATACGAAATTTCATTATCTTGAAGTGATTTGACACTATAACTTTTTGGCAACCTATAACTTTTATACAATAAAGTAAACTCATCTTTAAATTTATTTGGGTTAGTCCCATTAAAACTAGCACATCCCATTAGAATTTTAATATTACATATTTTAATATATTTTGAAATTCCTTGCCATAGTAATTTTAGTATAATACCAGATCGATATTCAAGGTGTACACATGAACGTCCAAGCTCTAAAATGTCTTTGCTAGAAAAATTCTTCTTTAAGTTTGATATATCAAACTCTTGTTCAGTATAAAATCCTCTATATAGTTTTGCACAATTTCCTCTCAACAATCTATAGGTTCCTATTACATTATCTTTAACTTCTCTATCATTATCAATTATGATCAAATGATCAGATATTTTGTCATAAAAATCGTAATCTCTTTGTAATAAAGATTTTAAATAATTTCTTTTAATTTTTTTTTCTTTGAAGAAGATTTTGTATCTTAATGATTGAGCTTTCTTAATTTCAAAATTAGATTCTGCAATTTTGATAATAAAATTTTTAAATATTATTGGTTTAAATTCTATTTTGTTTTTATCGATTATTTTTTTTTTTCTAATTGAAAATGATATCTTTTTTTTAGTTTTAAGAAAAAGATTTGTATTAATAAATTCATTAAATAAAGATAAATTTTCCATATACATTTTTATAAGTATATTATTTTACAATTTTATTATATCTAAGTTACAGTTAATTAACATTTTCTAGTTTTAATAGAATTGCGTCAGACTTTGGCTTCTTATAATAGTTTTTTCTTAAACCAATTTTTAAGAAATTTAAACTATAATAAAACATTATCGCATTTATATTATTTGTAGATACTTCTACAAAAATGTTTTTTAAATTTGAACTTTTCAAATATTCTACTAATAGTTTACCATGACCCATCTTTTGAAATTTTTTAGAGACACCAATTGAAATTATATCGCAGTCACTTTTATTCAAAGAAAATTGTAAAAAACCTATAATTTTCTTTTCTAAAACTAATTTAATAAATTTAAAATTTTCATTTGATAATGTTTGATTAAAAAAATTTAATTTAGTTTTATTTAAATTTAACTCATTTTCTAATTCGTTTATTTTAGGTAAATCTTTTACCGTAACTTCAGATATTTTCCACATGTTAGTTTGTTGATGGTGACTTTCCATAAAGAGGATCAAATTTTTCTTCTAAAAAGTTTGTATAATTAGTTTGACTTATATTATTTTCAATCAAATCAGATAAGTTGATAATAATTTCAAGTATATTAGATCTATCAACTATTAGGATGTTTTTAAAAAATGATGCCTCATTAGGATTTGCTCCTAAATATACAGAATGAATATTTTGAATAGATAAATTTAAAGTTCCTAAATAAGTGCCAATATGATCTAAGTCGATACTTTTAATATCTGATAGACATTTAAGAAAGAATAAGAAATTTTTTTTCTTTTGATAAATTTGGACAAAGTGATCTTTAGAATGATTTAAAATTGATAAAATATATATATTATCATTTATTTTAGATTTAAGATTTAAATAACAAGCAATAATGAATAAGTTATTCAAACCTATAAATTTTGTCCTTGAATATTTATTAAATTTTAAAGCCTTAACATAAGATATGATTCTCCTAATGATTGTAAAACCCCCAGGGCCACAACTATAAAACACATTGTTAAGGCATGATTTATTTGAAATAAAATTAGAAACTACCTTAAAAAATTTATCCTCGTTATCATCTTCTATAATATTAAATTCCTTGACTTTTTCTAATTTTGAATTAACAACTAATGCTAATGTCAACACTTCAGAATAGCCAAATATAATTAAAGATTTTTTATTAACATTTTTCATGATCAATTCTAAACTTAATTCTAAAATTTTATTAATATTTAATTTTATTTTTATTTATTTATTTACTCCAAATATATCTTTTTCTGAAGATAAATTTTTAAATAAAATTAACCATGCAAACATTCTGATGTATCATAGATTTGGCGAAAATAAATATCCAACTACAAATACTACAATTGAACAATTTATTACACATACAAATGAATTAGTTAAAGACAAATATGACGTAATTAGACTTGATAAAGTTATAAAGGGATTACAGGGCGAAATTAATTTAAAAGACAGGACTGTTTCTATTACTATAGATGACGCATATTTATCTGTATATACTAAAGCTTGGCCAATTTTAAAAAAACTAAATCTACCTTTTACATTGTTTATTTCTACTGATGTAATTGATAATAATTTTTCAAATTATATGAACTGGGATCAAATCAGAGAACTAGTTGACAATGGTGTTTTAGTTGGAAGTCAAACAAAATCACACCCACATTTGCATAGGTTAAGTAGTAAACAAATATTAAATGAGATTGAATATTCTAACAAGCGCTTCATAAAAGAACTAGGATTTAAGCCTAAATTATTTGCCTATCCTTATGGAGAATATGATAACAAAACTATAGAAATTGTTAAAGGATCTGGATTTGAAGCAGCCTTTGGACAACATTCAGGTGTTGCGCATATATCTTCAGGAATTTTTGAGCTACCAAGATTTGCTATGAATGAAAATTATGGAGATTTAACAAGATTAAAACTTGCTACTAATGCACTACCTATCATTATTAAAGACATAAGCCCTGAGGATAATTTTCTTAAAGTAAATCCTCCAGATTTTGGCTTTACTCTCAGTTCGAAAATCAAACCAATGAGAGCCGTTAGATGTTTTGCAAGTAATGGTATTGTTACAAATACTAAAAGAATTGGTAAATTTAGAATTGAAGTAAGATTGGAAGAAAAGTTCCCTAATGCTAGAGGAAGAATAAACTGTACAATGGCAGCTAAAGATGGCAGATGGAGATGGTTTGGAAAACAATTCGTAACAAGGTAGGAAATTATTAATTTTCTAATTTAAACCTTAATGAATTAAAATTTTCTAAATTATTTTTTTTAATCATCAAATTAATTTTTTTTACATACTCAAAGCCTATTATTGCATATTTGTCTAGATATCTTGAAAATTTATGCCCTTTAAAATTCGGAGGATTTCCAATAAGTTCTCTATAATTTCTTAATTTTGAGTATGCGGGATGCGTGTTTAAATTCAAAATATAAGAATCAACAGAATCTTGCAAGTTTTTGAAACTTTTTACAGCAAAACTTGGTTTATGAATACCGGTTGGCGAAATTCCCTTTTTTTTATCCCATGTCCATTGCCCAAAAAGGGCATTACCTTTTTGGGCAAACCTTGATCCTCCCCAACCACTTTCAACAATAGCTTGGGCTAACATCATGGATATTGGTAAAACGTTTATTCTATTTAATAAAATATTTTGTAAAGTTTTTAATTTAGCGTCATTTAAAAAATTTATATTATTACAATCAATAGTTCTAATTTTATATTTTTTGCAAAATATTTTTAATTTCTCAAAATTCCCTTTTCTAAAAAACATTATTAAATTTGATCTTTCAATAGAAACTTTTTCGTTCCCTTTTAATAATAAAGGAAGCATAATACTAATAAAAATTTTTTTCTTATCTTTTATTTCATATGTATTTAAATCGCTTGGCAACTGAGTAAAATATATTCTCGGAATTCTTGATTCGAATTTTACTTGGTCAATAAAATTTTTAGACCATGCAATCGCAATTTCTTTTCCAAAATAATTTTTAGATGATATTTTTGAATTTTTAAATTTATTATCTAAATCTATATCATTAGGATTAAACCTTAAACCTAATGTAGCTCTTGTTAAATGATTATTTTCATATTTTATTGGGTTTGGAGATTTAATGTCCCAAAAACCAGGGCCTATCAAACCTAATATTGATAAAATAAACGCTAAAAATGTTAATAAGGTATTATTTTTAAATCTCACAGCTCTGCAGCTTTAACTTCTAAAACCTCTGGTATGTAATGTCTCAACATATTTTCAATACCCATCTTCAAGGTAGCTGTACTTGACGGGCATCCAGCACAAGCGCCTTTCATTTGAAGTGTAACTACACCATTCTCGAAAGAACAAAAAGAGATGTCGCCTCCATCCATAGCGACGGCGGGCCTAACTCTTTGATCAATAAGTTCCTTAATTTGTTTAACAACTTCATTATCTTCTTCCATAGATTCATTGGTATTATTTTGATTTTTTTCAATAACTTCTTTTCCACTGGCATAATGATCCATGATTGCTGTCAAGATTAATGGCTTTAAAATTTCCCAATTATTTTCATTACTTTTTGTAACAGATACAAATTCTGTAGCTAAAAAAACTCTTTCAACATCATTAATCTGAAATATTAAACTTGCCAAATTTGAAGATCTAGCTGAAACTTTGTCTATAAATTCAGCTGTACCTTCTTCTAAAACCTGAGCACCAGGAATAAACTTTAAAGTATTTGGGTTAGGTGTTTCTTCAGTTTGTATAAACATATTAATAGATATATATGCTCAAAGTTGATTTTTCAATCTTTAAAATTAATACCAATAATTTTTTTTATATCAATTAATACTTCATTTGCTATTTCTTGAGCTTTACTTGATCCATCAATAAGTATTTTTATAATTTCATCTTTATTGTTCATCAAATGATTCATTTCTTTTGTAATTGGACTTATATCATTTATTATCAAATCTGATAAGGATTCCTTAAATTGAGAAAAACCTTTTCCTGAAAATTGATGAAGTGTTTCTTTCACGCTTTTGTTCGAAAAAGAAGCGTATATATTTATCAAATTAAGTGCTTCTGGTCTATTATGTAGATCATCAATATTATCAGGTATAGGATATTGATCTGTTTTAGCTCTCTTAATTTTTAGATAAATTTGATCTTTATTATCCATTAAATTAATTCTTGAACCATCAGAAATATCTGACTTGCTCATTTTACTTTTACCATCTCTTAAACTCATAATTCGTTTTGCAGGCCCTAAAATAATAGGTTCTGGCAAATGAAAAAAATCTTTATCAAGAGACTTGTTAAATAGTGTATTAAAAGAACTTGCTATATCACGTGTTAACTCTAAATGTTGTTTTTGATCCTCACCAACTGGAACATGTGTAGCTTTATATAATAATATATCTGCTGCCATAAGTACTGGATAACTAAATAAGCCAACAGTTGCATTATCCTTTTTTTTGCCTGCTTTTTCTTTAAATTGTGTCATTCTATTTAACCAACCTATTCTGGCGATACAATTAAACATCCATGCTAACTCGGTGTGCTGTGGAACATTTGATTGGTTAAAAAGAATGGATTTTTTAGGGTCAATACCAGAAGCAATTACTGCAGCTGCTACTTCTAATGTTGAATTTTTAATATCCAGTAGATTATTTGGTACTGTCATTGCATGTAAATCTACTATTGAATATATGCAATCATCTTCTTCTTGTAATTTAATCCAGTTTTTTATAGCGCCTAAATAATTTCCAATATGCAAGTTACCTGTAGGTTGTATGCCCGAGAAAATTCTTTTAGAGGGTTGTTTAGATTTTAACATAAGTATTTATAATTTAGATTTTGAAAATAATTCATTTGGAATTTGTTTAGTAATATAAGTTATAAATATATAAAATGAAATGCCTATGCTTGTAAAGATTGAAAGGTAAATTATGCCAGAATTAAAATCTGTTACATTTTGAAATAAGTATAAAACAAAAATCATTAAAAATGATAAGATTGATATTTTTGCTGAATAAAGTAATACATTCTCTGAACTTATAAAATTTTTTGAATTAATTGATAAAAAAATCAACTTTTTATTTTTTAAAATATAAAATAAATAGATAATGAATGAGAATATTGTTGAAATAGACGTTGCTAAGGCAATACCCCCATGTGATAAATATTTCATTAAAATAATTGATAATGTAAAATTAGTAATTAATTGAAAGATTGAAATGTATAAAATCTTCTTCATTTCTCCAGTTGCTATAAAAACTGATTGAAAACATTTTATAATAATGACAAATGGCAATCCTAAAGAATACATTGTTAATGCTAATGCAACTGATTTGCTCGATTGTTGATCAAAGCTTCCTCTTTCAAATAAACTACTAATTATAAACTCGGAAAAGAAAAGTAGAGTAAACATTGATGGAATTGCAAAATATAATGATATTTTAATTGCTATGATTAATTGATCAGAAATTTTTTTATTTTTTTTAACTACTTCAGGATGAGAAATTGATGATAATAAAACAGTTCCTAGAGAAACACCAATAATTCCTAAAGGTAATTGAATGATCCTATCTGAATAATATAAAAAAGAAACAGCACCAAAACCAACAATCGTAGCCAGTATTGTATCAACTAAAATATTAATTTGAAATACACCCCCTGAAAGTAATGCTGGAAAAAATCTTTTAAGAGTATCAAAAATATTTTTTTTAAATTTCTTAAAATTATTTTGTTTTAAATTAGATATTTTAAAAAAAACTTTTGTGATTAAATTAAATTTTTTAACAAAATAATAAATAAAGCAGAACTGAATAAAACCTGAAATTGGCATTGCTACAGCAAGTGGTAAAGATTTTATTTTCAAAGCCTCATTGATATAAAAGCAAGAAATAATAATACTTAAATTAAAAATAATAGGTGTAAAAGCAAAATAAAAAAACCTGCCAGATGCATTGAGCATTGCTCCAAAAAATGCAGTCATAGAAATAAATGGCAAAAAGATAATTGTAAACCTTGATAATATTACAATTTCGTTAAAGAAATTTTCATAATTTATAATACCAGGCGCAATTATTTTAATAATAAAAGGCATGAAAATTTCAAGAAGAATTACAATAATTGTTAAGAAGATAATTAAAAAGAAACAAATTATTGCAGAGAATTTTTGTGCGTTTTCTGATTTGTTCTGGTGTAAAAGTTTAGAATATATTGGTAAAAATGACGATGTCATTGCACCTTCTGCTGTAATTCTTCTAAACAAGTTTGGTAATTTAGATGAAATAAAAAAAATATCAGATACTATTCCAGCTCCCAAAAAAAATGCTAAAACAATATCTCTTATGAATCCTGTTATTCTACTTAAAATTGTTAATAAGGCATTAACTCTAAAACCTTTTATAAAAAATTTTATCATATTTTTTTCTTACTTATTAATTTTGGTTTAGCACTTCTAATAAATTACTTTTAATTTTTTTCATTTTTATATCATCAATAATTTTTTGACCAAATAAATCTTTGACATAAAAAATATCTGTGACTCTTGTTCCATAAGTTGAAATAGAAGCATTATATATCTGTAAATTTAACTTCGATATACTTTGAGTAATTTTAAATAAAACTCCCGGTGCATTTTTACAATTTACCTCTAAAATAGTAAAGTCGTCACTTGTATCGTTGTCTATATAGACTCTAATGGGAGCCTTTATTTTTTTTATTTTTGAAGGAGATTCATTAAACCTCTTTTCTAACTCAATTTCAAAATCATACACTCCCTCAAGACCATCCTTAATTTTTTTAAAAATTTTTTGCTGAATATTTTTTTCTAAAATTGCCATATCCATTTTGTTATTTATTACAAAATAATCAATTGCAAAACCATCAGATCTTGTAATTATTTTAGCAGAGATTATGTTCACATCACTCGATGATAATATCCCGGATATTTTTGAAAACAGTCCAAAGTTATCAGGGGCAATAACAATCAACTCTGATACGTTTGAATTTAAATGATTGTAAATCTCAAAAATAAATTTTGCTTTTGAAGCTAGCATTTTTTTAAATAATCTTACTTGATCTAACATTTGTTTCAAATCATACATTTGCCAATAATTATCTGGAAAATTAATTACATAATTTTGAGCTTCATCATTTTTTAAAATATTCAAATTTCTTATCTCATTAAATAAATGGTCTGATTTTTTTTCTTTTTTTAAGGGTATTTTTTTTGCTTCTTGAGAAACTAAATTAAAATTGATTTTATTATATAATTCGATAAGAAGACTTCCTTTCCAATCAGTCCAAACTCCAGGTCCAACAGCTTTTATATCGCACACAGTCAGAACAAAAAGTAATTTTAATTTTTCAATTGTATTAATTTTTTTTATACTTTTTTCAATTATTTTTTTATCATTTAAATTATATCTAAATGCTGTTTCACTAAGATAAAGATGGTTGAGCACACACCATGAAACAATTTCAGTTTCATCATTATTTAGACCCAATCTAGGACATAAACTTTTTGCAATTTTAGAACCATTTATAGAATGATCTCCTTTTAAGCCTTTTGCTATATCGTGAAGAAATAGAGAAACCGTTAATAATTCAAATCTATCTATTTCAAATATTAATTTGTTTGCTAATTCTGTTCCAGAATTTAAACACTCTTTTTTTAATTCATGAGCATTACTGATTGCAAAAAAGGTATGTTCATCAACTGTGTAATGATGATACATATCATGTTGTATTAAACCAATTATTTTCTTAAATTCAGGTATAAAATTTCCTAAGACATTTGTGTCATTCATTAATCGTAGAATTTGTCTAGGATTTTTCTCACTAGAAATTATTTCTAAAAATAATTTATTACTTCTTTTTGATGTGACTTGTTTTTTTCTTATTACTTTGCTGCAATCTGACAATAACCTTAGAGTTTCTGGATGTATTTCTAAATTTTTAAAATGTGATATGTGAAAAATTTCAATTATAATTTCAGGTTTGTTCAAAATAAAAGATTTTTCCTCTATTGCTATTTTTTTCCTTTTAAAAATAAATGGCTTTTCTAGATTAATGCTTTTACGGAAAAAAAAATTAAATCTAATTGATTTTTTAAAATTATCTTCAATTACTGAAAAAAAGATTCTTGTTAAACTACCAATATTTTTGGCAGCTATATAATACCTTTTCATAAATCTTTCTACTGGTCTTTGAAATTCTTTTTGTCTGAATCGAATAAGCCTAGATATTTCAATTTGTGATTCAATATCTAAATTGTCATTTTCTCTTTTAGATAAAAGATGTAAATAACACCTAGTAGAAAGTAAAAACTTATAAGAATTAGATAATATATAGAGTTCTTTTTTTAAAAAAACTCCACTTTCTAGCAAGTGAAAAATATTTTTTGAATTATAAGCAAATTTTGATATCCAGATTAAAGTCTGAATGTCCCTAATTCCACCTTTTCCCTCTTTAACATTTGGTTCAATCACAAATCTAGATGAACCAAATTTTTTATGTCTTTCATCTGCCTCAATTAATTTATTTTTAATAAATTCAAAAGTATTATAATTTTTTGTAAAACTTTGATAAGTTTTTTGAAAACTTTTGAACAAATCCTTGTTTCCAATCAAAAATCTATGATCTATTAAACTGGTCAAAAAAGTGATATCTTCCTTTGCATAATCAAATATTTGATTAACTGTTCTAGTTGAGTGACCAACTGAAAAACCTAGATCCCATAAAAAATAAAGAATTTCCTGAATTAATTTTTCTGAGTCATTTGATTGAATTTTACTTAAGTTTTTATCCTTTACTATAAAAAGTAAGTCAATATCAGATTTTGGCGCTAATTCGCCCCTGCCATAACCTCCTAATGTCAAGATTAATACATCGTTAAAATTTTTATTATCATTAATATTTTTTAAATAGTTAAACAGATTTATTATTAAATTATCTGTGAGCTTTGTGTTTAAGCCAACATAATTTATACCATTTGAATCCTTTTCAAAAATTTCTTTTAAAAACTCTTTTTTTCTAAATAATTGACAAGATAAATTTTTAATAATTTTAGCACGAGTTATATTTAATTTAATTTTATCAAATTCTATTTCTTCAAAAACTTTTTGATTAAAATTTTGATTTACTTGCCTTAAAGGATCTAACCAATTAACCCATGATAAATTTTTTAAATCTGAATGGCTTAAGTTTAACATTTATTATTAATTTTTGATTTTGATAATTTTTGTATATCAAATAACGTTTCTAAAGCATTTAAGGGTGTCATTTTATTCAAATCTAAATTGTTTATAAAACTTTCAAGTAAAACTTCATTTTTTTCTTTGCTTACACTATTTAAATCTTTTAGATTTTTTGAGTGTTTTTTTTGTTCAAAACTATTTAAGATTTCATTTGCTTTTAATATTAAGTCATTTGGTAACCCTGCTAATTTTGCCACCTCCAAACCATAAGACTTGTTAGCTTCGCCTTGTACAATTTTATATAAAAATATTATTTCATTATTCCATTCTTTGATTTCCATTTTATGATTTTTAATTTGTTTTGATTTTTGGTTTAACGAGGTCAATTCATGGTAATGAGTTGCAAATAGAACCTTAGCTTTTAACTTCTCAAGCAAATACTCGAGAATAGCCCAAGCAATAGCTAATCCATCGTAAGTTGATGTTCCTCTGCCAACTTCATCAAAAATAATAAAAGATTTCTCAGTAGCTCTATTCAATATTGAAGCTGTTTCCATCATCTCGACCATAAATGTTGATTGTCCTTGGCTAAGATTATCAGACGCTCCAACTCTTGAAAAAATTTTATCTACTAATCCTATTTCAGCTTTTTCAGCTGGTACGAATAAACCGGTTTGTGCCAATATTATAATTATTGCATTTTGTCTTAAAAATGTTGATTTTCCTGCCATATTTGGACCCGTGATTAACCAAATATTACCATCATCTAATTGACAATCATTTGGCGTATAATCTGATACCATTGGTAATGTTTCTTCTACAACTGGATGTCTTCCATTTTTTATAAATAATTTCCTTCCATCTATAATTTTAGGAATATTATAATTATTATACAATTTCTGATCCGCTGTCATATTAGCAATATCTAATTGGGCTATAAAATCTGACATTTGAAATATATTTTGCTTTTCTTCTAAAATCCGCTTTTTAAGAATTAAATAAAAATCTATTTCTAACTCGTTAATTAGTTTATTAGCTTGATTAATCTTTATTTCTAGATCTAACAATTCTTTAGTAGTATACCTGACTGTTTGAGCAGTTGTTTGCCTATGAATAAATTCATCAAATAAATTAATTTTATCTAAATGGTTTGTTCTTATCTCAATATGGTATCCCAATACTTTATTATACTTGATTTTTAAAGAGTTAATATTAGTTAACTTTATATATTTCAATTGAAATTCGATTATTTTATCTCCAGACGAGTTTTGAATATCTTTGACTTTATCCAACTCATTACTGTATCCTTTATTAATAAAATCATTGTTTTTGTTTTCGTGTAAGACAGACTTTTTAATAGCTTTTAAAATTTCAAAAATAAGATTTTCATTTATTTTAATTTTTTCTGAGAGGGATTTAATGAATTTTTCACAATTTTTAAAATTATTAATCTCAGATTTAATTTCTAATATTGTTTTTAAATTCTCACCTAATATTAATAATTCTTTAGCATTAATACTATTAAGAGAAATCCTTGATAAAGATCGTTCAAAATCATTTATTTTGTTTAAATAATTTTTTATTTTTTCTTTAAAAGTTTTGTTTATATATAAAAATTCAGCAATTTTTTGCCTTCTTATAATTTCATCTTTATTGTTAGAAGGAGCTAACAACCTCTCTTTAATGAGTCTTGCTCCTGATGCTGTCAATGTTTTATTAATTACGTTTAATAAGCTATTATTTTTTTCACCATTGATTGTGCATATGATCTCTAAAGAAGACATGGTTGATTTATCGATTTCTAAAAAAGGTATATCTTGTTCAGTTTTAATATTTCTTAATTGAGGTAAATCTTGTTTGAAAGTATGTCTTAAATAATATAATAAAACTCCACATCCAATTATTTGTATTTTTTCAATTTTTTCATTGAAGTTCTTATCTCCAAAATGATTCTTCAATCTATTAACATTCTCATTGTAAGTAAAATAAATATCATTTATCTTTTTAATTTTTACATTTAAATATTCTAGACTTCGGATTTCTTTATCAGATATTAATAACTCAGAAATTGAAATCTTGTTTAAGACATTTTCGATTTTATAGCTTAACTCTTGCTCTGTTTTGTATTTAAAAGTATTAGATATAAAAGATCCAGTTGATACATCAAGCCATGATATAGAAAAATTTAATTTATCTATAAAAATACAACCCAAAAAATTATATTGTTCACTTTCTAAATGATTTTCTTCAATTAATGTTCCTGGTGTAATAATTCTTGTCACTTCTCTAGTTAAAGGTCCTTTAATACCTTTTAAAGACATTTCTTCTGGAGAGCTTGTTTGCTCACAAATTGCAATCTCAAAACCTTTTTTTACTAATTTTGGAACATAATTATTTGCAGCATGAAATGGTATTCCACACATTGGAATACTCTCATTCAAAACCTTTCCTCTTTTTGTAAGAGTTATATTCAATTCTTTTGCTGTAATAATTGCATCATCAAAAAATAACTCATAAAAATCTCCCATTCTAAAAAACAGCAAAGAACTTTCATTATTTTTTTTTAAATTTGCATATTGTTGCATTGCAGGTGTTAACTTACTAACATCCTCAACGTCTCTTAATCTCACAACTAACCCTATTAAAAACGTACTAAAAACAATTTATTTGTATGATTTTTAACTAAATCATATTAAGATTTTATTTTATTTTTTATATAAATTAAAGGAGATCTTTTATGTCAGGTGAAAATATAAATCAAAAAAAGGATGCCTTAGATTATCATAAAAATGGAAAGCCTGGTAAATTAGAGATTATTCCTTCAACACAATTAAATAGCGCTCAAGATCTATCATTAGCATACTCTCCAGGTGTTGCTATACCTTGTTTAGAAATAAAGAAAAATCCTGAAACGGCATATGATTATACCACAAAAGGAAATTTAGTTGCTGTAATATCTAACGGCACTGCAGTTTTAGGACTTGGTAATATTGGAGCCTTGGCTTCCAAACCGGTAATGGAAGGTAAATCTGTTTTATTCAAAAAATTCGCTGATGTAGACTCAATTGATCTAGAGGTCAATACAGATGATATAGATAAATTTGTAGAAACTGTGGCAAATCTAGAACCTAGTTTTGGAGGAATAAATCTAGAAGATATAAAAGCCCCAGATTGTTTTATTATAGAAGAAAAACTAAAAGAAAAATTAAATATCCCAGTTTTCCATGATGATCAACATGGAACTGCAATAATAACAGCTGCAGGGATAATTAATGCATTAGATCTCACCCAAAGAAAAATACAAGATACCAAATTTGTTGTAAATGGTGCTGGTGCAGCTTCGATAGCATGCGTTGAATTGATTAAAGCAATGGGCGCTATAAATGATAATGTAATTTTGGTTGATAGACAAGGTGTAATATATCAAGGACGTGATTCAAACATGAATCAATGGAAATCTGGACATGCAGTTAAAACAAAAGCTCGTTCCCTTGCAGATGCATTAATAGATGCAGATGCATTTTTAGGTTTATCAGTAGAGGGAGCCGTTAACAAAAAAATGGTTAAATCAATGGCTAAAAATCCTATAATATTTGCAATGGCAAATCCAACTCCAGAAATTATGCCTGAAGAAATTAAAGAAGTAAGAGATGATGCTATAATTGCAACAGGAAGGTCTGACTATCCTAATCAAGTAAATAATGTTCTTGGTTTTCCTTATATATTTAGAGGTGCTTTAGACGTCAGGGCAGTGAAAATAAATGAAGAAATGAAAATCGCTGCTGCAGATGCTATAGCCAAATTAGCTAGAGAGGATGTTCCAGATGAGGTAAACAAAGCTTATAGTGGTCAGAATCTTCATTATGGAAAGGATTATATAATTCCTGCACCTTTTGATCCTAGGCTTATATCAAGAGTTTCTTTTGCAGTTGCAAAAGCTGCATTAGATAGTGGTGTTGCCCAAAAAAAAATAGAGTCTTTTGATAAATACAAAAGCGAATTAACTGAAAGAATTAATCCTATAGCATCAATTTTAGAGCCAATTAAAAGAGCTATTACTAATAAAAAGAAGAAAATTGTATTTGCTGAGGGAGAATCTGAAAACGTAATTCGTGCAGCCCTTACATTTTACAATTCAGGTTTTGGGCTTCCAATATTAATTGGCAGAGAAACAATCATTAAAGAGAATATGAAAAAATTAAATTTAGATGGTGTTGAAAATCTTGAAATTTTTAATGCAAGAATAAGCAATAAAAATGAACAATACATCGATAACTTATATTCACTTCTTCATAGGAAAGGTCATCTTAGAAGGGATTGTCAAAAATTAGTTAATCAAGACAGAAATGTTTTTGCAGCATCCATGGTTGCTTCAAAAGATGCAGACGCGATGGTAACAGGTTTCACAAGACCTTTTAACAGATGTTTTGATGATATTACAAAAGTAATTGAATCTTTGGAAAAAAGTGAGTATTTGTCAATGTCAATTGTTGTCTCTAAACAAAAAACAATTTTTATTGGTGATGTAAACATCCATCAAAAACCATCTAGTACTGAATTAGCTAACATTGCGATTGGCGTCGCTCAAAATGCAAAAAAATTAGGATTTATTCCTAAGGTCGCTATTTTATCATACTCTAATTTTGGAAATCCTTCTGGATCAAACACTCAAACAATTAATGAATGTCTTAAAATATTAGAAGACAAGAAAGTTTCGTTTGAGTTTGATGGTGAAATGACAGCTGAAGTTGCGCTTGATTACAGTTTGATAAAAGAAAATTACCCCTTTTGTAAATTGTCTGGTCCAGCAAATGTATTAATTATGCCTGATCTTTACTCGGCAAATATTTCATTTAAACTATTACAAAAAATGGAAAATTTATCTGTAATTGGACCAATAATGATTGGAGGGAATAATCCTTTTCAAATTGTACAAATGGGCGCTTCTGTTTCAGATATCGTTAATTCAGCATGTATTTCAACATATAATTCACTTTAAGTGATTAACAACTTTGATAAACTTTCTACTGACCTTGCACCATATTGCTGTATTATGTGTGAAGCGCTTTTAGTGGCAAGTTTTCCACAGTCAAATAATGTTAATTTTTTTGAAAATCCAAACAAAAATCCTGCGGCAAATAAGTCACCTGCTCCAGTTGTGTCAAGGACATCTAATACATGTATAGGAGGAATAAATATTGAATTATTTGATTTGATTATATTTGCTCCTTTTGGGCCATTAGTAACTACAGCAATTTCCACTATAGAACTTATTTTTTCTTGTGCTTGTCCATTTAAAAGAGCTTCTATTTCTTGATTATTACCAAATAAGATATTCACATAATTTTTTATTAATGAAATAAATTCATCCTTATGTCTTTCTACACAAAAGCTATCTGATAAAGACAGACATATAAGAGAGTTTTTTCTCTGCGCAATTTTACAAAGATCTATCATTGCTTGTTTAGTTTGAATTTTGTCAAATAAATAACCTTCGAGATATAAAATATTATTATTTTTAAATATAGATTGGTTAAAATTTTTTAACGACAAAGAAGTACTTGCATCTAAGAATGTACACATTGTTCTTTCACCATCTGGTGAAATTAATACTAAACTTTTTGATGTTTTTACATCTAATAAGTTATCTTCACTCGATAAAAACTGTATTCCTATATCATTAAGATCCTTTTGAAAACTTAATCCAAAATTATCTTTACCTATAGAACCAAAAAAGATTGCATTTCCACCAAAAGACGAAAATCCAACAGCTGTATTTGCAGCGCTTCCTCCAGATTCTATTTTATACTCACTTATTTTGGAAAATATATTATCGAATTCTTCATTGTTAACTAAAGACATTGAACCTTTTATTAAATCATTTGATTTTAGGAAAGAATCTTCTACTTTTACAAGAATGTCTACAATAGCATTACCGACGCATATTAAATAAGGGGATGTCATCAAATTAAAGTAGTGGACTATTTCTTATACTGCAACTATTAATCTAATGATGAAAAAGTATTTTCTATTAACTTTATTATTTTCAATAATCTTGAATGGATGCGCTAGGCAAAATCAAATAGATTTTTCATCAAGTGAAGCTTTTTTTTCTTCGTTAAACGAAACAAAAATAATACAAAAGGAAAATAAAAAAAACACCCCTGTGTTAAATAGTGTAAAAAAGAGTAAGATAAATAATAAAGATGAAGGTATAATTAAAAAATCTTTGTTATTAAATCTCTCATCATATAAAAAACTACTAGAAAAAAAAATTGACATTGAAGAACATAACATTTTAAAAATTTTTAATAATGCAAACTTAATAATAAAACATGGCAAAATTAAAAACTTTCAATTCCACTTAAAATCTTGCCATTTAGATTTATTTTTTTTAAATAAGGATAAAACTTATATATTCAAACACTTCGATATTAGACCTTCAACTATCCTATCCAAGTTAGATAAAAAAAAATGTGTTGAAGAATTAAATAATAAATTTACTTTAATACGTGATCCAAAGTAAAAAACCCTGGTTTCTGATTTAATGTCCATATTGCAGATCTAATTGCACCTTTGGCAAATATTGATCTATTGTTTGCTATATGATTAATTTCTAATCTTTCATCCCCATTAAAATATTTTATTGAATGTTCTCCAACAACGTTGCCTCCACGAACTACAGAAAAACCAATTTCATTTTTTTTTCTTTTTCCAATTATACCTTCACGAGATAATTGTTTTATATCATCCAAATTTTTGCCTCTAGCTTTAGCAGCTGCAGAACCTAAAAGAAGCGCAGTACCTGATGGTGAGTCTATTTTTTTATTATGGTGGGCTTCAAAAATCTCTATTTCCCAATCAGACCCTAAGTTTTTAGTTGCATCATTTATTAGGTTTTTCATTATTGTTATTCCAACTGAAAAATTTGCCGAATATACTATTGGTATTTTATTAGAAAATGATTTAATTTTATCAAATTGCTCATTACTGAACCCTGTTGTTCCAATAACAATCGGAATTTCATAAGTAGCTGCTTTTTCAACATGCAAAATAGAGGCTTCTGGGACAGTAAAATCAATTATTACATCAGTGTCTTCAAAAATACTCAAAAAATTATCAGTCAATATTTTGTCTATAGGATTATGTCCTACTAATGTGCCTAAATCTAATCCTTTTTCTTTTTCATCTGGAAGACAATAAGAATTTGCCAATTCTAAGTTTTCATTTTCAATAATCTCTTTTATTAGAGTTTTACCCATTCTGCCATTTCCACCTGGTATTGAGATTTTTGCAGACATAAATTTCCTTTTAAAATGTATTTCTATTAAATTTAGTGGTTTTTGGTATATTTTTCTCAGATCCTAAATTTATGAATTCTTTTATTAAATCTTGTTGTTTTTTTGATATATTTACGGGAGTTTCTAATACAATTTCTACATATTGGTCACCATTAGACCCACCTCTTAACGAAGGCATTCCTTTACTTTTCATTCTTAATCTAGTTCCAGTTTGAGTACCAGAAGCAATTGATAACTTAGCTTTTTTTCCATCTATACATGGTACAAAAATTTCACATCCTAAAATTGCATCTAAAGTTGACACTGGAACTTGTATAAAAATATCTCTACCATCTCTTTCAAAAAATTTATGTGTTTTAACATCTATAAATATATACAAATCACCTGGATCTGCGCCTCTTTGTCCAGCCTCACCCTCACCTGCTAATCTTATTCTTGTTCCATTGTCAACTCCAGATGGAACATTCACTGATAATTTTTTGTTTTTATTTACTCTTCCTTGACCTCTACATCTCGAACAAGGATTACTAATAATTTCTCCAACACCTGAACATTTTGGGCAAGTTCTTTCTATAGTAAAAAAACCCTGTTGAGCCCTAACTTTCCCATATCCACCACATTGATTACATGTTTCAGGCCTAGAACCTTTGCTAGCCCCAGAACCATCACAAATATCACATTGAGCTGGTAGATTTAATGAAATCTCAACTTGGTCACCTTTGAAAGCTTGTTCAAGTGATACAGAAAGATCATATCTAAGATCAGATCCAGAGGAAGGTCCTTGTTTATTTTGTTCCCTTCCCATTCCAAACATGTCTTCAAAAATGTCAGAAAAACCACCAGAGAACCCACCAAAACCTTGGCTTTGACCTTGGCCACCATTTGAACTAGTAAACGCAGAATGCCCAAATTGGTCGTAAGCAGACCTTTTTTGACTATCTTTTAAAACATCGTAGGCTTCATTAACTTCTTTAAATTTATTTTCGGCTGCTTTATCATCTGGATTTCTATCAGGATGATATTTCATCGCAAGTTTTCTATAAGCTGATTTTATTTCTGTATCAGAAGCATTTTTAGAAACATTTAGAGTATCATAATAATCTTTTGACATTATTGAATATAGGACTAAGAAGCGTTTTTCTTATCGTCTTCAGGTTTTATTTCTTCAAAATCTGCGTCAACAACGTCTTCATTTTTTTTGTCTTCATTATTAATTTCTTCATTTGAATTCGAAGTGTCACTCTCAGCAGTGTTTTCACTATTTTTATAAGCAACTTCACCCAATTTCATAAGTGCGTTAGATAAATCGGATGTCTTTGTTTTTATATCTTCAACATTTTCACTCTCTAATGCTGATTTTAATTCTGCTAAATAATTTTCAACATCTTTTTTCATTTTTTCGTCAGCTTTTTCACCTAGATCAGTTAATGTTTTTTCTGCACTATGTATTAGAGATTCCGCTTGATTTTTAGTTTCAACAGCTTCTTTTTTTAACTTATCTTGTTCAGAATTATCTTCACCTTCTTTAACCATTCTTTCAATTTCAGACTCATCCAGTCCACCCGAAGCTTGAATAGTAATATTATGAACTTTCCCCGTAGCTTTATCTTGTGCACTTACATTAACTATACCATTTGCATCAATATCAAAAGTTACTTCTATTTGAGGAACCCCTCTAGGTGCCGGAGCTATACCTTCTAAATTAAATTCTCCTAGAAGTTTATTATCAACAGCCATCTGTCTTTCGCCTTGTGATACTTTGATAGTAACAGCAGACTGATTATCATCAGCCGTAGAGAAAGTTTGTGATTTTTTTGTAGGAATAGTTGTGTTTCTTTCAATTAATTTTGTAAATACACCTCCTAAAGTTTCTATTCCAAGAGAAAGTGGGGTTACATCTAAAAGTAAAACATCTTTAACATCACCAGTTAATACACCACCTTGAATTGCTGCTCCGGAAGCAACAACTTCATCTGGGTTAACTCCTCTATGAGGCTCTGCCTTAAAGAAATCAGTAACTGTTTTAACAATTTTTGGCATCCTAGTCATTCCGCCTACTAAAATAACTTCGTCTATATCTCCTGCATTAACACCAGCATCTTTAAGAGCTTCTTTACAAGGATTTATACTTTTTGTTATTAAATCATCCACTAAATTTTCTAATTGAGATCTTGATATTTTTAAATTTAAATGTTTAGGACCTGAGGCATCTGCAGTAATAAATGGTAAATTTACCTCAGTTTGAGCCGAACTAGATAATTCAATTTTTGCTTTTTCTGCAGCTTCTTTCATTCTTTGTAGAGCTAATTTATCATCACGAAGATCTATACCTGCATCTTTTTTAAATTCATCTGCTAAATAATCAATTATTCTTTGATCAAAATCTTCACCACCCAAAAATGTATCACCATTTGTTGACTTTACTTCAAAAACACCGTCACCAACTTCTAAAATAGAGACATCAAAGGTTCCTCCACCTAAATCATAAACTGCTATAGTACCGCTTTCTTTCTTGTCTAGGCCATAAGCTAAAGCTGCAGCTGTTGGTTCATTTATTATTCTTAAAACTTCTAATCCAGCTATTTTACCCGCATCTTTAGTAGCTTGCCTTTGAGCATCATTAAAGTAAGCTGGCACAGTAATTACAGCCTTATCCACGGTTTCTCCTAAATATGCTTCAGCATCTTCTTTTAATTTACGAAGTATAAAACTAGAAATTTCTGATGGAGCATATTCTTGACCTTTTACGTCAACCCAAGCATCTCCGTTTTTTGCTGACACAATCTTGTAAGGAACTAATTTTGAAAATTTTTTTGATGATTCACCATCAAATCTTCTACCAATAAGCCTTTTAATCGCAAAGAGTGTATTTTCAGGGTTTGTTACAGCTTGCCTTTTTGCAGGTTGCCCAACTAATTTTTCATCTTCGCTAAATGCTACCATCGATGGTGTAGTTCTAGCGCCTTCGCTATTTTCAATAATTTTTGGATTTTTACCATCCATGACTGAAACACATGAATTTGTAGTTCCTAAATCAATACCAATGACCTTAGACATAAATCATCTCCCCTGAACTGTATAAATGTAAATTCAATTACTTATGTGATATATGGGTTAAGTAACTGAATATACAAGATTAAAATATAATTTATTCATCTTTTTTTTCTTTTTCAGCCATTTCACCTTTTGATACACCCACCATTGCAGGCCTAATTAAACGATCATGCAAGACATAACCAGGTTGAATCACCTCTATGATTAAACCTTCTTCATAATCGGAAGATGGTGCTTCAAACATTGCTTGATGGAAATTATAATCAAATTTTTCATGAAGTGGCTCTAATTTTTTAATTTGATTTTTGTTTAATAAAGATTTCATTTCTTTAAGTACTATCTCAATGCCATCAATCAAATTTTTTACACCTGTCTCAGACTGGTTTTCAGATGTGACTGATTTCACAGCACGTTCCATATTATCAACAACATTAAGAAAGTCCCTTAATAAACTGATATGGCCATATTTTTTAACCTGTTCAATCTCTTTAGCAGTTCTCTTTCGAAGATTTTCATTCTCTGCAAGTGTTCGTAATAATTGATCTTTTAAATCTTTAATTTCGTCTTGAGAATCTATTTCATTATTATCTAAATCTATTTCATTTTTTGAACTATCTTTCTCATCAATAGAAGTGCTTTCATTACTTTGAGTATCGTCATTATTAACTGAAGTGGTATTTTCATCTTCCGCTTGATTATTAGCATCCTCATTTTTATCTGTATTTTTGTTTTGGTCCATATTTACACATCACCTCTTGCTTAATGATATTTATTTAGTAAGGTTGAATAAATATTCAACTAAAAAGTTTTAAATAAAAAAATTATTTTATGGATTTTAAAAGAGCATCTAGAAAAAGAACTGACTTGAGGGAAATTTATTTTGAAAATAAATTTTCTCCTTATGCTGAAGGGTCTTGTTTAGTTAAATTTGGAAATACTCATGTTATTTGTACAGCTACTATTGAGGAAAGAGTTCCAATGTGGCTTAGAGGAAAACAAAGAGGATGGATCACGGCAGAATATGGAATGATACCTAGAGCAACACATTCTAGAGTTGATCGTGAAATTTCTAAAGGAAAAATCTCAGGTAGAAGTCAAGAAATTCAAAGATTAATTGGAAGATCTCTAAGATCTGCAGTAAATTTAAACGAATTAGGGGAAAGACAAATAAAGATTGATTGTGATGTAATTCAAGCTGATGGGGGCACAAGAACTGCTTCAATTTCAGGCGCTTGGATAGCTTTACATGATGCAATTAAACACCTGATGTCTCAAGGAAAAATAACGCAAAACCCTATTAAGAATCAAATTGCTGCTATTTCATGTGGCATTATTAATGAAGAGATATTTATAGACCTAGATTATAATGAAGACTCAAATGCTACTGTTGATGGAAATTTTGTACTTACAGACAATAAAGAAATTATTGAAATTCAATCGAGTTCTGAACAAAAACCCATATCAAAATCTAATTTTTTAAAAATGTATGAATTGGTTGAAGATAATATTGAGATAATTTTTAAAAAACAAAGAGACATTCTATCTTTATGAGAGCATTTATCGATAATAAATTAGTTATAGCTTCAAATAATGATGGAAAAATTTTAGAACTTCAAGAAATATTAAAAGTATTCGATGTTCACATTTTATCTAATAGAGATTTTAATATTACTGAACCAATTGAAGATGGTAAAACATTTAAAGAAAATGCTTACATAAAATCCTTTAACACAGCTTCAAAAACTAAGTTAGTCTCTTTGTCAGATGATAGTGGCATAAGTTTTAGAGCGTTAAATAATAGGCCAGGTATTCATTCAGCAAGATACGCAGGTAAAAAAAAAGACTTTGCTTTAGCAATGAAAAAATTAAATAAAGAACTCGAATTTAAAGATGATAAATCTTGTAAATTTACTTGTGCACTTAGTTTATGTTGGCCCGATGGTTATAATATTACAGTTCAAGGAGAAATATGTGGTGAATTTTCATGGCCCCCAAGTGGTAGAAATGGATTTGGATATGACCCAATATTTTATTACCCCAAGTTAAAAAAAACTTTTGGTGAATTAGATCCAGCTATAAAGCATGAAATAAGTCATCGAAATTTAGCTTTTAAAAAACTTAAAACTGAAATTAAAAAAAATGTCCATGAATAAATTGGGTATTTATATTCATTGGCCTTATTGTATTTCAAAATGTCCATACTGTGATTTCAATTCTCATAAAGTACAAAATTATGATCCGAATGAGTGGCTATCAGCTTATGAAAATCAAATTAAATATTTTAAAGAGTATTTAGTTTCTCAGAACTTTAAAAATATTAAATTAAGTTCCATTTTTTTTGGTGGAGGAACACCCTCTTTAATGCCCCCCAAACTGGTGGAAAAAATTTTATTATTTATAAATAAACTTTTTAATTTTGATAAAAATATTGAAATAACATTAGAATCAAATCCAACAAACTTGGAATTAAACAAAATAAGTGATTTTAAATCAGCCGGAGTTAATAGGGTTTCTTTAGGAGTACAAGGTTTAAATGATAGAGATTTAAAATATTTAGGTCGTCTACATAATGCTTCAGAAACATTTGTTGTTCTCGATCTTATGCAAAAAATAATAGACAATATTTCTGTAGATTTAATTTATGCTCTGTCTTGTCAAAATTTAGAAATATGGAACCATGAACTACAAACTTTTTTAAAAAACTTTTCTATTAAACATTTATCTGCATATCAACTTGTTATAGAAAAAGGTACCAAATTTTATCATTTATTTAATAGTGGAGAACTTAAAACAGTTTCGGATAATCTTTATAAAGAATTTTATTTTAGTACAAAAAATATCTTAAAAGATAATAAATTTGATCAATATGAAATTTCAAATTTTTCAAAACCTAATTTTTTTTCTAAACACAATACAATTTACTGGAAATCAGATAATTGGATTGGGGTTGGTCCTGGAGCAATTAGCAGAATTTGGAATGACAAAAATGAAAGAATAGAATTTGAAAATTTTAAAAAACCTGAAACGTGGTTAAAAAATTGCTTGCAAAAAAAAATAAATCTAAAAAAAATTTTAACAATTGATTTTGACGTTTCAGAACAAGAAATTCTTATGATGGGATTAAGACTTAATGAGGGTGTTGATTTAAATAAGCTTCAACACACAACATTTTTAAATAATGATGAGGTGTTACACCTCCAAAAAAAAGGTATTATAAATATTAAAAAAAATAAATTAATGATACATCAAAACTATTTTAATGTTCATGACTATATCGTTAGAAAAATCATAGACAGCTATTTATCTTCTTGATTATCCCACTTTTATTAATTTTATAAATATTTACAGGTCTTAAAACATTTCCATTAGCTTTAAATATAAACTTATTGCCTAAAATAGAAAATTTATTCCTTCCATTTTCTAATTGATTTTCAAATTGGGTATTTTGAGATGCAACCCAAATACTGATTTTTGAAATGTAATATCCTAATCTCATTAAGTGGTCAGTTTCAGATTTTGACCATACTAATTTCCATAATTTATTAAATTCATTTATATTTATCTCTGATATAAAAGGAAATTTTGCATTAATAAGAGAATGTTCTTTTAATAATGTTTTGTCATTCAATACTGACGTAGTAAATAATTCAGTTTTTAATAAATCAACATCATAATATGTTAAAATTGGGGCTAACCCTAAAATAAAATTTCTATTTCCAATCAAAATTATTAAATCATATTCATCATTAGACAATAAATCTTTATTATTACTTTCATTATAATTTAAAAAAATACTAATTGTATTTCTAAGATTTTCTTTATTTTTAAAAATTTGACTACTAATAAAAATTTTATTTTTTATTAAATTATTTATATTTGAATTTTCAACTTTGTTATAAATTTTACGTCCATAATCATTGTCTACACTAATAAAACCAATTTTTTCTTTTTTACATTTAATTGCATAATCTATTATTTCATTTATTTGATCAAAAGGTGAAAAACCTAATGCCCAAATACCCATTTCAGATAGAGAACTATCATTCGTAAAACTGAATACTGGTATTTTAAACTTATTTATAACTGGTTTTATCTTTATTAAATTTTCCCTTAACAAAGGTCCAAGAAGTAATCTTGGTTTTAACTTTTCTATTACTAATTCAAGATCTTTAGTATTAAAGTCTTTTCCCGTATTATAATATACGAATTTTATACTATTATTTTTACTTTGAAGTACTGCAAGATCTACAGCTTTTCTAATTTTTTCTCCAATGGATCTAAATTTGTTTGAAAAGGGTAATAAGACTAAAATATTAATTTCTTCATTAATTTTTTCAAGTTCATTAGTTGAGTTATAAAAGTTTTCAAAATTATATTTTATTTTATGAGATGTATTTCTAATCTTTAAATGTTCCATTCCTGTTGTTGGGGCCTTGGATAACATCTTAAATGTTGCTTGGAGAGCTTTTTGTGCATAGTCAATCTTATTTTCGACTTCTTTACTTTGAATTCCCTCAAGATATCTTTCTTTTCTAAATTCAAAGACAACGCTTTCACTAGGGTTACCTGCCACATACAAATTTTCTAGTTTTTCCTTATTAATTTTATTTTTGTTAAATTTTAATTCATTGCTTTTAATTTGTGTGGGAGTACTATTATTTGAAATATGAGATGAGCAAGAAGATAGCAATACAAAAATATAAATTAAGATTTTAAAATTGTTAAATATCACAATGATTAGATAGTTAGTTTAATTTAAAAAGATAATATAAAGTGGAACAAATTTCAAAAACATTTAATAAAATTAAAGTGGAAAATAATATTTTATATATAATTGCAACACCTATTGGTAATTTAGGTGACATTTCCTTAAGAGCTCTAAAAGTATTATCATCTTTGGATATCATATTTTGTGAAGATACAAGAATAACCGGAAAACTTTTAAAAAATTACAACATAAAGCCTACCAAGTTAGAAGTATATAATGATTACAGTAATCAAAAACATAGACAATTAATAATTAATAAAATTAAAAATTCAAATATTAAAATTGGATTAGTAAGTGATGCTGGGACACCACTTATATCAGATCCTGGTTATAAATTAGTAAAAGAATGTATAAAAAATTCAATAAAGATTACACATGTACCAGGAGCTTCTTCAATTACTACTTCATTAGTATTATCAGGATTACCTTCTCATAACTTTTTTTTTGGTGGATTTTTAGAGAAAAGCAAAATACAAAGAAAAAGACAACTTGAAAATGCCTTAAATTTAAAATCCACCTCATTATGGTTTGAAAGTCCAAATAGATTGATTGAAACACTAAAATTAATGATCGAGCTCAATAATGAGTCATTAATTTCGGTTTTGAGAGAATTAACAAAGTTAAACGAGGAAATTATAAGTGGATCCCCATCCTTCGTATATGATCAAATAATCAAAAAAGCAAAAGTAAAAGGTGAAATCGTATTAGTTATATCTAAAAACAATCAATCACATTACACAAATGAAATGGTTTTAGATTTAATTAAAAAAGATTACTCTAAATTTTCAACTAAAGAATTAGCATTATATATTTCAAATAAAACTGGATTACCAAAAAAATCTATTTACAATAGAATTATTGAGTTAAAATCATAATAAATATTTTATGCGCCTATTTCTTTTATTAATAATTATTTTAAATTTGCAATCATGTGCTGCTCCTATGATTGGTGGGATAGGTGCAATTGCATTAAGCTCCTCTGCTCAAGAAAAAGGTCTTGGCACCTCCATTAATGATAAAGTAATTTATGTTAAATTGAGAAATGCTATATATGACTGGAATCCCTCTGTTTCCGAAAAAATATCCTTAAGTGTAGATAATGGTTCAATTTTAGTAACAGGAAAAATAAAAAATATTGATACAAAAGTTCAATTGACCAAAATTGTCTGGGAAATTAATGGTGTTAAAGAAGTAAATAATAAAGTCCAAATTTCTGAAACAAATAATTTTAAAAATATAGCAAAAGATCTTGCATCGTTAGGAGAAATTAAAGCAAGATTAATGGCATCAAAAAAACTTAATAGTCTAAATTATTCAATCGATGTAGTTAACAACATTGCATACATTAGTGGTATTGCATCTAGTGAAGAAGAGATATCTTTTGTAACACAAATTGCACAAGAAGCCAGATTTATTAAAGAAGTCCAAAATTTTGTAAAAGTAAATAAAGACAAAAGATGAGACACAAGCTGAAGATTGCGCTTCAAATGGATCCTTTGGAAAAACTTGATCTTAAAGGAGATTCAACTTTTATACTTGGACTTGAAGCAATAAGGAGGGGATTTGAATTATATTTTTATTCACCATCTGATTTAATATACAAAAATAACAATGTTTATGCAAAAGCGAAAATTTTAAACCTTGCATTCGAAAATGGAAAAGAAACATTTAATTATGGTAAGGTAAATGTTCTGAAATTATCTTCATTAGATGTTATTTTAATGAGACAAGACCCTCCATTTAATATGTCTTATATAACAGCAACTCACATATTAGAAAAAATTGCCTCTCAAACTTTAATATTAAATAATCCATTTCATGTTAGAAATGCCCCTGAAAAAATTTTTGTTACTGAGTTTTCAAAGTTTATGCCTGAAACACTTATTACAAGAGAAACCAATGAAATAATAAAATTTAAAAATAAAAATAAAAATATTATTATCAAACCACTTTATGGAAATGGTGGAGAAGGTGTATTTTACATTAAAGATAATGATTCAAATTTTAACGTAATAATAGAAAGTTTTTTAAATTCAAATGAAGAACAATTTATTATTCAGAGTTATATTCCAGAAGTTAAAAAAGGGGATAAAAGAATTATATTAATAAATGGAGAAGTTGTAGGCGCAATAAATAGAATACCTGCAAAAAATGAAAATCGTTCAAATATGCATGTTGGAGGAAAACCTATTAAAACTTCATTGAACAAACATGATAAATTAATATGTGAAACAATTTCTCCGCATCTAAAGGCTAAAGGATTGTTTTTTGTTGGAATTGATGTAATAGGTAATTATTTGACTGAAATTAATGTTACTTCACCAACTGGAATAAGAGAAATAAATCGATTAAATAAAACTAATATTGAAAAAATTTTTTGGGATAAAACTTTAGAAAAGTTGTAAATTAAAATTATTTATTACATTTTTCCTAAATTTTTTCCTGCTAACAGATGAAAATGTAAATGCGGAACTTCTTGATTTGCGTTTCTACCTGCATTAGTAATTAATCTATAGCCTGTATTTTCAAGATCGTAATCTTTAACCAACTGATTAATTAACTTAAAAAAATGATAAATTTCATCTTTTGAAGCTTTGTTGAGAAAGTCATCATATTTAACGTATTTACCTTTAGGAATAACTAAAATATGAATTGGAGCCTGTGGTACTATATCATGAAAAGCAATTGCATGTTTGTTCTCCAAAATAATATCAGTTGACAACTTTTTATTGAGTATTTTAGCAAATACATTATCGTCATTATAAGCCATCAACTTAACCTACGTTTTTTTTCCTCTAATCCTGATATTCCTTTCCTTCTATGAAGTTCATGCCACACATTATCAGGTTTAATATCTGCAGAAATCCAAATTACACATAAATGATATAACAAATCTGCAGATTCTTTTATGATTTTGTTTTTATTGTTATCAAGGTATTCTAAAATAACTTCAATTGATTCTTCACCTATTTTTTTGGCTAACAAATTTTTGTTAGTCAGAAGTGTTGATGTATATGAATTTTCTTTATCAAACTTTTTTTTCTTTAATAAATCATCAAATAATTTTTCAATGTTATATTCAGTCAAATTCTTACCATGTTTTTCTTACAGGAATTCTGTATCTTAACATCTCTTTTTTTACATTTTCAATAGAATAAATACCAAAATGGAAAATCGATGCTGCTAGAACTGCAGATGCATTTCCTTTTTTTAAAACATTAACCATGTCAATAGGTTTCCCAGCTCCACCGGATGCAATTACTGGTATTCTCACCTCTTTAGAAATCTTACTAGTTAACTCAATATCATAACCAAGTTTTGTTCCATCAGCATTCATAGATGTCAACAAAATTTCTCCAGCTCCATTTTTTTCTGCTTCAATAGCCCATTCTAATGCATCTATATCAGTTTTTTTTTTCCCTCCATGAGTTGAAACATTATAGCCAGATTTAAGATTACTGTGATCTTTATAAGCATCAATTGCTAAAACTATACATTGACAACCAAAACTATCAGATGCTTCTTTAATTAAACTAGGTTTAAAAACTGCAGCTGAGTTAATAGAGACTTTGTCAGCTCCAGATTTTAATAAATTATTAATATCCATATTGTTTTTTATGCCACCACCAACTGTAAGAGGAATAAAACAACTTTCAGCAACTTTACTAACAATGTTAAAAAGGGTTTTTCTTCCTTCATTTGTTGCAGAAATATCTAAAAAACAAATTTCATCTGCTCCAAGATCATTATATAACTTTGCTTGCTCTACCGGATCGCCAGCATCAATAAGATCTACAAAGTTTATACCTTTAACTGTTCGTCCATCATGAACATCTAAACATGGTATCACCCGCTTTGACAGCATTTTTAATTTCCTATTAACTTTATTAAGTTATTTAAATCAAATTTTTTTTCATATATTGCTTTTCCTATAATAACCCCAGAAATTCCAATATCTCTTAAATCATGTAAAGATTTTACGTTGTTTATATTTGAAATTCCACCAGATGCAATAATTGGAATTTGTATTGATTTTGCAAACTTTTTAGTCTGTGATATATTAACACCTTCTAAAGTGCCATCTCTAGAAATATCAGTATAAATAACTTTATCAAAATATTTTGCATCAATTTGATTAACATATTTAATTGGATCAATTTCAAGTAATTTTGTCCATCCATTAACAGCAATTTTTTTATTTTTTATATCTAATCCTAAAGCTAATTTTTTACTAAAAAAGTCACTAAGATTATTTATTAGATCAGGATTTTTAAAAGCAAAAGTTCCTAAAACTATTCTTGAAACACCAGCGTCAATCCAAAACTTAATATCTTCTACAGATCTAATTCCTCCACCTAATTGAATCTTAATATTGTTCTTCATTTTCTTTAGAATTTGTAAAATAACTTGCTTGTTATCATGTTTTCCAAACGCTGCATTTAAATCAACTATATGCAACCATTTAAAACCTTTATTTGAAAAAAACTTAACTTGCTTAATTGGATCATCTTCATAGATGGTCATTTTATTTTCTTTACCATGAACTAATCTTACACAATTTCCATCTTTTAAATCCACAGCTGGGTATATTTGAAAATTAGTCATTTTTTATTAAATCTTTATAAAAATAATAACCAGAATAATATTTATTACCAATCAAAACAGATTTAGGGTTTTCTCCACTTTTCTTAAATCCAGCTTGATAATATATCTGTATAGCTCTTTTTTGAGTTTCTCTGACTTCTAAAGTAATTACAGAAAATTTATTTTTTTTTGCTTCTTTTTCTACTTCTTGAATAAGCATTCTTGCCAAACCATAACCTCTTGCCCAAGATGCTATAAAAAATGTTGTCAAATTACATAAATGAGATTGAGCCTCATTACTTCGTGCAGGCTTAATAAGCTGGATGGAACCACATATAACATTATCAATCTTCCCAACTATTAATAATCTTTCTGGTACTAGCAATACACCTTTCCAATAATCAACCAATTTTTTTCTTTGAGGAGGATTAATCCATCCGAAACCTCCATCTACTAATATAGCGTCTTCTGTAGCATCACATAGCTCTTCGATATCCGCATTATTAAGGGCAGAAGTAAATTTTGCTTCTATCTTAGGTTTTGGTAATTTTAATTCAAAATCATTCATTAACTTAATTTTAACCAATTATATAAAATTTTTAACCCTGATCTTCCGCTTTTTTCAGGATGAAATTGAAACCCAAAAATATTATCTTGATTAACTATAGCAGGAATATTTATTCCATATTGAGTATTACAAATTATATTTTTCTTGTGCTTTATATCAAAAAAATATGAATGTACAAAATAAAATTGATCATTAGCAGTTATATCATTAAATAAATCATTATTTTTATAAATACTTAAACTATTCCAACCCATATGAGGTATTTTTAAAATTTGTGAATTATTTAAAAAGTTTTTTAACGTTTTTACATCTCCATTTATCCAAGATAAACCTTTTGTTTTTTTATTTTCATATCCATAATCTGCTAATATTTGCATGCCTACACATATACCTAAAAAGGGTTTTTTTTTCGTAATTACTTGATCCTTTAAGGTATCTAAAAGATCTTTTATTTCTCTTATTCTATTCATACATCGATCAAATGAACCTACTCCAGGTAAAATTATTTTATCAGCTTTTTCAATTTCTGATAAATTTCTACTTACTTTCACTTTAGAAAATTTATTCAAGTCATGAAGAGTTCTCTTTACAGAGTTATATACAGATTTTATGTTCCCAGAGCCATAGTCGATAATAAGAACAAACATTAAATTTTTTAAATAACCCCCTTGGTTGAAGGAATAATATCACTATTTCTTTGCATTACAGTGAGGCTTTTTCTTAAACAAACCGACAAAACTTTGAAACACGACTCTATAACATGATGTGCATTACTACCATAATTATTTTCAATATGAATGGTCATTTTGGCAGATTGAGCAAAAGCACGAAAAAATTCCTGAAAAATTTCTGAATCTACTCCACCAATTTTTTCATTTGGTAAAATAACTCTCCACTCTAACCAAGGTCTACCTGAAACGTCAATGGAACAACTGGTTAATGTTTCATCCATTGGTAAAGATAATGAAGCAAAGCGATTAATACCTGCTTTATTTAATATTGCATTATTTACAGCTTCTCCAATACACCACCCTAAATCTTCAATGGTATGATGAGCATCAATCTCCACATCACCAGAACACTTAACAACTAAATCAATATAACTATGTTTTGAAATTTGTTCTAACATATGATTCATAAACGGAATTGGTGTATTAATGTTACTTACACCTTTTCCATCTATATTTACTTTACAAAAAATTTCAGTTTCATAAGTCTTTCTAAAATTTTCAGATTTTCTCTCTTTTTTCATAATTTATATTTATATCTATTTTTTAATTGAACAAATAAAGCGCCTTCTCCTCCTTTATTATGGGGCATAGTTTCAAAACCAACAACATATTTTGATAAATCTTCATTTTTAAGCCACAATGGAGTTTTTAATCTTAATTTACCTTTATTATTTGACCCCTTTCCCGTAACGATCATGATACTTTTGAAGTTATTTAAGTAACAATCTTTAATAAAATTTTTAATTAATTCATGCGCCTGAACTTCTGTTTTTCCGTGGAGATCAATAATAGCATCAAAATTTAATCTGTTACTTTTTATTTGTTTTTTTATTTTACTATCTAATGTAAAAGTAGAATTCGGTTTTAAAACTTTATTAATTTCAGAAATAGAACTTAGGTTAATTTTTTTGTTTTTATCAACCTTTTTAATAAATTTTAAATTTGATATGTAAAAGTTCCATATTTTTTTATCTTTATCTGATAATTTATGCATCACTAGTTTCAACAAGTATCCAGTTCAAATCTTTGGATTGAATTTTTTTTTCAAATGTCCATAAATCTTTTACTAAAATACTCTTTTTTTGATCACCATCAATAATTTTACCTTTTTTATCCTTAAGAACTTTAATTTGTTCGGTTTCGAAAAGGACTGATACTCTCAAGAAATTTTTTAATTTTTTTACATCTTTAATTTCAACAGAAATCATTTTTGTTATGTTTATTTTTAATGTTTCTTCTTCCTGAAGACGTTCGTCTATTACTGACTGAAAATTTTTAATTAATTTATTATCAATATACATTTCAATCTTTTTAAGATCACCTTTTACAAAGCAGTCTATAACCATTTCAAAAAAGTTTTGAGCTCCTTTTAAAAATTCTTTTTCATTAAAAGTTGGATCTTCAATATGTATTGCGTCCTTATTGGTCTTCCTATCATTTACATCAGATTGTCTGTCTCCCAATTTAACAACATTATTAAAATCTTTTTTACTAATATCAATTTTATTATTTTGTTCATTGCCATCAGAGTTTTGGCCTAAAATACTTTTTAATCTGTAAACTAAAAATATTGCAATTATTGCAAATATTATTATATCTATGAATGGTAGAGAGAGATGCATATTGAATACCTTGTTGGTAACTTTAAATTAATAATTGATATTTATCAATTTATATATGTATATTGAGGTAATGTTCAATCATTTTAATAAAATAAATTATGAAGACTAGTGAAATAACTTTAATAGGACAATATATAAGAGATTTATCGTTTGAAAATCCGATGGCTCCAAATTTACCTTCACAAAATAATAATCCGACTGTTAGTTTAGACGTAAATACTACTTATTTGGATTTAAAAAATAACAATCATGAACTTAATTTAAAAGTAAATTGTACTGCTTCCATAGATAAAGACACCATGTTTGCTATAGAACTTCAATACGTTGGATTAATTAAAAGTATTATAAAAAATGAAACAGATAAAAAGAAATTAATTATATCTGGAAGTTATTTACTTTTCCCATATGCAAGAAGCATTATTAGTAATATTACTATGGAAGGTGGTTTTAAACCTTTAGTTATTCAACCAATTGAATTTGAAAATATGTTTAAGAAATAATTATTTAATTTTTTTCCACAATGGATCTATCATTTCGTTTATAAAATTTTCGTGTTCTTTTTTTTCATAATCAGATACATTCATTAATTTTTCTCGAGGAATTGAAAAGCTTGCTTTCAAATTCTTAGTGTTTTTATTATTATTGAGATTGATTAACTTATTATCTATCAGGTTTAAATTTTCTTGTTTTCCTGTAGTTAATTTCAAATATACTTTAGATAAAAGAGTAGCATCTAACAACGCTCCATGAAAATTTTGCCTTGTATTAACTACACCTAGTTTTTTAGATAAAGAATCTAAATTTACTGTCTGTCCAGGAAATTCTTTTTTAGCTATTTTAATTGTATCGATTATAGAATTATTAATATTATTTAAGCCACAGTTTTGTAATTCTTTATTAATAAAATTTGTATCAAACTCTGCATTGTGAATTATAATTGTGTCATCTTTAATAAAATCTAAAAATTTTTTTACAACATTACTAAATGTAGGTTTTCCTATTAAAAATTCGTTTGATATTCCATGTACTTTTTGAGCGGACAAACTTATTTCAATTTCTGGATTAATATATTCATGAAAATAGTTTTGTGTTAAAACATTGTCAATTAATTCAACAATGCCTATCTCTATAATTCTATCGTTATCAAAGTTCAAACCTGTTGTTTCTGTATCAAGTATTAACTTCCTTTTTTCCATTCTTTTCTCTTAGCCTAATTATTGTTGTTATTAATAATAAACATACTTTAATCAATATTAAAAATTTGTAATTTGTATTTATCACTTGTGGTTTAAATTTTATTTTATCGTTAAAACTTAATTGCGATGACACTATTTTTTCAAAGAGTGAATCTGATATTTTGTCTCTGTTTAAAACTCTTGCTCTTTGTAATTTTATATTACAATGAGCTAAAATAATTAAATCATATTTTTTTTCTGATTTTGTTTCGTATATCAATGGAACATCATAAACTAATATATTCTTTTTATAGTTAATTTTTTCAAACTTTTTTAACTCTATCTCTAGATAAGGATATAATAATTTTTCTAGTTTTTTTTTTTCACAGTTATTGGAAAATATAATTGTTCTTAACTTTAGCTTATCGATATGTTTTTTCTTAATAACTGAAGGCCAAATATTTTTTAATTTTTGTTTGATATCTTCTTTTCTTAGTATTTTTTTTATTTCATGATCAGCGTCAAATATTGGTATCCTAAATAGAGCAAATATATTTGCTATTGTTGTTTTTCCAGTGCCTATTGAACCCGTTATTCCTATTTTATACATAATAAACTGTGGATAAATTTAATGTTTTTTACAAGTTTCTTTTTTTTTTCACAACCTATAAATCATTTTTTTTGTTAATAAATTTGTTAACAGTCTCGGTTAATAGAATTTTTTCATTAAAAACAGTCACTTGTAAAATTTATGTTTGTTGATAAATAAAAATAACTATTTATAAACAAAATTATGCATACAACTACATCAAATTCATTAATATAATTTTATGATTAGTAAGTTAGTAAAGTCAAAGAATAGTCAAATAAAACCTAAATGGTTTTTAAGGCAAGCTGGAAGACACATTCCTGAGTATTTTACTATAAGAAACAGACATGAGAATTTTATTGATTTCTGCCTAGATGAAAATTCAATTGTTAATGCTACTCTTCTTCCATTAAAATATTACAATATTGATGCAGCAATTTTATTCTCTGATATTTTATTGTTACCTCATTTTTTAGGACAAAAAGTCACATTTAAAAAAAACACAGGTCCAGTTTTAAAAGAAATAAATATAGATGAAAAATTCCTTAAAAAAGAGGTTGATTTAAATAATTTTACACCAATAAAAAATGCTATCTTTAAAATTAAAGAGACACTTCCTTCTTCTAAAGATTTAATAGGTTTTTGTGGTGCACCTTGGACATTAGCTTGTTACATGATAGATGGTGGTAGTTCTAAGGATTATGTTAAAACAAGAACATTCTTGTGGAATAATGAAGAAATGTTTTCTAAACTAATTAACAAGTTAACTAAAGACTGTGCTGATTTTCTTGAGTTTCAGTATTTAGCAGGATCTACAGTCTTAATGATTTTTGACACATGGTCGAGCATGATACCTGATCGGTATTGGGTAAAATTTGGTATTGAACCTATTAAATACATAGTTGAAAGATTGAGAAAAAAAAATATAAATTGTCCCATCATTGGACTACCGTTTAAATCTGGAGAAATGTTAATTCAATATAGTTATGAGAGTTTAGTTGATGTAGTGTCAATTGATTGGAAAACAAACTTAGATTGGGCTTTAAAAAATATTAATAATAATGTGATTACTCAAGGAAATTTAGACCCAGCATTACTATCATGTCATAATTTATCTTCTATAAAAAAAGAAGTGCATAGAATATCACATCTGACACAAAATAAATGTCATATTTTTAATGTAGGCCATGGTTTAATCCCTGAAGTGAAAATTAAAAATGTTAAATATGCAATTAAACTTATAGAAAATTTTTAAATGCTTTATTTATATATTAAGTCATTTCATTTAATTTTTTTGATAGCTTGGATGGTTTCTTTATTATATTTACCAAGATTGTTTGTTTATCATTCCAGTGTGTCTATAACAAGTTCCTCATATAATTTACTGTTATTAATGGAAAAAAGGTTAATCAAAATTATAGCAATACCCGCTATGATTCTAACACTCTTGTTTGGTTTTGTGCTTCTAAGTATGCAAAAGGAATTATTATATGAGAATTATTTTAGAATAAAGCTATTGGCGGTATTATTATTGATTATTTATCAAGTATATTTAATTCTGGTATATCTGGCTTTTAAGAGAATAATTAATAAGAGATCAGCAATATTTTAAAAATTAATTAATGAAATACCAACAATTTTTATGATTATTATTATTTTACTTGTTGTGCTAAGACCTAATTTAGGTTAAAAAGAATTCTCTCAAGTTTTATTATCGTAATTTTATGCATTTAAATGAACTGAAATCAAAAAATCCATCTGACTTGTTATTATACGCTGAAAGTCTAGAAGTAGAAAACGCAAGTAATCTTAGAAAACAGGATATGATGTTTGCTTGCTTAAAAAAGCTTGCTGACAATGATGTATCAATATATGGAGAAGGTGTATTGGAAGTTTTGGCTGATGGATTTGGTTTTTTAAGATCTGTCGATTCAAATTATTTAGCAGGTCCCGATGATATTTATGTGTCGCCTAGTCAAGTTAAAAAATTTGGTTTAAGAACAGGTGATACTGTTGAGGGAGAAATTAGATCTCCAAAAGATGGTGAAAGATATTTTGCGTTGTTAAAAATTGAATCCATTAATTTTGAAAAACCAAATAATATAAGGCAAAGAATTAATTTTGATAATTTAACCCCATTATACCCTGACGAAAAAATTAATTTTGAAACAGAATTTAATCCAGAAAATAAAGATTACACACCTAGAATCATCGATTTAATAGCACCCGTAGGTAAAGGACAAAGAAGCTTAATTGTTGCACCTCCTAGAACGGGTAAAACGATGATGTTGCAATCTATTGCAAAAGCTATAACAACAAATCATCCAGAAATATATCTGTTAGTATTATTAATCGATGAGAGACCTGAAGAAGTCACCGACATGCAAAGATCTGTTAATGGTGAAGTTATAAGTTCTACATTTGATGAACCAGCAACAAGACATGTCCAAGTTACTGATATGGTTATAGAAAAAGCTAAAAGGTTAGTTGAACATAAAAGAGATGTTGTGATTTTGCTTGATTCAATAACTAGGTTGGCAAGGGCATATAACACTGTTATACCATCAAGTGGAAAAGTTTTAACTGGAGGTGTTGATGCAAATGCCTTGCAAAGACCAAAAAGATTTTTTGGTGCAGCGAGAAACATTGAAGAAGGTGGGTCTTTATCTATTATTGCAACAGCATTAGTAGAAACAGGGTCTAGAATGGATGAAGTTATTTTTGAAGAGTTTAAAGGTACAGGCAATAGCGAAGTTATCTTGGACAGAAAATTATCAGACAAAAGAGTCTTTCCATCGATTGATGTAACTAAATCTGGCACAAGAAAAGAAGAACTATTAGTTCAAAAGGATACATTATCAAAAATGTGGGTACTAAGAAGAATATTAATGCAAATGGGACCTGTAGATGCCATGGAATTTTTGGTAGATAAGTTAAAACAAAGCAAATCAAACGAAGATTTCTTTAGAGCTATGAATAAATAGTGTAGTTTCACGTGAAACAAAATGATTATGATACCATTTTTGCTTCATCAAGTCAGTTTAGGTCAGCCATTAAAATAATTAGAATTAGTGGTAAGAATGCAAAAAAAACTTCAAGTATATTTAATTTTAAGAGACCTGCACCAAGAACATTTGGATTAAGAAAGTTAATTTACAAAGATAATGTAATAGACCATGCTCCTGTCGTGTGGTTGCCAAGAGGTAAAAGCTTTACAGGAGAGGACACCTTTGAAATTTATATTCATGGTAGTGTTGTTATAGAAAAGTGGATTTATAAAATTCTGTCTTCCTATAAAAATTTTAGGTTAGCTGAGCCAGGAGAATTTACTAAAAGAGCAACTTTAAATGGAAACATTGATTTAGTGCAAGCTGAAAGTATAAATGAAATTATAAATACACAAACTGAAAAACAACTCTCTATAGCACAAGCTCAGCTGGATGGATCGTTAAGCAATGTTATCAATAGTTGGAGAAAAGAAATTATTTACATATCTTCTTTAATTGAATCTCTCATTGATTTTTCTGATGAAGACATTCCTGAAGAATTATCTAATTTATTCTTAAGAAGAGTAAAGAAAATACAAAAAAAGATTAAAGATTCAGTAAATTTTGCAAAAGTAGCTTCTTTTATTAAAGAGGGTTTTATTGTTACGATAATAGGTAAGCCTAATGCGGGTAAAAGCAGTTTAATTAATGCATTAACAAAACTAAACACGTCAATTGTTACTGATATACCTGGAACAACAAGAGATTTAATACAACAAAAAATTGATTTAAAAGGCCTGCCTGTTATTTTATATGATACTGCAGGTATTAGAAAAACAAATAACATTATTGAAAAAAAAGGAATTGAACTGGCAATCAATATTATTAAAAAGAGTAATGTAATTTTAAATTTATGTGAAGATGGTAAATTTAATTATAATATTCTAGAAAAAGATTTTTTAAATGATAGTAAAATTAAGATTATTAATGTTAAAACCAAGGTTGATATAAAAAAAAATAGTAAGAAAAATGCAGATGTAGAAATTTCTTCAAAGACAAACTTTGGAATTAATATTTTATTAGAGAAAATGTATTCTTATTTATCAAGCTTAGAACCAAAAGAGACATGTTTAATTACATCTGAAAGACAAGTTTTACATGCTAAGAAAGCACTGAGCGCTCTAAACAGAATAAATAATTTATCAATTATTGAGGAAACCGAACTTATTGCTGAGGAATTAAGGCTTGCTTCCAAGCATATTAGTAATATAACTTCTTTTATAGATAATGAAGATGTTTTAGATAAAATATTTAGTAGCTTTTGTATTGGAAAATGAATGGAAAAGAATGTTGATGTAATAGTAGTTGGTGGCGGTCATGCTGGTATTGAGGCTTCAAGTGCTATAGCTAGGTTCGGCGGTAAGGTATTATTAATTACATTAAAAAAAAATCAAATTGGTGAAATGTCTTGTAATCCAGCTATAGGAGGCCTTGGTAAAGGCCACTTAGTTAGAGAAATCGATGCATTAGATGGTATTATGGGAAGAGCTATAGATCAGTCTGGCATTCAGTTTAGAATGTTAAATAGATCTAAAGGTCCAGCGGTTCATGGGCCTAGATCTCAGGCCGATAGAAGTTTATACAAAAAAAGTGTCCAAGAAATACTATTAAATCAGCAAAAAATTAGAGTTATTGAAGGATTTGTTGATGATTTAATAATTGACAATAAAGAAATTAAAGGTGTTGTTTTAAATAATGATAAAAAATTCTTTTGTAGTTCATTAGTTATTACAACTGGCACATTTCTTGGTGGAAAAATATTTGTTGGTAATGAAACATTTGAGGCTGGACGCATAGGCGACAAATCATCCTCTAAACTTTCTCAAAAGATAAGAAACCTTGGTTTTCCAGTAGGTCGTCTTAAAACAGGAACCCCCCCAAGGCTAGTAAAAAATACAATTGACTGGAATTTAATTGAATTACAATCAGCTGATGAAAATCCCGTTCCATTCTCATATTTAACTCCTAAAATAGAAGTTTCTCAAATTAAATGTGGAATAACTAGAACAACTGAAAAAACACATAATATTATTGAAGAAAATTTAAAAAAATCTCCTGTATTTTCAGGTTCTATAAAAGGTTATGGACCTCGATATTGTCCTAGTATAGAAGATAAGGTTAATAGATTTAAGGATAAAACATCTCATCAGGTATTTTTAGAGCCTGAAGGATTGGATAGTGATTTAATATATCCAAATGGAATTTCAACAAGCTTACCAAAAGAAATTCAAGAAAAATTTATTAAAACTATACCAGGCTTAAAGAATGTTAAGATACAAGAGTATGGTTATGCCGTTGAATATGATTATATTGACCCCAGAAGTCTAAAATATACTTTAGAGTCAAAAATAGTAAAAAACTTATTTTTTGCTGGACAAATTAATGGAACAACTGGTTATGAAGAAGCTGCTGCACAAGGCTTAGTAGCAGGTGTAAATAGTGTATTAAAAGCTAAAAAATCTAATTTAAAATTTTTATTGAATAGAACAGAGAGTTATATTGGTGTCATGATAGATGATTTAGTTACTCGAGGTGCGCCTGAACCTTATAGAATGTTTACTTCGAGAGCTGAATATAGATTATTATTAAGATCTGACAACGCCGACCAAAGATTGACTGATAAAGCAATTAGTTTTGGAATAGTTAGTAATAAAAGAAAAAAAGTGTGGTTAACTAAAAAGAAATCTTTAAATGACTTAAAACAATATATAATGAATTTGAAATTAAATGGTGAACAACTAGAAAAATTAGGTATAAAAGTTTTAAAAAATGGAAACATACCTTCAGTTCACAATTTGATTACAGGAAACAAAGCTTCTTTAGAGAAAATAATTACAAACTTCGAATATAAAAAACAATTCTCAATTGATTGTATAAATCAAATAGAAATAGATATTAAATATGATATTTACATAAAACGTCAGCTTAATGATATTAAACAATTCGAATCCGAACAACAAACATTAATACCTAAAGAGATAAACTATAGTCAAATTAAAGGATTATCAAACGAATCTATTGATATTTTAAATCAACATAAGCCCGAAAATATTAGGCAAGCTTCACTATTGCCAGGCTTTACATCATCTGCTGTTTTTTTACTTTTATATCACATCAAAAATAAAAAAACCAAATTAGCTTAATGAAGAAAAAGTTTTCTAGATTAAAAAAACATATTAATGTTTCACATGAAACATTAGAAAAGCTAGTTATATATTTTGACCTTTTAAATTTTTGGCAAAAAAAAATGAATTTAGTTAGTAACAACTCACTGGAAGATGCAGAAACACGACACTTTTTAGATTCTGCTCAATTATATATTTTCTGCAAAAATTTAAATGGTAATATAGTTGATTTTGGTACTGGTGCTGGATTTCCAGGAGCAGTTTTATCAATTTTAGGTGCATCAAAAATTGTTTTAGTGGAGTCAAACAAAAAAAAATGTAATTTTTTAACAAGATTAAAAAAAGAGACTAATAGCAATTTTAAAATTGTTAATTCAAGAATTGAAAGCTTAGATTTTTTAGATCCATCTTTAATTGTATCAAGGGCCTTAACATCTACAAAAAATTTAATGCTTTTTTCCATTAATCATATGCTTAAATCAAAAAAAATAAATTCTAAGAAAGAGGCTATCAAAAACCTCCCTAACCTATTGTTTTTAAAGGGAAAAACATTCAAAGATGAATTAAATGAGATACCTGAAAATTTAAAAATAAAATTTCAAACTTTTCCTTCTATTACAAGTGCAGAAAGTAGAATTTTATTGTATAGTAAAAATATTTTATGACTTTAATTAATACTAATATTATTGCAATAGCTAATCAAAAAGGGGGCGTTGGGAAGACAACAACTGTCATTAATCTTGCTACTGCAATGGCTGCATGTAATAAAAAAGTCTTAATTATTGATTCAGATCCTCAAGGAAATGCTAGCACTGGTTTAGGTTTAGATAAAACAGTTCTAAAAAATAGTTTTTACGATTTAATTAGAGGTGATATTTCAATTAACAAAGTAATCGTTAAAACTCAAATTCCTAATTTATTTATAATTCCTACCTCTA
>CACOVB010000004.1 GCA_902630555.1 uncultured SAR116 cluster alpha proteobacterium
GTTTTTTTATCAGACAAAGTTTTCAACTGCCAAATGAATTAAGTATAGAAACTATTAACAAAGAATTTAAAAATTTATCAAATATTTTAAATGCTAATTATGAAATTAGACATATTCATAAAACACTTAAAACTCTTATTGGCATCAAAATTTGATCATTGTCTAATCGAACTTATTAATAAAACAAAAAATAAAAACTTAAATCTTTTGATTGAAGCAGTCATATCAAACCATAATGATTTAAAAAAAATATCTTCGTTAGAAAATTTACCTTTTTATCACTTTCCAATCAATAATGATAAGTTGAAGCAGGAGAAACGAATTATTGAATTTATAGATGAAAAAAAAATTGATATTATAATTCTAGCTAGATACATGCAAATTTTGTCTAGAAATTTTGTTGATCGATTTTATGGAAAAATTATAAATATTCATCACAGTTTTTTACCAAGTTTTAAAGGTGCTAAACCTTACCATCAAGCTTTTGAAAGAGGAGTTAAAATAATTGGAGCAACTGCTCATTTTGTTAATCAAAATTTAGATGAGGGACCTATAATTGAACAGGATGTTGAAAAAGTTGATCATGAACTTAGCCCAAGTGATTTAGTCACAATTGGAAAAGATATTGAGGCAAGAGTGTTGTATAAAGCTATAAAAAACTTTAGTGAGGGCAGAGTTTTTTTAAATGGGAAAAAAACTATTGTGTTTAAAGGAGACAAAATTTTATGAATGATATTTTAAGAGATATTGTCATAATCGGCACAGGTTCTGCTGGACTTACTGCTGGAATTTATGCAGCTAGAGCAAATTTAAAACCTTTAATTTTAGAAGGTCTTCAACCAGGTGGACAATTAACTATTACAACTGATGTTGAAAATTATCCTGGGTTCTCTGATGTTGTTCAAGGTCCTTGGCTTATGGATCAAATGAAAGCACAAGCTTTAAACGTAGGTGCAGAAATAATAAATGAACTAGTTACGAGTGTAGACTTCAGTGAAAAATATAAAATAATTAAATGTGATAGCGGCAAAATCATTAAAACAAAATCTGTCATAATTTGTACTGGAGCACAAGCTCGTTGGCTTGGAATAGAGAGTGAAAAAAAATTTAATGGTAGAGGTGTCTCTGCTTGTGCAACTTGTGACGGTTTTTTTTATAGAGATAAGAATGTTGCAGTTATTGGTGGTGGAAACACTGCTGTTGAAGAGGCATTATATTTATCTAAAATATGTTCAAAAGTAATTTTAATTCATAGAAGAGATAATTTGAGAGCTGAAAAAATATTGCAAGATAGAGTTTTTTCTAAAGAGAATATCAATTTTTTATGGAATTATGTAGTTGACGAGTTTATTGGAGATGATAAAGGCTTAAATTGTTTGAATTTAATGTCTACTAAAGACAACTCAAAAAAAAGTATAAATGTTGATGGAGCATTTGTAGCTATTGGTCATGTTCCTTCTACTACATGTTTTACAAACCAAATTCTTTTAGACAAAGAAGGGTATATTGAAGTTAAAGAAAAGGGATCTACCTTAACAAATATTAATGGTGTATTTGCTGCTGGTGATTGTGTTGACAAAATATATAGACAAGCCATTACAGCTGCTGGCATGGGTTGCATGGCTGCTTTAGATGCTGAAAAATGGTTACAAGAATCGTGATTTATTTTAAACAAAGCTTCATTAAATCATAAATAATATTTGCAGATACATAATCATAAGCATGAAAATTTTCTATTGGAGCATATTCAACATAATCAATGCCTATTATTTTTTTGTCTTCGATTAATTTTTCTAAAATTAAAAATGTTTCATTATAATATAATCCATTTGGAACTGGTGTTCCAGTTGCAGGCATAATAGATGGATCTAAGCAATCTGAATCAAATGTAATATAAATATTTTTTGGAAAGTTTTTGGGTAATCTAATATTTGGATTTTTTCTGTAATCTTCTATGCTTTTGTAATTAATATTGAATTGTTCTCTTAATTTAATCTCTTCATCAGATTGAGCTCTAACTCCAAATTGAAATATTGGAATATTTTCTTTATGTATTTTATACATCACAGTTGCATGAGAATTTACACTTTCATTATATTTTTTTCTTAAATCTGCATGAGCATCAAATTGTATTATGCCAAAATCTTCATTAATGTTATTAAATTTTTTTTTAAATCCCTTGATAACACCAAATGTTAAAGTGTGTTCGCCTCCTATACAAACAGGAATTTTATCTTTTTTTAAAATATCAAAAATTAAATTCTCTATATTTTTAAATATTGAGTTGAAATTTAATGAACAATCAAATGGATCATGTGTATATATACCAAAATCACATGGACTGTTTTGATTTCTTTCAAGCTGATTACTGGCTTTAATTATAATTTCTGGAGCTTTAGATGTCCCTGTACCATAAGATACAGTTTTTTCTAAAGGTATAGGTAAAATGTGAAATTTAGAAAAATTGAAACTCTTTTCTTTTTCAGATAATTCTTCTCCCAAAAATAAATTTTTTTTTAAATTTAACATTTTAATTTCTTGTTTCAAAATCTTTGAAATCAAAAGATTTGATTATTTTAAAATCATTATTATCACTATTCCATAATACAATTTCAGGATGGTTAATCCCATTAAAGAAATTAGTTTTAACTAATGTATAATGCGCTTGATCCAAGAACACAACTTTATCTCCTATCTTAGGATTTTTTAAAAAATAATATTCTCCAATAATATCTCCAGCTAAACAACTTGGGCCACCTAAAACGACCCTTTTTCCTTTAAGTGGTTCATTCATTAACATTGGTCTATATGGAGCTTCAATTACGTCTGGCATGTGACAAACAGGACTTATATCTGTAATGCCAATATTTGGAATTTTATTATTATCTCCTTGAATGTAATCTAAAATTTCACCAACCAAAATACCTGATTCAAAAACAACAGCTTCGCCAGGTTCTAATATTATTTGACAATTTGTTTTTGCTTTTAATTCTAAAAGAAAATTAGTTAGTTTACTTAATTTATAATCTGATCTAGTTATGTGGTGTCCACCTCCTAAATTTATCCATTCTAAGTTTTTAACTACATTTTTTAAATAAGGCCAAATCTTATTCCATGTATTTTCTAAGGCATCAAAATTTTGTTCACATAAAGAGTGAAAATGAATTCCTTTAATATCGGAAAAGTCAATTTTATTTAATTGATTTATATGAACACCTAGACGAGAATTTAAATTTGAAGAATTGTATTTCGACACTTCAACCTCAGAATATAAAGGGTTTATTCTAATACCAACATCAATATTTTTATTTACACATAATTTTTTGTATTTATTGATTTGTGAAATAGAATTAAAAGTTACGTGTTGTGAACATTTTATAATGTCATCAAATTCAGAGTCTCTAAATGCAGGTGAATAAGTACTAATTAAACCTCCAAAGTATTTTTTACCAAGTTTTGCCTCATTTAAACCGGATGCACAAACACCATCTAATACATTTGAAATAATAGGAAGCAAACTTTTAAGAGAAAATGCTTTTAATGCTAAAAGAATTTTCACGTTCGTATCAGTTTTTAATTTATGAAATATTTTTAAATTATCATTAATAACCTTTGTATCAATAACATAACTAGGAGAAGATATTTTAGATAAATCAAGGTTTTTAAAATATTTTTTATTGATTTTAACAGTTTTAAGCATTTTAAAAGCTTAAAGGTGTATCTAATTCAACAATTTTGTTTGGTAGTCCATATAGTTTTAAAGCATCTATAAATGGGTCAGGGTCAAATTGTTCTAAATTCCAAACACCAGGTTTAAACCATGTTTTATTTAATATTAACAAAGATCCAATCATTGCAGGAACTCCAGTTGTGTAAGATACAGCTTGACTTTCTACTTCTTCAAAACATTTCTCATGATCACAAACATTATAACAGTAAATTGTTTTAATTTTTTTGTTTTTTAGACCACTAATTATTGTTCCTATGCAAGTTTTACCTTCTGTATTTTTTCCTAAAGTTTTTGGATCTGGTAACACTTCTTTTAAAAACTCAAGTGGTATAATATCCATATTTTTGAATTTTATTGGTTTGATAGAAGTTAGACCAACATTTTCTAAAACATTTAAGTAATTCAAGTATTGATCTCCAAATGTCATCCAAAATCTTGCCTGTTTTAAATCTCTAAAATTTTTCACTAAACTTTCAAGTTCTTCATGGTACATAAGATACATGTTTCTTTTACCAACCTCTGGAAAATCAAATTCAATTTTTTTAGATAATGGATCACCAATTATCCATTTACCATTTTTATAAAATTTACTTTTTTGTGTAATTTCTCTTATATTTATTTCTGGATTAAAATTAGTTGCAAAATGTTGACCATGATCTCCACCATTGCAATCTAAAATATCCAAATAGTGAATTTCATCCAAATAATGTTTTTTAATATAAGCTGTATAAACATTCGTAACTCCTGGATCAAAACCAGAACCAAGTAATCCCATCAAATTTTTTTCTTTAAATTTATTATTTAATTCCCATTGCCATTTATATTCGAATTTTGCTTCATCTCTGGGTTCATAGTTGGCTGTGTCTAAATAATTAACATTTTTATTTAAACAAGCTTGCATTATATTTAGATCTTGGTAAGGCAAGGCTAGATTTACAACCAGTTCAGGAGTATATTTTGATATAATCTTTGATGTTTCAGAAATATTATCTGCATCCAATTCTTCTATATTAATATTACAATTATATTTTTTTTTTATTTGTTTTTGAATTTTTTTACAATTATCAATTGTCCTACTTGCCAAAGTTATTTCTTTAAAATCTTTTGATAATTGAGCCATTTTATGAATTGCTACAGAAGAAACTCCACCTGCACCGATGACAAGAATTTTACTCACAACGACCTCGATTAATTTTCAAAATAGGTATAGCCATCTATAGACGCTTTAAAATTTTTTAACAATTGATTTTTTTCACTATTACTGATTAAATTTTTTTTGTAAAATCTGTTAGTTTTTTCAGAAAATATTTTTAAAACTTCACTTGATGAATATTCAACATAACTCAAAACTTGAGATATTTTATCTCCAATTTGTTCATGTACAATTTTGAATTTACCGTTATCTTCTAATTTTACTGTTGATATATTTGTGTCACCAAATAAATTATGAAGATCCCCTAGAGTTTCTTGATAAGCACCAATAAAGAAAACACCTAAATAGTATTCTTCATTTTTTTTTATCTCATGTAATGGTAATGTATCTTTGATACCGTCATTTAAAACAAACTTTGCAATCATACCGTCACTATCACAAGTAATGTCATTAAGAATGACACGTTTACTTGGTTTACGATTTAGTTTTTGAATTGGTGCTATTGGATGTAACTGATCTATTGCCCACATGTCAGGTAAACTTTGAAATAATGAAAAATTCCCATGATATATATCAGCTAAATTATTCAATTTGTTTGATATCGGATTAGAATTTAATTTTTTTTCTTCTACAAATGCTTTAATTCTATTTAAAACAAATAAATATGTTTTTTCAATTTTAGATATTTCTGACAAACTTATTTGGCCATTCCTAAATAAAACTCTCAATTCATCTCTGTAATAATTAAGGTCATTAAAACATTCTTGTATTCTATTTTCACTAATGTAATTTAAGATTTGTATCATATAAGATAAATAAATATGGTCTTTTTTATTTAAAATAGGGCATGACTTTACATCAAAAATAGTTGTATCTAAGATATTGAAAATTAAAATAGAGCTTGGAGCTACTGTTGCTCTTCCAGATTCTGTTATTACTATAGGATGATTAATTTTTGCTTTATCGAATTCAAGTTTGAGAGTTTCAACTATATTAATACAATATTCTTCCATGGAATAATTAATAGAATGAAATTTTGATTTGTTTTCGCCAGTATAATCAACACCAAGACCTCCACCCAAATCTATATATTTCAATGGCGCTCCAAAATTATAAATTTCAACAAAAAATCTACAAGCTTCCTGAGTATATTTCCTTATTTCTATGATATCTGGTACTTGACTACCTAAGTGAGAATGTTGAAGAATTAAGCAATCTAATAATTGATTTTTTTTTAATTTATAAAGAGCTTCTGTTATTTTATCTACGGGGAGCCCAAAAGCACTTCTATCACCGCTTGATTGAGACCATTTTCCACTTATTAAATTTGTTAGCTTAATTCTTATACCTAATAAAGGTTTTATTTTAAGTAAATTAGATATTTTGATAATCAAATCTAGTTCTTTAAGACTTTCAATTACAAGTATAGTTTTGATATCAATTTTGTTTGAAAGTAATGATAACTTTATAAATTCTTCATCTTTGGTTCCATTGCAAATAATCAATGCATTTTTAGTTAAGTTTTGACTTAAAGCTATTAGTAATTCTGCTTTTGAACCAACTTCTAATCCAGAATTAAATTTTTTACTGTATTTGACAACGTTTTTTATAACTTGAGATTGTTGATTAACTTTTATTGGATAGATACTCTTAAATTTATTTTTGTATCCAATGGCTTTAATAGATTTATTAAAATTTTCATTAATTTCTTTAATCATAAACTCTAAATAATCAGCAACACGAATGATATAAGGAGGGGATAGTTTTTGGTTTAGTTTCTTTACAATTTTTGTAAGGTCAATAGGCTTGCTTTGTTTTTTTTGAGGATTTAATAAACCTAGATTTCCATTTTCTAGTATTTTGAAGAAACCTTTACCCCATTTTTCTATGCCATAAATATCATTTGTCATAATCGCCTTATTAGAGGTAAAAATAATTTATTCAAGTAAATTTTAATAATTATTGAAACATCTAATTTACCGATATATATATCAATCATGACTATTTCCAATGATGTATATAAAAAGCCAATTGATTACGAACCATCATCCTCTGAAGTCATTTATTTTGGCATGGGATGTTTTTGGGGAGCAGAAAAACTTTTTTGGAACAGAAATGGCATTCATGTAACAGCTGTTGGCTATTCTGCTGGTAATACAAAAGACCCAACATATAAAGATATATGTTATGGAGAAACTTATCATGCTGAAGTAGTTAAGCTAGTATACGATTCATATAAAATAGACACTTTCCAGCTTCTTAAAATTTTTTGGGAGGGGCATAATCCAACTCAAGGAATGAGACAAGGAAATGACATTGGAACTCAATATAGATCTATTATAATAACTACAAATGAAAAACAATTTGAATTAGCTAAATCAACAAAGAACAAATATGAAGAATTATTAAAAAATAATGGGTTTCCCAAAATAACAACAGAGATACAAAATTTTAAAAATTTTTATTATGCTGAAGAATATCATCAACAATATCTTTTAAAAAATCCAAATGGCTATTGTGGCATTGGTGGGTGTAATGTAACTTACAATAATTGATCTTGACCTTCACTTATATTTATTATATTGAATTCAATGAGGTTATTATGAAAGTAGTTAGTTCACTTAAAACACTTAAAGTTAGAGATAGAAATTGCCAAGTTGTAAGACGAAGAGGAAGACTTTACGTTATAAATAAAAAAAACCCTAGGTTTAAAGCTAGACAAGGCTAAATTAATTTAATGAACTATAAAAAATGCTATAATTTTCAAGATTTTAGAAGTCTTGCTAAATCTAAGCTACCTTCACCTATTTTTAATTATATAGATGGTGCAGCTGACGATGAAGTTACATATCGAAGAAATACATCTTCGTTTGATGATGTCAGTTTGATACCAAATGTTCTATGTGGTGTAAAAGACGTAGATATTTCGACTACTATTTTCGGAAAAAAACTTGAGATGCCAGTGTATTGTTCTCCAACCGCTGTACAAAGACTATTTCACCATGAAGGGGAGCGAGCTGTTGCAAAAGCTGCAGATAAATTTGGAACAATGTTTGGCGTATCTTCACTTGGAACAGTTAGTGTTGAAGAAGTATCAAAAATTTCATCATCCCCAAAAATGTTTCAGTTTTATTTTCATAAGGATAGAGGTTTAAATAACAGTATGTTAGAACGAGCAAAAGCAGCTAAATTTGATGTTCTTGCATTAACAGTCGACACTATTACAGGAGGCAATAGGGAAAGAGATCTTAGAACAGGTTTTGTGATCCCACCACGTTTCACTTTTAATAGCTTGTTGGAGTTTGTTTTAAAGCCTTACTGGGGTATAAACTATGTAACAAGTCCTAAATTTGAACTTCCTCACTTACAAGACTATGTCGGAGCAGGAACATCTGCAATGACTTCTATTGGAGACTATTTTACAAATATGCTTGATCAATCAATGAATTGGAAAGATGCTGAAGATCTTGGAAAAAAATGGGGCGGACATTTTGCACTTAAAGGTGTTGTAAGTGTTGAAGATGCTAAAAGAGCTATTGATATAGGTTGCACAGGAGTAATTGTATCAAACCATGGTGGAAGACAACTAGATGGTTCAGTTTCACCTTTCGATCAATTAGCAAAAATTGTAGACGCAGTTGGTGATAAGATAGATGTCATTTGTGAGGGTGGAATTCAAAGAGGTACACACATTCTTAAAGCACTTTCTGTTGGTGCAAAAGCATGTGCAGGTGGAAGACTTTATTTATATGCATTGGCGTCAGCCGGTGAAAAGGGCGTTGAAAGAGCTCTTAGCTTGATTAGAGAAGAAATTATCAGAGACATGAAATTAATGGGATGTACTTCTATTAAACAATTATCAAGAAATAATTTGTTTTCTAAATTCTAATTAAATACTTTTTGATGAAAATCACCAAAATCATAGAAAAAACTAAGTTTATAAATTCATCTATGAAAAATGCTTATATTGATTTTTCAAAAATGACTTTAAGTTTAGTAGCTATTTGTTCAGATGTAAAAAAAAATGGCAGACAATTAATTGGTTATGGTTTTAATTCAAATGGAAGGTATGGCCAAGGTAATTTGATGAGGGAAAGATTTATTCCAAGAATTATGGAATCTAATCATAATGATTTACTAAATGAAAAAGGAAATAATTTTGATCCACATAAAATTTGGGATGTTATGATGAAAAATGAGAAGCCTGGTGGTCATGGAGAACGTTCAGTTGCAGTTGGTACAATTGATATGGCTATATGGGATTTAGTTTCCAAAATTGAAGATAAACCACTTTATCAACTTTTATCTGAGCGTTATGGTAATAATAAACCAGAAAAAAAAGTATTTGTATATGCAGCTGGGGGTTATTATTGGCCAGATGGAGATCTCAATTCTTTAAAATCAGAGATTAAGAGTTACCTTGATAGAGGTTACTCAGTTGTAAAGAAGAAAATTGGTGGGATGTCTCTTTCAGAAGATTGTAAAAGAATTGAGGCAGTTTTAAAAATATTAGGACCAAACCAAAAGTTAGCCGTGGATGCTAATGGAAAGTTCAACTTAAAAACTGCACTTGAGTATGCCCGTGAATTGTCTAATTACAATTTATTTTGGTATGAAGAACCAGGAGATCCACTCGACTTTGAATTACATTATAAATTGACAAAAGAATATAAAAATTCTTTAGCGACAGGTGAAAACCTTTTTTCTCATCAAGATGCAAGAAATCTCATTAGATATTCAGGAATAAGAAAAGATAATGATTATTTGCAATTTGATTGTGCCCTAAGTTATGGCTTAGTAGAATATTTGAAAATATTGGAAATAATTAAAGAGTATGGATGGTCCTTTGATAGATGTATTCCTCATGGAGGTCATCAAATGTCTCTAGCAATTGCTGCTGGATTAGGTCTTGGTGGTAATGAAAGCTATCCAGATTTATTTCAACCATACGGGGGATTTCCAGACAATGTTGAAGTGCAAAATGGTTACGTTGAATTACCTGATTTGCCAGGCATTGGATTTGAAGGTAAAAATGACCTTATAAGACAAATGAAAGAATTAACAAATTGATTTAATTTTAAATTTTTTAAAAAACTTATGCTAGAAATATTTAATATGTTTTTAAATTATTTAGAGGGCTTTATCATTTTTTCAGGTTTAACAATTTTGTCAAAACTATTCTCAGAAATAAAGCTGTATCTGACAGCAGCTTCCTTAAGCGTTAAACCTTCTTTGTGAGCAAGTTTAGCAACTTTTGTAGCATTATCATAACCAATTTGTGGGACCAAAGCTGTAACTAACATCAAAGATTTTTCCATGAGTTGCTTTATATTTTTTTTATTGGGCGTAATGCCTATTAAACAATTAGTTGTGAAACTATTAATGCTGTCTGAAAGTAATTGCATAGATTGAATTAAATTATAAAGAATTACTGGCTTATAAGCGTTTAATTCCATATGTCCTTGAGATCCAGAGAAACTGATTGTGGTATGATTACCAATAATTTGTGCACACACCATGGTAAGAGCTTCACATTGAGTAGGATTTACTTTGCCTGGCATTATTGACGACCCAGGTTCATTTTCAGGTAAATTTAATTCTCCTAGTCCTGATCTTGGCCCAGATCCTAATAATCTTATATCATTTGCTATTTTATGAAGCGAAACTGCGACTGTATTTATCATACCTGACATTTCAACCATTGCATCATGAGTTGCAATAGCCTCAAATTTATTTTCTGCTGTTTTGAAATTAATACCAGTAAATTTAGATACATTAGAAGCAAATAATTTTGAGAAACTTTTTTTTGTATTTAAACCTGTCCCTACAGCAGTTCCACCTTGAGCTAAATACTTTAGTCTAATTAGTGCTAATTCTACTCGCTTAATCCCAAACTCAATTTGTTTTTGAAAGCCTGAGAATTCTTGGCCTAAAGAAAGAGGCGTTGCATCTTGCAAGTGAGTCCTTCCAATTTTAATGATTTTATCCCATAATTTTACTTTTTTGGACATTTCTTTGTGTAAATATTTTAAAGAAGGAATGACTGATTTTGTAACTGTTTCGACGCAAGCAATATGCATCGCAGTGGGAAAGGTATCATTTGAAGATTGGCTTTTATTACAATGGTCATTTGGGTGAACAGGAGATTTTGATCCTAAAATGCCCCCTAAAATTTGAATTGCTCTGTTTGAAATAACCTCATTAGCATTCATATTTGTTTGTGTTCCTGAACCTGTTTGCCATATAACTAATGGAAAATGTTCATTCAATTTTCCTTCGGCCACTTCTTTTGAAGCTTGCATTATTGCTTTACCAATTTTTTTATCAATAATTCCCAGTTCTAAATTTGTTTTTGCTGAACAAAATTTTATTATTCCCAATGCTCTAACCAAAATGTCAGGCATAGTTTCATTTCCAATTTTAAAGTTTTTTAAAGATCGCTGAGTTTGTGCTCCCCAAAGCATTTTATCTAAAACTTTTATTGATCCAAAACTATCATTTTCATCTCTAAAGTTCATCTTATAATCCTATAGTTAATCTTCTTTTTTAGATCTAAATGCATCCAATGAGAATATTTCAGCATTAAACTTTTTCTTCTTATCTTCATTGAATTTATTTGAAGATAATTTTTTTTCTTTTTTTATATTTTCTGCTAGAAAATCTTTTTTAAATTGTAAACTAAAGCCGACTGAGGGATCTGAAAAAGATGTGATAGAATTAAATGGAACAGAAATATTTTTTTTCTTTCCACTAAAAGAGAGAACAACTGAAAATTTATGATCATCAATAATGAGATCCCAGAACTGATGTTGCAGAATAATCTTAATTTCGTTATCTTCTCCAGCCTTTAATTCAGACGGCACTTTTACTCCATTATATGTCGAATCAAATGAAATATAAAAATGATGATCACCAGGAAGTCCTTCCTCATTGACTAATTCTAATGATTTCTTGACAACTAATCTTAGTGTTTCCTCAACTATTTGATCATAATCAATGTTTTTTTTATCAATCTCATCCATTTCAAACTCAAAAAAAAGATTATGTTTTTATTATATTTTATGAGAAACAATTTTTACAGATAAATTTAAAAAAAAAGGCAAGACCTAAGTCTTGCCCTTGAGTTTCTGTTGCCAGGCAGTTCAACCCCGCCGATCCTTGCTAGAGGATAGGACTTTAATTTCGGTTACTTTAGCTGCTAAGCAGCTGCTGCAACCGGAGCGTAGTTGTCGTTTGCAACTATTAAATAGCCCGATATCGGTGGTACAATGCCGAGTAAAAGTTTTATTTTTATCACACACGTCGATCCTATTTCACCCCCGTAATTATTTTGGTGGAGGTGCCGGGTACTGCCCCCGGGTCCGCAGAGCTTATTTTATAAAATGTTTATTACTATAGTCATTTAAGACTTAATAAATATATATTAATTTCAAAAATTATTAAAGAGCAATGACAATTAAAATACTTTTTGTTATTAATGTTTAGAGGTTAAAAATGATACAATACTTAGATTTACTAAAAAATGTTTTTGATAATGGTATAATAAAAAAAGATAGAACTGGTGTTGGAACAAAATCACTTTTCGGGTGGCAAATGAGATTTGATTTAAGTAAAGGTTTCCCTCTTTTAACTACAAAAAAACTTCATATTAAGTCAATTGTTCATGAACTTTTATGGTTTGTTAAAGGAGATACAAATATAAAATATTTGAATGATAATAATGTACATATTTGGGACGAATGGGCAGATGATAATGGTAATTTAGGTCCAGTTTATGGAAAGCAATGGCGTTCATGGGAGAATAATGGAGTTGAAATTGACCAGTTAAAAAATGCAATTGAATTAATTAAAAATGACCCAAGTTCAAGAAGAATTATTGTTTCGTCGTGGAATCCGGCAGATGTTTCAAAAATGGCTTTACCTCCTTGTCATTGCTTGTTTCAATTTCATGTTATTGACAATAAACTTTCTTGCCAACTTTACCAAAGAAGTGCAGATATTTTTTTAGGAGTTCCATTCAATATAGCTTCATATGCTCTTCTCACTCATATGATAGCTGATTTAACAAATTTAAATGTTGGATTTTTTGTACATACGCTTGGTGATGCACATCTATATCTAAATCACCAAGATCAAGCTAAAGAGCAATTAACTAGAAAACCTAAAGATTTACCTAAACTTGTTATTAACAAAAAAAGAAAAAATATTGATGAGTTTCAATTTGATGATTTTATATTTCAAAATTATTCACCAGATGCAAACATCAAAGCTCCAATAGCAGTTTAATTGCGTGAAAACGATTAAAAAAAATAGATTTCGTATAGTTACAATTGTTGCTGTTTCTAAGGATTTTATAATTGGTGACGGTAATCAAATGTTATGGCATCTACCAAATGATTTAAAAAGATTAAAATCTATAACTTTTGGTAACCCATTAATAATGGGGAGAAAAACTTTTGATAGTATTGGCAAACCTTTAGTAGGTAGAGCAAATATTATTTTAACAAATAAAAGAAATTTTAAAGATGACATTGAATTAGAAAAATATTTTGTACAAAATTTTGAAGACGCAGTAATAAAAGCCAATGATTGGATTAATAAAAAATTTAAAAAAAATGAACAGAGTTCAAAAAAAATTTTTATTTTTGGAGGAGGTGAAATATATAAATTAGCTCTAAGTTTTTGTAGTCAAATTGAACTTACTCTAGTCGATATTAATTTAAAAAAAGGAGTTTCCTTTCCTTGTATCGATGAGAAAAACTGGGAAAAAAAATTGATTCAGAAAGTTGAAGGAAATGGAAGTTATCCACCTCATTCTTTTTGGGTTTATAATAGAAAATAAATTAAGTTTTAATTTTTTTTAGAATTTTTTGGCTTATGTCAAAAAAAGATTTGAAAATCACATCATCTTTTTTTTGTTTTATAATTGGGTGTTGAATATCATATTTTTTAACTAAATCTTCACTAAGTGGTAATTCCCCAAGTACTTCTAAGTCAAGGTTATTAGCCAGTTTAAAGCCTGATTTTTTCCCAAAAATATAATGTTTTTTTTTACATTCACTACAAATATAGTAACTCATATTTTCAATTAAACCTAGAATTGGTAGATTAACTTTTTTAAACATATTTATACCTCTTTTAACGTCTAATAAAGATAATTCTTGAGGTGTAGTTATTATTAATGCACCACTAACATCAATTTTTTGAGAAATTGTTAATTGTACATCTCCGGTTCCTGGAGGAGTATCAATTATTAAAATATCTAACTCTCCCCAGGCTACATCTTTGAGTAATTGTGTGATTGCTTTAATGACCATAGGCCCTCTCCATATATTAGCCGTTTCTTCTGGGATTAAATAGCCAATTGACATTGTTTTAAGACCATTAACTTCAATTGGTAAAAATTTTTTATTTTCAATTTTGGGTTCTTTTTTTGTATCTAGTAATTTAGGTAAACTAGGACCATATATATCAGCATCTAATATACCTACTTTGAGTTTCAAATGGTGAAAAGTTAATGCTAGGTTGAGAGCAAATGTTGATTTTCCAACACCACCTTTGCCACTTGCTACAAGCATTACGTGTTTAGCAAATTTTGGTATTTTTAAAAATTTATTAATATTAATATTTTCCATAATGTCATCATATAGATAATTTTATTAAAAATTAAAATTATAAATTTAATTTTTAAAAAAATAAAAGATTAAGCTTGAAATTTTTTTATTGAAACAAATATCTAAGACATATAGATATTTCGGGTGTTAAAATGATCAACAATAATTCTGGCCCTTGGGGCAATAATGATAATAATCAAAATCCTTGGGGAAGAAGACCAAATAACCAAACACCACCAGACGTTGATGAAATCATCAAAAATAGTAAAGATAAATTTAAAAAATTCATGCCAACAAATTTTGGAGGTGGAAAGGGTTTTTCAATTGTTTTTTTAATATTAATTGGTCTATGGTTGGCAACTGGTATTTATAGAGTAAACCCACAAGAACAAGGGGTTGTATTGAGATTTGGTGAATGGGTAAGAACTACAGAGCCAGGACTACATTATCATTTACCTTCTCCAATAGAAAAAGTAATTACACCAGATGTAACAAGAGAAAATAAAATAGAAATAGGATATAGAGCTTTTGGCGGGGGAAACTCAAATAGAAGAGATGTTCCAGATGAATCAAAAATGATAACTGGAGATGAAAATAACATCGACATTGATTTTGTAGTTTTCTGGAAAATATCTGACGCAGGCAAATACTTGTTTAATCTTCAAGATCCTCCTGAAACAGTTAAAGTTGCGGCTCAATCCATAATGAGAGATATTATTGGTCAAACTAAAATCCAAACCGCATTGACCGAAGGTAGGCAAAATATACAATTAAAAGCTAAATCTTTATTACAAGACCTTCTAAATTCATATGAGGCAGGTGTTGAAGTTAGAGATGTTCAACTGCTTTCGGTTGACCCACCACAAGAAGTTATTGACGCTTTTAATGACGTACAAAGAGCTAGACAAGATCGAGATACTTTAATAAACGAAGCCCAAGCTTTTAGGAATGATATTGTCCCTAGAGCAAGAGGTGAAGCTGCTCAAATGATAAATCAAGCACAAGCATATGAAAGTGAAGTTGTTAATAGAGCAAAAGGTGACACTGATAGATTTTTGTCAATTTATGATAGTTATAAGGTTGACCCAGACGTAACAAGATCTAGGATTTACCTGGAAACCATGGAGAAAGTTTTATCAAATGTTAATAAGGTCATAATGGATAAATCGTCAAGTTCATCTGGGATTGTACCTTATTTGCCAATAGACAAGTTTCAAGGAAAAGGATCTAAGTAATGAGTAACACTAAAATATTAACATATACTTTTGGAGTAATAACACTTTTTTTTATTTATAGTTCTTTCTTTACAGTTGATCAAACTAAACAAGCCATAGTTCTTCAATTTGGAGAACCAAAGAGAGTTGTAAATAAACCAGGTTTAAATTTTAAGATACCATTTATTCAAGATGTAACATACTTTGAGAAAAGAGTGTTATCTCTTGTTTCAAGTGATTCTGAAGAAGTGATCTTATCTGATCAAAAAAGATTAGAGGTTGATACATACTCAAGGTTCAAAATTATTGATCCACTACTATTTTATCAAACAGTCAGAAATGAATCTGGTGCAAGACAAAGATTAGAATCAATTATCGATTCATCAGTAAGACGTGTTTTAGGTAAGTTAGAATTAGTATCTATATTATCAGATGCTAGACAAAATATTGTCGATGACATTGGAAACGAAGTTAATCAAATAGTTAAAAGACTTGGCATGGAAATTATTGATGTAAGAATCAGGAGAGCTGATTATCCTGAAGCCACAAGTCAAAATATTTTTAATAGGATGAGATCAGAAAGAGAACAAGAAGCTAAAGAATTTAGAGCTCAAGGTGCTGAAGAGGCTCAGAAAATTAGATCAGATGCAGAAAAACAAAAAACTATTTTATTAGCTGAAGCTAAACGAAAGTCCGAATCTATAAGAGGTAATGGTGATGGGCAAGCAATAAAAATATATGCGGATGCTTTCGGAAAAGATGCAAAATTTTTTAAGTTTTATAGATCAATGTTAGCTTACGAAAAAACTTTTGTTGATAAAGATACAACAATGATTTTATCACCTGAGAGTGAGTTTTTTGATTTCTTTTCAGATAAAAAAGGGAATTAAATTTCTTTTTTTAAACATATTTATGACATTTTTTACATGCCAAAATAAATTTCTATTTAATTGAGGGATATATGTTTCTAAATTACAAATTAAAAATAATTTTACTTACTTTTTCATTTATATTTATACCTTTAAAAGGTTATGCCAAAAAAACTCCAGAAAGTTTTGCAAATTTAGCTGAAATATTGAGTCCATCCGTTGTAAATATTTCTACAACAACAATAATAGAAGATAGAAAACAAAATTTACCAGCTTTCCCTCCTGGTTCACCATTTGAAGAATTTTTCAAACAATTTCAAGATCCTAATCAAGGAAAAAGAAGAGCACAGTCGCTTGGATCTGGATTTATTATAGACAAAAAAGGTTATATTATTACTAACAATCACGTAATTGAAAACGCTGAAAAGATTATGGTTATTCTTCATGATGATAAATCTTTTGAAGCTGAAGTTATTGGCAAAGATCCAAAAACAGATGTTGCATTATTAAAAATTAATCCAAAAAACACGAATTTGAAAGCTGTAAAGTTTGGTAATTCTAACGATTTAAGAGTAGGTGATTGGGTTATGGCCATTGGAAATCCGTTTGGTTTTGGAGGTACAGTGACAGCTGGAATTGTATCAGCAAGAGGAAGAAATATAGGTGGATCCTATGATGATTACATTCAAACTGACGCTTCAATAAATAGAGGGAATTCAGGTGGACCTCTATTTGATATGAAAGGTAATGTTGTAGGTATAAACACGGCAATATTTTCTCAATCAGGTGGATCTGTGGGTATAGGTTTTGCTGTATCGTCAAATTTAGCAAAACAAGTTTCAGATCAACTAAGAAAATATGGTCGTACAAAGCGAGGTTGGTTAGGCGTTTTAATTCAACAAATCACAAAAGAGATCGCAGAATCTTTAGGTTTAAAAAATACACATGGAGCTTTGGTATCATCAGCAACCGAAAATGGCCCAGCATTTAAGGCTGGCATAAAGTCTGGTGATGTTATTTTAAAATTTAATGGTATTAAAATAAAAAATATGAATGAACTACCTAAAGTTGTAGCAGGAACACCTGTTGGAAATTCTGTAAAGGTTGAAATTTGGAGAAATGGTAAAATAAAGACTTTAAATGTAAAGTTAGGTGAATTAGAGCTGGCAGAAAATAATAACCTAATTGATAAAAAGCAAAACAAAAGCCTAACTAAATCATTTCCTAAAATTGGTTTTGAAATAAAACAATTGGAAGATCAAGATATTAAAAAGTATAAATTAAAAAATTTTTCTAAAGGTATTGTAATTTCTAATGTTAAAAATAATAGTAAAGCTTTTAAAAGTGGTCTTAGAGAAGGAATGATAATAGTAAGAGTGGGGCAATCCGAAGTTTCAGATTTAAATGTAATAAGTAATGCTATAGAAAAGGCAAAAAAACAAAAAAGGAATGCGTTATTAATGTTAGTTAATTTTGAAGGTGCGGATAGGTTTGTTGCCGTTGAAATATTTTAAAACTAAATTTGATAATCTTGTAAATATAGAATCCCTTTCAAATTTGTATGATTGAAAACAACATCTGCTACATTGTTTAGTATTTGTTTTCCTTTATATGATACACCAATGCCAGTTTGTTTTATTAAATTAACATCATTGGCTCCGTCACCTACTGAAATTACATCATTTAGTGTAAAATTAAGCTTTTTTAAATAACTTTTAGTAATATCTAATTTTGCATTTTTATCTAAAATAGGGCTTTGCACACATCCATTAAGTACAATTTTGCCATCTTTTTTTTTATATAAAAAATTATTACAGTGGTAATAATCAAATCCGATTTTTTTTGCTATATAGCTTACCGAAGGAGAAAATCCACCTGAAATAAGTACAGTTATACATGAATTAGCTTTCATCTTTTCAACTAGTTCTATTGCACCATCATTGATTTGAATTTTATTATTTAACTTGAAAATATTTTCTAAAGGATAGCTATTTAATAGATTTATTCTCTGTAAAAGTGCATCTTTAAAATCTAACTCACCTCTCATAGCTCTTTTTGTAAAATTTTTTATTTCATTACCTATTCCAGCATCTTCAGCTATTTCGTCTAGACTTTCTTCTTCAATAATGGTGCTATCCATATCGCAGATTAGAATTTTCTTTTTTCGTGGGGATGAGATATTTAAAAAATTTATATCAATTGGTAAATTTTTAAAAATATCTTCAATTTTTTTTTTTACATTATTATTAAATTTTTCTAGACACCATTCATAAAAATCATTTTTTACAATCTCTCTATTTGAAAATTCAATATTTTGATTATTTAAAATCAAATTAATTTTATTAATCACATTATTATCAATTTTAAAATTTGACGAGTTTGATATAAATAAATAATTAGTCATCATATTTTTTAAAATATTACATTTGATATGTCCATAACTCAATTAATAGAAAGTAAAATTTTAGATTCAAGTTTTAATGAAGCTCCAATTATAATAATTTCTGGCCCAACAGGAATAGGGAAGTCAAACTTAGCTTTATCTTTAGCTAAAAAAATAAATGGAGTTATAATTAATGCAGACTCAATGCAGATATATAAAGAGTTAAAAGTAATATCATCTCAACCAAGCAATAGAGATAAAAAAGTAGTTTCTCATGAACTATATAGCATAAGATCAATTTGCCAAGGTTTTTCAGTTATGGATTGGTTGGAATTAGTTGAAAAAAAACTTGATGAAATTTTTTATAAAAATAAGGTACCTATTATAGTTGGAGGAACTGGTTTATATATTAAATCAGCAATAAATGGAATATCAAAAATACCAAAGGTTGATAAAAAAGTTTTTGATAATTGCTTAAAACTTTTTGAAAAAATTGGAATAATAGAATTTAAAAAATTGGTAAAAAAAATAGATGAAAATTTTATTATTAAAAATATTGATAAACAAAGATTGATCAGGGCTTATTCAGTCTATTTACAAACTGGTAAAGCTATTTCTGAATGGCATAAAAGTTCTGAAATAAATAGAATATATAATACCTTTTTTTCAATTTTGTTAGAACAGGAAAGAGAAAAAAATTACAAAAATTGTGAAAATAGATTTGACGAATTTATTGACAATGGCGCTATCGAAGAAGTGAGATATTTAAAAGAAAAAAATTTTGATAGATCTCTACCAGGATTTAAATGTTTAGGAGTTAATTGGATTTTAAAATATTTAGATAAGGAAATTTCTCTTAATGATGCAATTTTATTGAGTAAACGTGATACTAGAAGATATGTAAAAAGACAATTAACTTGGTTTAGACATAATTTTAACCCAGATCTAATTTTAAGAATATAGATATCAAACAATAATATATTGACCAAATTAATAAACAAAGTTATTTAATACCGGGGATAATTATGTTAAAAAAAAGTATGAATGGTGCCGAAGCGCTTATAAAAGCACTAATTGAAAATGATGTAGATACTGTATTTGGTTACCCAGGAGGGGCCGTATTACCAGTTTACGACGCTATTTTTAAAAATAATCGAATAAAACATATTCTTGTAAGACATGAGCAAGCAGCAGTTCATGCTGCCGAGGGTTTTGCAAGATCTACAGGAAAGGTTGGGTGTGTATTAGTAACTTCTGGTCCGGGCGCAACGAACGCCATAACGGGACTAACTGATGCATTAATGGACTCTGTACCATTGGTGTGCATTACTGGGCAAGTACCAACACATTTGATAGGAACTGATGCTTTCCAAGAAGCAGATACAACAGGAATTTCTAGGCCAGCAACTAAGCATAATTATCTCGTAAAAAAACCAAAAGATTTATGTAAAGTAGTTCATGAAGCATTTGAAATTGCAAGTACAGGTAGACCTGGCCCAGTTCTAATTGATTTACCAAAAGATATTCAACTTTCTGAAGTTAAATATGAAAAAAAAACTATAGTAATTAATAAAAAAATCATTACAAACCAATCGGTAAAAAATAGTGAAATAAAAAAAATAGTTGATTTAATTTTAAATTCAAAAAAACCAATTTTTTATGGTGGTGGAGGCATTATAAATTCTGGAGTGGAAGCGTCACAATATTTAAATAAAATTATAAATTTATTAAATGCTCCTGTCACACTTACTTTAATGGGGCTTGGAGCTATTGCTCATGACAATAAAAACTTTCTTGGAATGTTGGGTATGCACGGAACATATGAGGCTAATTTAGCTATGCATCATTGTGATTTGATGATCAATGTCGGTGCTAGATTTGATGATAGGGTCACTGGTAGATTAGATGCTTTTTCCCCAAATTCAAAAAAAATTCATATAGATATCGATCCTTCTTCGATTAATAAAATAGTTCAAGTTGATTTACCTATAATCGGCGATGTAAAAGTTGTCTTAAAAGTAATTTATAATGAGCTTAAAAAAAGAAATTTAAAAACATTTTCTTGTAAAAATTGGTGGTCAGAAATTAATAAATGGAAAGAAAAAAAATCTCTTTCATATTCAACCGATGAAGTAATCATTAAACCTCAATATGCTATAGAAAAACTATATAACGTAACAAAATCAGCTGACCCATTTGTAACCACTGAAGTTGGTCAGCATCAAATGTGGGCGGCACAATATTTTGGTTTTTCAAAACCTAATCATTGGATGACATCTGGAGGTTTAGGAACTATGGGGTATGGTTTGCCAGCTTCAATCGGAGTTCAAATAGCAAATCCAAAATCTTTAGTTATAGATATAGCTGGAGAAGCATCGTTTTTGATGAATATGCAAGAATTATCTACTATCGTACAATATAATCTACCAATTAAGATATTTATTATTAATAATCAATGGATGGGCATGGTAAGACAATGGCAAGAGTTAATTCATGGATCTAGATATAGTGAGAGCTATACAGATTCTTTGCCGGATTTTATAAAACTAGCTGACAGCTTTGGTATTAAAGGAATTAGAGCTGAAAAGATGAATCAGTTGCAAAGTGTTATCGATCAAATGTTGGAGCATAACGGTCCAGTGTTAGCAGATATTTGCGTTGCGAAAGAAGAAAATTGTTTTCCAATGATACCATCTGGGTCTGCTCATTATGATATGATTTTAAATAAAGAAGATAAAAAGAAACAAAAAGTTTCATCAGATGGATTGGCTCTTGTATAATTATGTCAATATATGAAAAATTAAATATAGAAGAGAAAGAGAGCATAAGAACTTTGACAGTTGTTGTCAATAATGAGCCTGGTACTTTAGCAAGAGTGATTGGTTTATTTTCTGGAAGAGGATATAATATTGAAAGTTTAACCGTTACTGAAATTGATAATAAAAGAAATCTCTCTAGAATTTCTATTGTAACTAAAGGTACTAGTAACACTATAGAACAAATAAAATCACAATTATCAAGACTTATACCTGTTCATCTTGTAAGAGATTTGACACTTGAAGGTCCATTCATTAAAAGTGAATTAGCTTTGGTAAAAGTTGTTTCTTCTGGGTTAAATAGAGTTGAAGCTTTAAGAATTGCAGATACTTTTAGAGCTAAAACTCTTGACGTTACATTAAAAAGTTTTGTTTTTGAACTAACAGGAAAACCTAATAAAATTGACGCATTTGTGGATTTAATGAAATCTCTAGGTGATATTGAAATTTCACGAACTGGTGTTTCTGCGATGTCCAGAGGATATGAAACTGAAACAAAAATAATTAATAAAATTTTTGACTAAATTAATAAGGAGTTTGTATGAGAGTTTATTATGATAGAGATGCTGATATTGGTTTAATTAAATCAAAAAAAGTACTTGTTATTGGTTATGGGAGTCAGGGCCATGCCCATGCCGCTAACTTAAGAGATAGCGGTGTTAAAGAAGTAGCAATTGCTCTAAAAAAAGGGTCACAATCAATTGAAAAAGCAAAAAAAGCTGGATTCGATGTTAAAGAAGTTTCTGATGGTGCAAAATGGGCTGACGTGATAATGATGGCTACCCCTGATGAACTTCAAGCTGATATTTATAACGAAAGCTTAAAAGAAAACATGAGAGCTGGTTCAGCTATTGCATTTGCTCATGGTTTAAATGTTCATTTCAATTTGATTGAACCTAGAGATGATATTGACGTATTTATGGTTGCGCCAAAAGGTCCAGGACACACAGTTAGATCCGAATATTTGCGTGGTGGTGGAGTGCCTTGTTTAATTGCAATAAATAAAAATTCAACAGGAAATGCTCATGATATTGGATTATCTTATGCTTGTGCAATAGGTGGTGGAAGATCTGGTGTGATTGAAACCACCTTCAAAGAAGAATGTGAAACTGACTTATTTGGAGAACAAGTTGTTTTATGTGGTGGGTTAGTTGAATTAATTAGATCTGGCTTTGAAACATTAGTTGAAGCTGGTTATGCACCTGAAATGGCTTATTTTGAATGTTTACATGAAGTTAAACTAATTGTAGACCTTATTTATGAAGGAGGTATAGCTAATATGAATTATTCAATTAGTAATACAGCTGAATATGGTGAATATGTAACTGGACCTAGAATTATCAACTCTGATACTAAAAAAGAAATGAAAAAAGTATTAGATGATATTCAATCTGGAAAATTTACTAGAGATTGGATGCTTGAAAATAAAGTTAATCAGACAAGTTTTAAATCTACAAGAAGAAGAACTTCTCAACATCAAATTGAAGAGATTGGTTCTAAGCTTAGGGGTATGATGCCTTGGATTACTGAAAATAGACTTGTTGATAAAGATAAAAATTAATCTATATTATGTTAAGATATTTTTATATAGAAAGGTAAGATTTAATGATAGGTTCTTTTAAAGGTATTTTTTCAGCTGATTTGGCAATTGATCTTGGTACAGCAAACACACTCGTTTATGTTAAAGGAAAAGGTATCTTACTTAATGAGCCTTCAGTTGTAGCAATAACCGAAATAAAAGGTAAAAATCATGTTCTGGCGGTTGGAGAAGAAGCAAAAACAATGTTAGGAAAAACACCTGGAAATATTAGGGCTATTAGACCAATGGCTGATGGAGTTATTGCTGATTTTGATGTGGCTGAAGAGATGATTAAACATTTCATAAAAAAAGTTAATAACTCTATCCTAAGTCCACAAGTTGTTGTTTGCGTTCCATCTGGAGCTACTGCTGTAGAGAGACGTGCCATTCAAGAATCAGCTGAGGCTGCTGGTGCAAGAAGAGTTTATTTAATAGAAGAACCTATGGCTGCGGCAATTGGTGCCAATTTACCTGTAACTGAAGCTTCTGGCTCAATGGTTGTAGATATTGGTGGAGGAACTACTGAGGTAGCAATCCTATCTTTAGGAAATATTGTGTATGCTAGATCTGTAAGGGTTGGAGGCGATAAATTTGACGAGGCAATTGTTGGATTTATAAGAAGACACCATAATTTATTAATTGGAGAAATGACTGCTGAAAGAATTAAAAAGGGAATTGCTATTGCTAAAGTACCTAAAGATGGTGTTGGAGCTACTATTGAGGTAAGAGGAAGAGACTTAGTGAATGGTGTCCCTAAAGAAATTGAGATAAACCAAGCTCAAATTTGTGAAGCTCTAGCTGAACCAGTAGGTCAGATAATTGAAGCAACTAAAACAGCGTTAGAACAAACTCCTCCAGAACTTGCTGCTGATATTGTTGAACGAGGAATTGTTTTAACTGGTGGAGGTGCTTTATTAAATGAATTAGATGCAACTTTAAGAGATGCAACTGGCTTACCAGTTGTTATTGCAGAAGACCCTTTGACTTGTGTAGTTATGGGAACTGGTAGATGCCTTGATGAAATGAAATCTCTAAAGAACGTATTAATAGGCGCTTAGTTATTTGATTAATGATTATATATACTTTGTATGCTTTTTGAAAAAAGTAAATTATATAAAAACAAACTATTTAATTCATTATTAATTTTAATCTGCTTAATTCTAATATTTATAGGTAAGTTAGATTTAATCGCACTTAGAAATTTATCTTCTTTTTTAACTGACTTCTTTTCTCCAATTTCTAATTTCGTAAGCAAACCAGCTTTAGAATTAGAGAATGTTATAAAAGATGTTCAATCTGCAACTTTTCTAAGGGATGAAAATATAAAACTTAAAAGTGAAAATCGTAGACTTAAGATTATTGAAACAAAATTAGCAAATACAGAAAGTGAGTTAATTGAATTAAAAAAATTATTAAATTTTAAAATTGATCGTAATAAAATTATTTTTACTGGGAGAGTATTAAATATTTCTGGAGGAACTTTTGCAAAGACTATGGTTATCAATGGAGGAAGTGTAGATGGCATAAAAAAAGGACAACCAGTAATTTCATCTTTAGGTTTAGTTGGCTCTATTATAAGTGTTGGACCATCCTCAAGTAGAGTATTATTAACAATAGATATTAATTCTATGATACCTTCATATTTAACTCAAAGTGGTTGGCCAGCTATTGCTCAAGGTGAAAATGGAAAATTATTAAAATTAAGATTTTTATCTTCAGAAGCTAAACCTATTATTGGAGAAATTATAGAAACTTCTGGACATGGTGGTGTTTTCCCATCTGGTGTAAATGTTGGAAAAATAATATCCATGTCAAATGGAAATTATTATGTTCAGCCACTTCCTAATCCACAAAAATTAAGATTTGTTTCTATAATCTCTAATGGTAATTTAGAGAATAGAAAAAAATCTACTGGATTTGCACCTCTTCAAGGAGATCAAAACAAAATAAATTTGAAAGGTTTTAATAAATTTAGTAATTAAATTTATCTCAATGGAAAAATATAACTCAGAATTTTTTTTTAATAATCTAATTTTTACCCTGATTATTTTAACTGCTTGTTTTTTACAAATTTCTTTAAATTTTCTATCGTTCTTTGTAATTTCGCAGCCATATATTTTAGCTATAGTATTATTTCTTACTATAAGAAGAGTAGATTACGAGGTATCTAGTATTCTAATAATTTTGTATGGACTATTGTATGATTTGATAACAGGAGGACTAATAGGAATTCATTCTTTGCTTTTTTTATTTTTGAAGTTGTTTACATTAAATTTAAGTATAAGTAATAAGATCTTAAAAAAATATGGTGAATGGTTTTTATTTTCTTTTTCATATATCATAAGTTTATTAATTATGAAGGTCATTTTTGTAATTGTAAATTTTAAATTTCCTGATATTTATGCAGTTTCTTTTAATATAGGAACAACTCTTTTACTTTTTCCAGTAATTTTATTTTTAATTGATGTACCAAAAATAGTTTTCAAGGTATTTGTGAGTAAATGAAAAATCTAAATTTAAAAAAAAATATTGAAAGACGATTTTTTTTATTATCTGCTTTAAAAGGGATTTCTTTTGGAGTCCTGTCATGGAGATTATTTGACCTTCAAGTAATTGAAAATAAAAAGTATGATAAATTATCGAAAAACAATCAGTTTAATTTTAGTTTAGTTGTTCCAGAAAGAGGTGAAATTTATGATAGAAAAGGTAGAGTTCTAGCAGCGAATAGAGATGCTTTTAGTCTATACGTAAAATCATCTCAAAATTTAAATTTAAAGAAAATTTTAGATAAGCTTTTATTGATTACAAATCTTAACGAAGAAGATGTAAAAAATTTTGAAAATAGATTTAAAAATTTAAAAAAAAATAATATTAATGTATTTATTACCGATAATCTTTCTCAAAGAGATATTTCTAAAATAGCTGTAAGATTACATGAGTTTCCAGAAATAAATTTTTTAATGACTAAAAAAAGAGTTTATCCTCAAGGAACGATAACAAGTCATTTAATAGGATATACCGGAAAATTGACTGAACAAGATTTAAAAAAAAATAAAAATCTAATAAACTTTTCTAATTTACGAATTGGAAAATATGGTTTAGAAAAATTTTTTGATAATATGCTGAGAGGTGAATTTGGAAGAAGAAGAGAAGAAGTTAATGCTAGAGGAAAAATTATAACTTCTAATTTGTATGAAAAACCTAATCCTGGAAAAAATTTAACTCTTAGTATTGATTTAAACATTCAATCATATTCATTAACTAGACTTCAAAACCTTAATTTAAAAAAATCAAAATTCAGTGAACCAGAAACAGGCTCTGTGGTGGTAATGGATGTAAATACAGGAGAACTAATATGTTGTGTCTCATCACCTAATTTTAATCCAAATGTTTTCACTAGAGGCATTAAATCTAAAGAATGGAAATCTTTAATAAATAATAAAAAGGCGCCTCTTCTTAATAGAGCTGTTTCTGGCCTTTATCCACCTGGGTCTACAATTAAAATGGCTGTGGCACTTGCTGCTTTAGAAAATGGTATAATTGGTTATGATACAAAGTTTTTTTGCAACGGAGTTAAAGAATATGGTGATATGAAATTTCATTGCTGGCACAAACATGGCCATGGAAATATAAATTTGTCACAAGCAATAGAAAGATCATGTGATGTGTTTTTCTATGAACTTGGATTAAAAGTAGGTATTGAAAAAATTGGTTTAATGCTAAAAAAACTTGGTTTAGATGCAAATATTAATTTAGAGTTAAATGAACTTCGAAAAGGTTTAGTTCCCTCTAAGAAATGGAAGTTAGATGTTAAAGGAACACGCTGGACTCCTGGAGAAACTATTAATGCTTCTATTGGTCAAGGTTATATGCTTAGTAATCCTATTGAGTTAGCTACAATGGTTTCTAGAATAGCAAATTCAGAATTTTTAGTTGAACCAACATTGCTATCTGGTAAAACAAAAAAATTTGCAAAATTAGATATAAATAAAAATCATTTGAATTATATTAAAAGTGCAATGTCAAATGTAGTCAATAGTGAAATGGGTACAGCATATAAATCTAGGTTAAAAATAAAAAATTTTAAAATGGCAGGGAAAACAGGAACTGTACAGGTTGTAAGAATTTCTGAAGATGAAAGGGAAAAAGGAATTATTAAAAATAAAGATCGTGAATGGAAAAAACGTGATCATGCTTTATTTGTAGGCTATGCGCCATTAGAAAAACCTAAATATTCAATTTGTGTCATTGTTGAGCATGGGGGAAGTGGTTCTACTATCGCTGCACCTATTGCAAAAGATATAATGGAAAAATTATTAGTTTGATAAGGTTAGAAATGTTTTCTTATAATAACAAGTTTTACAAACCTGACAGTATTTTAAAAAAACTCCTTAAAATTGATTGGTTACTATTATTTTTGGTTTTAATTGTATGTATAATAGGTATTGGTGCGCTTTATTCAGCAGGAGATGGTAGTTTAAATCCGTGGGCAATTAATCATATATATAAAATTATTTTGGGTTTCTTAATAATATTTATTTTAAGTCAGTTTAATATTAACTTTATAATGAATTTTTCAGTCGTTTTATATGTATTTTGTATTTTATGTTTAATCTACGTTATTTATTTTGGAGTTGGAGACGTAAAAAGATGGATTAATCTTAAATATTTTTTTTTTCAACCATCAGAATTAGCGAAGATATCTATAATTTTATTGTTAGCAAAGTTTTTTACATATTATCCAAATAATTCAAAAAATTTTTTATATAACATTTTTGCAATTTTTTTAGTTCTTACACCTGGGTTTTTAGTTGTTAATCAACCAGATCTTGGTACTGGCTCTATGTTAATATTACTTGGTTTTGCTATAATTTTTGTAAATGGTTTATCATGGAATATTATTTTTTCAATAGTACTAGTATCCTTAATCTCTCTGCCTATAATATGGCAAAATTTACTTGAATATCAAAAATATAGAATTTTAGTTTTTTTAAACCCTGAATTAGATACTCTTGGGAAAGGTTACCAGATAATACAATCAAAAATTGCAATAGGTTCTGGAGGAATGTTTGGTAAAGGGTTTTTAACTGGAAGTCAAAGTAGACTAGATTTTTTACCAGAAAAACATACCGATTTTGTATTTACTTTAATTTCAGAAGAAATGGGTTTTGTTGGTTCTATGTTAGTATTAATATTGTATTTTGTTATTAATCTTATTTTGATAAAAGAATTTTTGAAAGAGGAAAATGTTACTAATAAAATTTTAATTTTTGGTGTTTCATTTTTAATTTTTTTATATATTTTTTTTAATATTGGTATGGTAACTGGTTTAATACCTGTGGTAGGTGCTCCACTTCCTTTCATAAGTAATGGGGGAACTTCTCTTATAACAATCTTCATTGGATTAGGTATAATTCAAAGCATAAGAGTTAGTAGAAATGTTTAGATTTTTTAAAATTAAAAAATGGTTTTTATGGTCATGGTTAGGATCATTTTTAATTTTATTTTCATTATGGGTTCAAGTTAAAATTGACGTGAAAATAAATGAGTGGTTTGGAAAGTTTTATGACATGATTCAAAAAGCTTTAGGTTCGCCTAATTCTATAACTATTGAAGAATATTGGGATAGTTTATTTTCTTTTATTAGTTTAGCAGGAATGTATGTAGGCTTGTATGTAATAATAAGTTTTTTTACAGCTCATTATTTATTTAGGTGGAGAACAGCAATGGTTGAATGGTATCATTCTGTATATAATACTGCTAGGAATATTGAAGGAGCCGCCCAAAGGGTACAAGAAGATACTGTTAAATTTGCAAGAATAATGGAATCACTTGGTACAAGTTTAGTAGAGTCTATAATGATTTTAATTCAGTTTATACCAATCTTGTTTGGGTTATCTTTAGGAATTCCAATTTATTTTTTCGGTGATTGGCAATATGGATTAATTACTGGTGCACTTATATGGACCATTGGAGGGACAGTTTTTTTAATTGGACTTGGCTGGGTATTAAGGTTAGTAGGAGTTGAATATGATTTACAAAAAAAAGAAGCGGCATACAGAAAAATTTTAGTTATTGCAGAAGATGATAAGTATGTTCGACCAAAAAGTATAAATGAATTGTTTAGTGATGTTAAACAAATACATTTTTTAAGTTATTTGAGATACCTTTATTTTAATATTGGTAGAATGGCTTATTTACAAGCTAATGTGTTAAGTGCGTATGTTTTTCTTGCGCCAGCTATTGTTGCTGGTGTCGTAACTTTAGGAGTTATGCAACAAATAATTAGAGCATTTGGTAGAGTTGAGGGATCAATGCAGTACTTATTAAAGGCATGGCCTACAATTATAGAATTAGCAAGTGTTTATAAAAGACTGAGAGAATTTGAAAAACAGATAATATTAAATGGTGGAGATAACAAAGCTATCAAAGAAAATGAAAAGTCTTAATTTTTCGATTGGAATTTTAAGTTGGAAGGGTTATGCAAGCCTTTACAATTCATTAAAAAGTTATGAAGAAAATGGATTAAATTCTTTAACAAATTCTAAATTTATTTGTTTGCCTGAATATAATAATGAAGGAATAAAAATCTGCGAAAACTTTGGATATAAACCTATTTTATTTAAAAAGAATATTGGCATCTTAAATGGGTTTAAATATTTAGCATTAAACATGCCAAAGGGACCTTTATTACTTTTAGAAAATGACTTGCTTTTAGTTGCGAATAGTAAGATAACACATACTTTACTTAAACAGTCACTTGAACATTTGTACAAATATAAAGCAGCGCAAGTTAGATTAAGAAGTATTAAAGATCCAGGCGAACCTTTTCATGCTATAAACAAATATAAAAAATATTGGAGTTGTGGAACTATAAAAAAATTAAAAAGATTGTTAAGGCCAAACAAAGCAAAAAAGTTAATTGGCACAGGAATATATACTGAAAATGATCCACACATAAAATTTCCTAAACATATATCAAAATTAGAAAATAATTCCTATTTGATTACATCTGAAATTATGAATTGGTCAAACTTAGCAATTATGGTTGATAGAGATTTCTTTTTAAAGGTAATTATCAAAGAGGCTGAAATTACTGAGAGTAATAAAAAAATAAATGGATTTAAAAACATTGAAATTGAGCTAAATAAGAAGTGGTGGAGTGATAAAAGATGGAATTTGATTATAACAAATGGCTTGTTCAAACATTTAAGAGTTGATGATAGAGGATATTAACTTTTTTTCTTAGTAATTGATCTATCTTTTTTATTAACTTGTCTTTTCCTTCCAATCGCAAGCTCACCATTATTAACATCTTCGGTAATGACTGAACCGGCTCCAATAGTACTATTATTACCAATTTTTAAGGGTGCAACCATAGTTGAGTTTGAACCAACAAAAGCATTAGAACCTATAAATGTTTTGTTTTTTTTATGACCATCGTAATTACATGTGATTGATCCTGCACCTATATTGCTAAATTTCCCAATTGAAGTGTCACCTATATATGAAAGGTGGTTAATTTTAACTTCTTTTCCTGAAATTACATTCTTTAATTCAACAAAATTCCCAATTTTATTATTTTCATTTAAAATAGTATTACCTCTTATTCTTGCAAAAGGACCTATTAACACATTTTTTTTTATATAGCAGTTTTCTAAATGACAAAATGATAAAATGCTTGATCCACTGTCAATTTTAACGCCTTCACCAATAAATACATTGGGAAAGATTGTCACATCTTTTTTTATTATAGTATCATAAGAAAAGTAATTAGTTTCAGGATCAATTAATGTTACTCCCTTATTAAGAAAAAAATGTCTAAGTTTTGTTTGAATAATTTTTTCGGCTAAAGCTAGATCTTCTCTAGAATTAATTCCTAATATTTCTTGTTCATCAATATGAATTAGATCTGTTTGAAGATTATTTTTATAAGCAATTTCTACAACTTCGGTTAAATAATATTCTTTTGACATATTATCCGGTTTAATCTTTGATAGTAAATTGAACATAATGTCGCTACTAAAAGCCATTAATCCACCATTACACAAAAGTGAGTTTAATTTTCCATTTCTATCTTCAGTAATTTTTACTGGTTTATTATTTTGAGATAAAATAATTTTTCCATATGAGTTCTTACGATTATTTTTAAAGGAAGTTAATGCAATATCATTACCTTGTTCAATAGAGTTAATGAGTTTCTTTATGGTTTTTTTTGTGATAAAAGGAGTGTCAGCAAAGCATATAACAATCACCCCTTTGAAATTTTTAAGTTCTTTTTTTGTTTCAATAACAGCATTACCTGTACCTAATTGATCATTTTGAATGACAATTCGATTAGTTTTAGAATATTCTGAATAATTAATATTTTTAGACGTTACTATTATTTTTTTGTCTATTTTAATTGAATTGAGAGTATTAAGAACCCAATCAATAAGTTTTAAGTTTGCAACTTTATGAAATGGTTTTGGAGTAATTGACTTCATCCTAGAACCTTTTCCTGCTCCAAGTATAACTGTACAAACATTCATTATTTATTTATATATTTTAATATCAAAAATTCAAATTTATTATGTAAATAGGAAATATTTATGTGTGGTATAGTTGGTATTGTTGGAAAATTAAATGCGTGTAAAAGTGCTTTAAATATTTTGAAAAACCTAGAGTATAGAGGTTATGATTCTGCTGGATTAGCTTATTTACAAAAGAACCACTTAAATACAATAAAAGCTCTAGGAAAATTAAATAAATTAAAGTCTAAATTTGAAGTTTTAGAAGAAGATATAAAAGATATTTCAATTGCAATAGGTCATACTCGCTGGGCAACTCATGGAAAAGTTTTGTTAGAAAACACACATCCAATTTTATCTGAGAATATAGCTGTAGTTCATAACGGTATTATTGAAAACCATGATGAAATCCGTTTAGAATTAAAAGAAAAAAATGTTGTTTTTGAAACATCAACTGATACGGAGGTAATTCCACATTTATTAAGTATTTCAATGAAAAATACTAATAATTTCTTTAATGCTTGTGTTTCAGTAGTTGAAAAAATTGAAGGAGCATATGCCTTTGCTGCTATTCATAGTTTAAAAGAAGAGATTTTTGTTGCTCGAAAAACATCACCTTTAGTTATAGGATTAGGTGATGGTTATAATATTGTAGGCTCTGATGCTCAGTCCATTTCACATATGGTAAATGAAGTAATTTATTTAAACGACGGTGATTATGCTATTTTAAACAAAACAAATTTCCAAATTTATGATCTTAACAATAATGAAGTTAAAAGAGAAAAGATAAATATTAAGTCAAATTTAAATTTTTTAAATAAAGATGGATATAAACATTTTATGGAAAAAGAAATCCATGAACAGCCTAATGTGTTAATTAACACTATTGGTAGTTTAGTAAGAGAAGAAAATGATTTAAATATTTTTCCAGAAAAAATGAATATACAAAAAAACTTTGGCATCACAATTTGTGCAGCTGGAACTAGCCACTATGCTGCTATGGTTGGAAAATACTGGATTGAAAAATTTTCATCTATTCCAGTAAATGTAGAACTTTCATCTGAATACAGGTATAGAAGACCTGCTACAGCAATGTATTCATGTATGATTGTTATCTCTCAATCAGGAGAGAGTATTGATACTTTAATGGCGATGAGAGAAGCAAAAAGATTAAATTTGACAACAACAGCAATAACAAATGTAGAAAATAGTTCAATTGATAGAGAAGCTGATTACTCTATTTTTACCCATGTTGGACCTGAAGTCGGTGTTGCAAGCACAAAATCTTTTACTTCTCAGTTAATAGTGTTGTTATCTATTGCAATGAAAATTGGAATATATAATAAAAAAATTACTTCAGAAAAATATCAGAGTTTTATCCAAAATTTAAAATTAGTACCAAACTTTTTATCTAAAATTTTATCACTTAATGAAGAATTTATTAACTTAGCTCAATCTATAAAAAATAGCCAAAATATTCTCTATCTTGGTAGAGGAATTCTTTATCCCTTGGCATTAGAAGGAGCATTAAAACTTAAAGAATTAAGCTATATACACTCTGAGGGTTTTGCTGCTGGTGAGATGAAACATGGACCAATAGCTCTAATTGAAGAAGGTTTACCAATTATAATGTTTTTAACTTCTGATGGGATAGAAGAAAAATCAATTTCTAATCTTCAAGAGGCATTAGCAAGAGGGGGAGAAGTATTTTTGATTTCGGATCAAAAAAATATAAATAAAATATCTTTTATCGAAAATAAAGTTTTAATTCCATCTTTTCATGATACTTGGAATGATGTTTTTTCTCCAATTTTTATGTCAATACCTGCACAATTAATTGCTTATCATGTGGCAAGAGAAAGAGGAACTGATGTTGATCAACCAAGGAATTTAGCAAAATCTGTCACGGTGGAATGAGTTCAAAGGTACTGTTCCTTCGTTAGATGATGGATACTTCTTTTCTAATATTTTAGATATAAAAAGTTCAATATTTTCCTTAGATTTTATTAATCCTTCAAATCAAAAAAGATTAGATTTAATATTTAAACTTCATAAAGAAGGTAAAACTAATAAAGAAATCGTTCATCATCTCAAAATCCATAAAATTAAAAGAAGAAATAAGGATGATAATTATTGAGTAAAAGATGTATTTATGTGTATTAAAAAGTTAAAAAAAAGAGAAGAAAGAATGAAAGATATTAAATATAAATTAGGAAAGTGGAAACTTTGGAGAGAATATTAATTAAATGTGGGAAGTTTATAAAAAATTTTTAATGATGGTTGGAGTAAGTATAATTTTCGTTTTTATTCTTTATTCGTTATGATTAAAAAATGAAAAAACTATTTTGTATAAGTTTTCTACTATGTTCTTTTCTTTATAAAATGTCATATTCTGAAGAAAAAAAATTTAATTATGATCAACATAAAGAAAAACTTATTGAAAAAAAACTTTTACTAAATTCATTTAAAAAATGTGAAGAATATATTAATGAAACATCTGTTGAATTGTTTTTGAATTGTACTGACGGAAATGAATTTATAGGAAAATCAATAAAATGTGAAAAAAAAGAACCTACTATGAGAGGTTATCCATTTTATTTTTATTTTGAAAATCCAAAAACTTTGAACAGTTATTTTTTATCAAATAAACAAATAAAAAGTAGAAATATAAATTATAATGAAAAAAAATCTCATATTGAAATAAGATATATTGGTACTGTTTACAAAGATAATTTAATTTTAATACATTCAAAAGGTAGAAGAGAGTATAACTGTAGTTATTTGTCTTCAATTAAAGAAATAACTAAAGATTTAAAAAAGTATATTAAAAAATGAAATCTGTAGAATTATGAGAAAAGAACTTAAATTATTTTACAAAGTCATAAGTTTTGAAACTTTGTGTTGGGTTTTATTATTTATAAGTTTTATTTATTTCTTTTAAATTACTTCTTAATTGAACAAATAAAATTATTAAAATATTCTCCTATAGAATTTTTTTGAATTGTAATCCATTCACCAACTTCATTTAGTGTTTTTGATTTTCCCATACCCATATGTTCTTCAAAATACATATCTCTTAAAAATCTTGTTTTGAATTTTTTACAATCTGTTTCAAAATAGATAATGTTTGATTTTTCACCATATTTATCAATTTTTTTATAATCTCTTAACCTCAAAAAAAATCTTTTATCATTTTTTATAGTTAATGATTTCATATCTACATAAAAATCACCATTTTCTGATTTAGTAATAAGTTTCCAATCATAATTACCCAAACAAATTGAGGGAAAAATAAAAATAATTAATGATATTAAAACTCTAAACATATGAATAAGTTATTATAAAAATTAAATTGTTAATTATTTAACTTTATTTATATGTACCTTATAATTCATTTTTTTACTATAGAATAAATTTCAAATGACTACCTTTAGCATAAGTTTTACTTTCATTTTGACACATTAAAGTTTTAAGATTAAACAGTTTATATGATATCTGTAATAATACCCATATATAATGAAGAAGAAAACCTTACTACACTTATAACTCAATTAAATGGTGTATTAAAAGATATCGGCATTAGTCATGAAATTATTGCTGTTGACGACGGAAGTAATGATGGTTCTCTTAACATTTTAAAAAATTTAGTAAAAAAAAATAAATTATTAAAAATAGTTACGTTTAAGATTAATCAAGGTCAGACATCTGCAATAATGGCGGGTATTGAAAATTCAAATGGTAATATAATAATTCCAATTGATGGAGACCTTCAGAATGATCCTAATGATATAAAAAAATTAATAGAAAAATTAAATAAAGGTTATGATGTTGTTTCTGGTTGGAGAAAAAATAGAAAAGATTCTTTTTTTTCAAGAACTCTAGTAAGTATGATAGCTAATTGGCTTATATCAAAAGTTTCTGGTGTAAAATTACACGATTATGGTTGTACATTAAAAGCTTATAAAAAAGATATTTTAAAAAATATTAAACTATATGGAGAAATGCATAGATTTATTCCGATTTATGCAAGATGGCAAGGAGGAAAAGTAACAGAGATAGAAGTAAATCATTATCCAAGATTAAATGGAAAGTCAAAGTACGGCTTATCTAGAATTTTTAAGGTTATTCTAGACATTTTTGTGGTAACCTTTTTAAACAAATATTTTACTAAGCCTATTTACATTTTTGGTGGTTTTGGTCTTTTCTTATTATTACTATGCTTTTTTTCAATTATTTGCATGCTTGTTTTAAAGTTTTACTATAATTTATCTATGATACAAACACCACTTCCAATGGTAATTGTAATGACTTTTGTGTCTGGTATTTTAAGTATATTAATGGGTCTTTTAGCAGAAATATTAGTGAGAACATATTATGAATCTCAAAATAAACCATCTTATCTAATATCTCAGTTAATTAATTTCAATAAGAAAAAATAATGTGTGCAATTATTGGATTTATTGGGTTGAGTAATTTAAAACATCTAATCCAAATGAGAGATGAAATGACACATAGAGGTCCAGATGATGATGGTTTTTACTTTGATAAGCAAAAAAATATATTTTTAGGTCACAGAAGACTCTCAATTATTGACCATGTTGGTGGAAAGCAACCAATGTGGGATAAGGAAAAAAATACATGTATTGTTTTTAATGGTGAAATTTATAATCATTTAGATTTAAGAAAAAAATTAATTTCCAAAGGACATGTTTTTCAAAGTAGCCATTCTGATACTGAAGTATTAATACATGGATATAAAGAATGGGGTAATGACTTACCTAAATATCTTAATGGAATGTATGCTTTTTGTATTTTTAATAGAGTAAAAAATACAATGTTTTTAGCAAGAGATAGGTTTGGAGAAAAACCATTATTTTATTATCACAATAAAAATATTTTTGGGTTTTCTTCTGAAATTAAAACATTTAAAAATTGTAAATTTCTAAATTTAAGTTTGAATATAATAAATCTCCAAAAGTACTTCGCTTATGGTTATTTTCCTTCATCTAAAACTTCATTTAAAAACGTTTTTAAATTAAAACCTGGTTGTTTTGTTGAATTCGATATAAGTGATATGAAATTTAGATTAGAAAAATATTGGGATTTTAAATTAAAGCCAAATTATGATTTATTAAATTCTAATATTCATGAATTATCTGAACAATTTCAAGAATTAATGATTAAATCTACAAAAAGAAGATTAATGTCAGATGTTCCTCTCGGATTTTTTTTAAGTGGTGGTTTAGATTCTTCTAGTATACTAGCTTCAGCAAACAAACTTAATATAAATAAAAAACTTAATGCTTTTACGATAGGCTTTAAAGAAAAGACATTTGATGAAATTCATTGGGCTAAAATAGTATCTAAAAGTTTTAATATAAATCATTACATAGAAAATTTAACTTATGATGATTTTAAAAGTAATGTTGATTTAATTTTAGATAAAAACAATATCCCTATTGCTGATTCATCTTTAATTCCAACTTTTTCACTCTGTAAATTAGCAAGTAAAAAAGTGAAAGTAGCTTTGTCTGGTGATGGTGCAGACGAAATATTTGCAGGTTATGATCCTTTTCTTGCGATTAAACCAGCTGAAATTTATTATAAAGTCATACCAAGGTATGTTCATGGCTATATATTAAAATTAGCAAATTTATTACCAGTTTCTAATAGAAATTTAAGTTTTGATTTTAAAGTAAAAAAAACTTTAAATGGTTTATCTTATCCTCAAAAATATAATTGTCCATTATGGATGTCTATACTTGATCCCAATGAAATTAATGAATTATTTAATACTAACATTTCTTTAGAAGAACTATATAGTGAGACTATTGAATTGTTCGAATTACATAACTCAAAATCTGCATTTGAAAATATGTTGTATTTTTATACGAAGTTTTATTTATCAGATAATATATTAACAAAATTAGATACAGCCTCGATGGCTAATTCATTAGAAGCTAGAACAGTGTTTCTAGATAATGATATAATAAACTTTGTAGAAACTTTGCCACCAAATTTAAAATTAAAAAATGGTAAAAGAAAATACATTTTAAAAAAAGCATTTACAAAATTAATACCAAATAAAATTATTAACAGAAAAAAGAAAGGTTTTGGTTCACCAATGTCTACTTGGCTTTTAAATCAAAATTTAGAATTTAAAAATAGTAAAATTTTTGACATTAAAAAAATCAATAAGTTAAAAATGGAACACATTAGAAAGAAAAAGGATAATTCAAGATCTTTATTTGGGTTGTTATCATTAACAAAATCATTGGAATAAAATGAAACACTTTAATATATTTTATGGGAGTGTATTTAGATTTATTTTATCAACTTTAATAAACTTTTTAATTTCTTACCTACCTTATTTATTTTTAATTTATATTGGGACACATTACATTTTAGCATATTTGGTTGCTTTTATTTTACTTTTAATATCATCATGTTTATTTCATATTAAGTTTTCCTTTCTTTCATCGATAACAATAAAAAAGATTTTTATATATTCAATTTATTATATCTTATATTTTTGTTTAGGATGTTTAATAATTTGGTATTGTGTAGAGATAATTAAATTTAGTTTCTATCTAGCCCCATTGTTTAGTATAATTTTATTGCCAGTACATTACATAATTTCAAAATTAATTATAGAAAAATATTAATTTTTAAACTTATAAATTTCTACTGTTGGACCAAAACTATTAAAGTCAAAAATCTTATAAATTGGAAATTTAAAGCCCTCAGTTGATTGTAAATCTGGAGTTGAGATCATAGAAAAATTAGATTCTATTTTTTTTTCAAGAATATAATTATTTTTTAATTCCTTATAAAATTTTTTGGATATTCTATAATGTTTATTATCTTTATATTTATAACTGATCAATATGTAGTCATATTTATTTGATATTAAATATTTTAACAAATGTAAATTTGACTCTTTATTTAAAAATTTCTCAGATATATTTGAAAATGAAAAATTTTTTCTAAGTTCATTTTTATCTATTCCTATTAAATTTTCTCTAGAATGATCACTTTGTGTTCTATATTTCTGATAATCTTTAACAATATAAATATTTTTTAAACCATTAGCAATTTTACTTTTTTTCTCTGCATTTTGATTTATCCAAATTAATGCTTGAGTTCTAGTATCATTTTGCGATAGCAAATAATTTGTAAAAAAAGAAGTTATTAAAGGATAACTAAATAAAAATATTATTATAGGTACTTGAAATATAATTTGTTTGTTTTTTAAAATTTCGTTTAATCCAACACTTGAAATGATAGCTAATGCAGGTATTGTTGGCATTAAATATCTATGTTCACTATTAACAGTAAAATGCAACAAAGTTATAAATGTTAGAAAAAATAACAAAAATATAATCAGTTCATTTAAAAAAAGTTTTTTATAAAAACAATATATTAATGAAATTATTGTTAATAATATTAAAGTGGGATTTAAAAAGAACATGCTTTCTAAGTAATAAAAAATTGTATTTAGAAAACTATTGTCAACATATAAAGCTGTTACATTATTAGCCTTATCTTCTATTAATCTTAATAATGGATATGGATGTATAAAGATGCTTATGAGACCTAACGTAATGAAAATAAAAATACTAAAAATCAAATTTTTCAAAAATTTAATTTTATATTTCAGAAAATGAAAAATTGTAAAAAATATAAAACTAAATCCACCAAATATATAGCTTACACCAAACCCAATTCCACTTGATAAAGATGCATAAAAATAAATTTTATAACTGTTTGAATATAAAAGTTTAAATGCATAAAACATTGAAATCCATATAAATAGACTTGAAGTATTCCAATGTCTTGCAAAATGACCTGTTAAATTAAAAGTGAAATCTGTAGCTAAAAAAATAATTGAGAACACAGCTATTCTTTTTGAATTAAATAGAAGCATACAAATTTTATAGATAAAAAATATAGTTAACAAATTAAAAAAAACATTACCTACACGTGCTCCTAAAAAAAATAATTCAATATTATCTAAACAAATATTATTAAATTGATTTATTTCTGGAAAACCACTTTTTATGTATAAAAAAAGAATAAAAGGTAAAATACCAATTAAATTTATAATCGGAAGGAATGGTGGGTAAATTAAAATTTTCATTTCACTTGGATTTAAAATAGGAATAAGAGATTTTAGCTGAAGCATTTTTAAAGCACTACCTACTACCACCTCTTCATCAGAAACTAAAAAAAAAGGAAGACCGTAATCTATCCCAAATAATCGTAAACATAATATTGATAAAAATAAAATGTGGATACTATATTTTTTTATATAAAACAAAATACTACATCATTGAATTTAATTATCTATTTAGAACCCTTTAGTACCCAACTATAATTATTATATCTCTTAATTTTTATATTTTTAAAACCAACTAATTTCATAATTTCTAAACATTCACTTTTTTTATAATATTTTGAATAAGTGGGATTTAATTGATCAAAAATAATAAATTTTCTATGTTCTAGATTACATTTAGAAAAAACATTTTTTAAATACGAGTGCATAGGAAAGTGTTTACTTAATCTTGAAATATAAATGTATGGTATTAACAAAATATTAATTATACTGCTAACAATTTCTAGTAAATTATCATTTATTTTAGTAGTAAAAATAGATAAAAATTTGTAAATAAAATAATATAATTCATTTCCTTCATAACCGTAAACCCACATAACAAATTGACCATTTTTCTTTAATGATTTGTGTATATTTTCAAGAGTTGGTAGTGGGTCTATAATATGATGAATTACACCAATTGAAAAGACATAGTCTAAATTTTTTAAATAAAACTCATGACCCATCAAATTATGAATTTTTACATTTGGAATATTTTGAATGTTTTTTTTTAAAACTTTTATATTTTTAGAGGGTTCTACACAATTAATTTGTTTAGGCTCATATTTTTTTAACATATTCACAATTCTTCCTGAACCACTTCCTACTTCGCAAATAATTTTGTTTTTAATTAAGGTAAGGTCAAAAATGCCATTACATATACTTTCAAGCCACTTTTTGTCAGTCCAAAATCCTTGTTTTAAATCTTTTTGTAATAGCCACTGATTAGAAAAATCATCAATATTTTTTTTTCTAATTGCATTAATATTTTTCATTTTAATAGTGTAAATTGTTTATTGATTATTTTTACAACACAAATATATTAAATGTCTAAGGACTAATCAATTGCAAAATTTATATTTTAAGCTATAAAATTTAAATTCAATTAAGTAAGTTTAGTTTAAATTATTTAATTTATTCTATTGTTAATAAAAGAACAATTTTAAATTCATTGAAAATTAAATTTTTAAAAATAAAATATACTAATGCGTAGTTCAAAAAAAAATATACTTACCAAAACTCTTAAACTTCTTAGATGTCCTAAAACTTTTCAATCTTTAGAATTGACAAAAAACAATCTTATTTCAATTGATAAAAAAAATAGGTATAAAATAGAACAACCAAATATACCTGTCTTTTTTTCAGATGAAGCATTTACTGACACATCAATACAAAAAGATCATTACAATAATATTTATAAAACTTATATTGAAAACTTATCGTATCCACATACGATTGAATATTATGATTATTTAGATAAAAAATTCATCAATCTTATAAAAAATAAAAAGTTTAATGTTTTTCTTGAACTTTGCTGTGGAAGCGGGGAAGGAATAAAATTATTTGTAAATAATTATGGCCATGCAATAGGTGTTGATATTTCAATTAAAATGCTAAATAAGGCTTATGCCTCAAAACCAACTTCAAATATTCAATATTTACAGGGCGATGCAATCAACTTGCCCATAAAAGATAATACTATTGATTGTTTAGTTATGTTAGGAGGAATTCATCATATTTCTGATAGAAATAAATTATTTAAAGAAGTTAGTAGAGTTTTAAAATCTGATGGCATTTTTCTTTGGCGAGATCCAGTAGATGATTTTATTTTTTGGAGACTTATTAGAAAAATCATTTACAAATTTTCTCCTTTATTAGATGAAAAAACCGAAGAACCACTTAGATTTAATTCAACAAAAAAACAATTATCTAGAAATGGTTTAAATCTAAAAAAATGGGAAACAGTTGGTTTTTTTGGTTATTGTTTGTTTATGAATAGTGATGTACTATTTTTTAATAGATTTTTTAGTAAAATACCAAAAATAAGAACAATTGTTAAAATGTTTATTCAAATAGATGAATTTATTACTAATTTAAATTTTATGAAAAATAGAGGACTAATTGTCATTGGTATGGCAAAAAATACCAAAGTCAACCATAATTTTAAATAAAGGTTTATTGAATTTTATTTTTTTTGACCATCTCGTTTAAAAAATCTAATATTATATCATTAAATATTTTAGGGTTTTCAATGTTAGTGAGGTGACCAGCACCATCAATAACAAATAATTTACTATTTTTAATTAATTTATGAATTTTTAATGCCATAGATGGTGGTGTTAATGTATCCTTTTCACCAACTATTACTAAAGTTGGGACATCAATTTTTTCAAAAATATGTTGATGAGAAGTAGACATAGAAGCGTCTATAGTTTTTAAATAGCTTTCTTTGTGTAATTTACTCATAGAATTTACTAATTCTTCAATAGCAGCTTCATTATTTAAATCACCTACTAAGGTCTTTGTTACTGGGAGGGCAATATCTTTAGGTTGTAATCCATCCAAAAGAGGTTTTTTTCTACTATTAATAAATTTGTCTATTTCATCTTTTTCCAAATTTCCTAAGCCGAAATGAGTATCACATAGTACCATAGATTTAACTTTGTCAGGATGTTTTTCAAAAAATAAACATGCAATTTGTCCACCCATAGACAAGCCGATGATATGTGCTTTTTTTTTATCAAAATATTTATAGATACTTAATAAATCATTTATGACATCGTCGAATAAAAGTTCACCTTTATAATCTTCACTTTCACCATAACCTCGTGTGTCCCAGGCAACACATAAAAAATTTTTTGATAGTATAGGGAAATTTAAATCCCAATTGTCTTTGTTTCCACCTATTCCATGTAAAAAAATTAATAGATCGCCTGTCCCATCATATTTGATGCTTATTTTAGGTTCATTAGAAACAAAAGTTTTTTTCATAAATTATTAAATATCTTTTTAATTTAAAATTATCTAAAAGATATATATTATAACTATAAATTTTTATAAAATTAAAATGAATTTATTTAAATTAAGCAGAATTATATCTCTAATTAGTTTTTTTTGTATAATAATATCATTTTACTTATTAATTTTTGAAAAAAAAAGTGCCACAATAGATGAATTAGTTTTAGTCGTATTAGTATCAATTGTATATTTGGTGCCAATTTTGATTTTTAATTATGTTTGTTTTAGAGAAATTACTTTCTGGATAAAAAAGACTAGAGACGAATAGAATTTAAATAAATTTTAATTTTTTTTTCATAAGAAAAACATGAATTATTTTTAAACTTTTGAAAATATTTTTCCGTTTCACCTTTAATTTCGTAGTTAATAAAATTTACACAGCTTTTGATATAATTATTTATTTCAATAAGTAAATTTTCATTTATACCATCAATTGTTTTATCATTTGTAAGTTTAATTAATTGTAATAATTCATTTTGTGTAAAGGTATTAAAAACAAAACTCAATTGTAAATAAGTATCTTCATACATATAATCGTGGGGAATTTCTTCGTTCCATATTTCGTTAGGTAAAGTCCAATTTTGGTTTAAATTAAATTTTAGAAGTTTAAGTTTTAATTCTTGAAAAGTATCTATCATTTAATATTCAAAATCATGGGGAATAAATTCCCCATTTTAATTTTTAAGTTTTCACTTTCCTATATTTGACTATAGGAAGTGGTAACGAATAAAATTATAATAGACATAGACCACCTCCTTTCTAAAGTTAAATTATTT
>CACOVB010000005.1 GCA_902630555.1 uncultured SAR116 cluster alpha proteobacterium
ATAAGCGGAAGTCCTTATCTTGTAGTTCCACAAGATCCTTCTAATCTAAGTGCTGGCTACGAGGCATTTAGCGTTACTATTGATGACAACAGCACTGCTGGTGATCCTTCAGATGATACCGGGACAATTGGTGCTAAAGACACAACAGTAGATTTAACTGGTTGGGATCCTGCTGCACAAGCTGCAAGCAAAATTGGTTCGTTTGCTAGTGATACATTTACTGCAGTTCCAAACAATGCGCCAGTAATTACAAGTCCTGAAACGGGTACTGTTGATGAAAATGATGCGACAGATACAGTTATTTATGATGCAAATGCAACAGATGACGATAGTGATAGCATTGCATTCTCAATTGATCAGACTGATCCTTCAGATGATTCTGATAAAGTTTCTATGGATTCAGAAGGTGTGGTAACCCTAAATGAATCTGCAAATTATGAAAGTAAAGACAGTTACCAATTTACAGTTGAAGCAACCGATGGAATAGACACTGTAACTAAGGATGTGACAGTCAGTGTAAATGATGTTGATGAAGCTCCAATAGTTACATTAACTGGTTTTACTCCTGGAGGTGCCGATCCTAGAGCAAATAAGAATATTCCTGAAGTTGAAGATTCAGTGATAGAAAATGCAATTCATGCAGAGGGTGTTGCTCCTGGTATAGTGTATGAAATAACAGATACCGATACACTTAACCATATACTTGATCGTAATGATCATGGCATTACACCTGGTTTATTTGCTTTTGATAGAAACGCTACTCATTTCACGATTTCAAAAGTGGCAGTGACAGATGCATCATCAGCACAAAAATATTTTGTAAATGTAACTGATCCAACAGAAGATAATATAGATGTTGTAACTAAATATACTTTGGCCCAAGAGCAAGTGCTAGATGATTATCTTGGCACTAATGCAATATATGAAGGTATTAGAGCATTTTCGACTACTATTAATGCTGATGTTGATACAGTTGATGTTTTGGACACCGGTGAGGATATCTTTTTCTCCCTAAATGGAGAGCACTCTAACCATTTTACTATAGACAACTCAACTGGAGAGATATTTTGGAATAACCCGGATGTTGTAGCCGATTATGAAGAAGTTTCTGGCGCAGTTTATAATGTAATAGTAACCGCTACTGATGTTTCAGCAATCGGTGTACATGGGGCTAGCTCTAACCCACAACCAATTATGATGTATCTCACTGATGTAAATGAAACTCCAACTATGGAGATTACTGGTGCTACTGATGGTATTATAAATGTTTCTGAGGATAGTGATGTAGCTACGTCTCTTGCAACAGTTACGACTGACGATGATGATGGTCATACCGTTACCATGAGTGTAGATAATGCTGATTTTTATTTTACGCAAACTGGCGCAGGAACTGGAGTTTTTGAGTTATTTGCAAATTCATTAGATCACGAAACTGATGACCAAATGGTTGTTAATATTACTGCATCGGATGGTGTAAACTCAGCTTCTAAACAATTAACTGTTAATGTTGGTGACGTAAATGAAGCCCCTGAGTTTGATTTACCAGTAGGAGGAACCCAAGGGCCAATTAGTTTAACCAATAAAACCATGGAATTTTCTATCTCTGAAAATGCAAGTGTTGGTGACATCGTAACTACATTAGTTGCTTCTGATGAAGATGATGGACATTCGCCGATATTTAGCCCTTCTATGTATTCTACTTTTAACATTAGTTCAGTTGGTGCAATAAGTGTTAATACAACGCTTGATTATGAAACAGAACAATCAGTTGATTTTACAGTATATGCTACCGATTCTGTTAATGCTTCTCTTCAAGATTATTTAGACATTAAAATTAATATTCTTGATGTTAATGAAGCGCCAGTTTTAGATACAATAACAACAGTTCCTCTTGAGGAAAACCAAACAGATGTGCAATTGGCCCTCGTTACAGCGAATGACCCAGATAATGTTGGTGATGTACCTACCGATCCTACTTATGACAATGTAAGTCTGTCCGTAGGAGGTGCAGATGCTGCTTCATTTTCCATTAATGCTTCTAATTACTTAACATTTACTGGTCCAGCAAACTATGAAACCGATAAAAAGAGTTATGAAATTAATGTTGTAGCTACTGATGGAGCTGGTAATACAGATATTGAATCGTTAACTATAGCAGTGGGAGACGTTAATGATGATCCAGTAATTACAAGTGAAACTGGAACTTTAGCTGCCGCTGTAGATGAAGGTAATACAGTAATCTATAGAGCAGCTGCATCAGATGAAGATGCAGGCACTACTCTTACATATAGCATTTCAGGTACAGATGCTGACAAAATGACTATTGATGGATCTGGTGTTGTAACATTGAATAGTGCTGCTAATTTTGAAAGTCAACCAAGTTATTCTTTTGACTTAACAGTTGGTGATGGAACCACAACAGTAACAGAAGGCATTGTTGTTAATATTGCTGATATTAATGAAGCACCAGAAATAACAACTACAACCGCTTCAGATTATGACGAAAATCAAGATTACACCTCTAATCCGATTTTTGATGCTGACGCAACTGATCAGGATACAAGTGATAATATAACCTTTAGTCTTGGTAATTCTAAAGATGAAGCTGATCTGACAATAGATTCTGTTTCTGGTGAAGTATCATTAAAAGAAAATGCAGATTTTGAAACAAAATCCTCATATGAGTTTGACGTTATAGCGACAGATGATGGTGAGGGATTATTGTCTGCAACTCAGCCAATCACTGTTAATATTACTGATTTAAATGAAGATCCTGAACTAACAAGTGGAGCGAGTGGTACAGTTGTTGAGAACCTTCCAGATACTACAGTTGTTTATACGGCAACTGCAACAGATCAAGATGCAGGTCATGATGGAAATATACAATTTTCAATTACTTCAGATGCAACTGATGATTCAGACAAGGTGTCAATAGGGCAGTCTACAGGTGTGGTCACATTGAATAATTCTGCTGATTTTGAGAATCAATCTTCTTATACGTTTGAGGTTGTGGCAACAGATCCTCTAGGTCTTACGGATGCTAAAACTGTAACAGTTTCTGTTGAGGATGTGATTGAGAAGTATGGTGACAATCCATCTGATAATACAATCGAACTTAATCATGCAGAATTTTCCGGTAGTACGCCAATTACAGGTGTAGGTATAGATCATCTGTCTGTTGATATAGTTATTCCTCTCAGTGACAAATATAGTTATGGAGAAGGTTATGATAACAGAGCATCAGCAGGTACAACGATAAGTTCGATGGCTTTTGTTCCAGGTCAACAGTTTAATGTTTTTGAAGATATATTCATATCTTTTGAAAATAATATTGATGCTGGTGGCAATGATAAATTGACTATTGAGTATGTAGGCCAAAAAGCTGTTGATAGTACCAGTTCTGGATCAGGCACAATTTCTTATAATTATGTTGGTAACTTTGAAGATCTTCATAATGGTGGAACATTAGAATTATATTTTGCTGATGGTTTTGTTGATCTAGATAGTAGTACTGACTTTAGTTCAGGGGATACCATTCTATATAACAGTGATCTTCCTACAATTACTGTTGGAGGAAACCAAGTGGCTTCTCCACAAGTAGTTGGACTGTCTTCAACCAGCACTTCAAATGATAATGTATTGCTTGCTGGTGGAAATACACCTGGCCCAGATCAACCAGCAGCTAATTTTGGAGTTGGCAATGATAATGTTCTAATTGGAACTAACTCAACAATGGATATGAACGGTGTTTATCTTGGTGGAGTAGGTTTTGACTTCCTTGAATTATACAACTCAGGTGCCGAAGGCGTTAAAGTTGACTTTGGTGCAGGTGATTTCGGTGACAACTCAGCTTTTGTAAATGTTGCAGGCTCAGACATTGGGTTTGACATTAATGAATTTGAAAGCTTAAAACTTTCCAATGGCAATGATATTGTTATATTTGAAGATGGTGTAGGTGAAAACCTAACTACAAGATATGACACTGATTATTTCATTCATGACATGTCAATGTTTGAAGTAAGATCAGGCGAAGTTTCCAACGGTGGAAGAGACTACTTTTATATCGATAAAGCAAGTAATTTATATCTTAATTATGATTTTGCAAAATCTGGTATTGATGCTGAATTTGGTAAAAATGCAGGTGTCGAACATGCAAAAATTGAAGCAATAGGTAATAATAATATAAATACTTATGTTGAAGATACTGGCGGAGTAGGTCAATTAGTTGATTATTTTGAAGCATCTTCCTTCAGCGATATTGTTACTAATTTAAGTAACACTGGTATCACTGTTAACGTTGGTACATCAGATGGAACGACATACGATGTATTTAAAGGATCTGCAACTTCTGAGTATGATATGTTGGATGCAAGATTAACTTATGACTTAGCCTTTGGTAAAAATGGAGAATATGTAACTGTAGATGGTATATCAGAACTCAATGCTAAAGAAGTTATGGCTAAGCTAACAAATGTTGACTTTATCATGGTTCGTGATGGTTTATTAGATGGAGCTGCCAACTATGAACAGATACATGCTCAACTTCATAATGATGATGTCGATTTTTATTCTGACAACTCAGCTATGTATGGCATACAGCAAATTGCAGGAATAGGCCAATTGTCAAGTGACCTTTACGGTGAAGGTTATGACGTCATGACAAGTGCTGTTTTAGAGACTTTTGGTGACATGTCAGATAAGAGAATCTTTTATGACGGTAAGCATAGTGACTTTGTGGATACTTATGATCGATTACTAAGTACTAGTGAAGGTACATTTAACATGGCTCTTGATGTTACTGGAGTTGATGCAAATGTTAATAAGTATGGAATAGGCTCTAACTGGGAGGCTGAAGTTGCAGCAAGTAACCCAGGTGGTACAGCGAGTTCATTCTATATTGATGTCAACGGTAAGAAAGTTGCTGTTACTTTTGATGGCAATGGATGGAAAGTTGATAACACATCATTATTTATTGCTCAAAATGCTCAAGATAACCTTGTTCTTCCAGATCTTGATGCGTTTAGTCAGTTAGTCTCTGATAGATATGATATTAATTATACTACAAGTGGCCAGTTTACGAATAGTATTTATCTAAATGCAACAGAACAGCAAATTGGAGAGGTTTTAGCAAGTACTGATGGCTCTATTGATAGCGTAAAAGCCTTTAACTTTGGTTTTTATACTAAATTTGATCTTAATAGTAATTTAGTAAATATTAAGATTGAAAATGTTGTTGAAACGGCATATAGCCTAACAGATGAGTTAGGTGCTGATCTTACTGCTGGAAACTATGTCTTTAGAGGAAATGAAACTGATGGATTTACTGTCCATGAAGTTACAGGAACTGGACCATATGTTGTTGACAGTACTGCAATAACTACTACTACAGCTTTAGATACAGCTATCTCAGCCCTCACACAATCGGACATTGATGGTTATACTTTTTTAGCTAACATAACAAATCCATCAAAGTTTAAGGTTGATCCAAACGATATCGATGTTCTTGTTGAAGACTTCTATAATGTCGTTGACATTAATGGTGCATCAGTCAACTCAGGTAGTGAAGCTGCTAACTTTGTTAAAGTTGATGATAATTTAGACGTTGCCCTTGGTAATGGTGGAGATGACACTTATGTTATCAAGAGTTCTACAAAGGGATCTGCAATAGAATATGGTGATATAAAATCTTCTGGTGGATTAGCAAACTCAGAATCTGACTCAGTTAACTTTAAAGGGATCACAGATATTGATGATTTAAATTTTGTTAGAAAACAAGTTAGAAACGAACAACAAGATAATACATTATCAATAACTGAAAAAGGAAGTGCCACCTCAACTGACTTATTTGACAACTTTAATATCCATCTAGATTTCAGACGTATTGAATATCTAACGATTGACGATGGTGCCAACAATAATGAAATATTTGAAATCTCAGTTGATGGGAACAACGGTACTGACGGAACAGGAAAAGATTTAAGTTGGGATAATGAGATTGTTGTTGCCTCAAGTACAGGAAGCACAATATCAGCAGATGGAGGAATTGACGTTCTCGTAGGTGGTGCTGGTAATGATACTATTGATTTATCAGGAGTTTTAGATGGATCAGAAGTTCACCTTAAAAATATCGATACTGCGAATGACGCCATTGTTAAAGTGTCAGGTACAAGAACTGATACTGTGAATGACGGTAAATTAACAGTTGATTTAGGTGCTAGTCAAAGTATGACGATTTATCACGAAGAAGCTGATGATGATGTCATGGCTCAATTGCTAATTGATGCAACATTACCATAATCAAAGGAAATAAAAGATAAATTACAAGAATTTAATAATTAATTAAATTCTTGTAATTACCAAAGCAAAAATTAAAATAAAATTAACTATTTAAAATGGAGAGAATAAATGGATCAAAAATTTGTTGATGCTATAACTAATGTGAGAATGGTTAGCGGAACTATCAGAATAGATTTAATGAATATCTCAGGGCAAACTGATGATAACAAATTACAGTTCTCCAAAACAGGTGAAATTATTTTGTCTCCTACAGCATTTGCGCAGGCTCTTAAAACAATGCAGGACGTTGATACAGAACTAAAAAAAAGAGCTCAAACAGCTCAATCCAAAAATGGAAAGAAATAAAACCACTAAAAGGAAAATATTCTGTTCATTAGTTGACCATTGATAAATAAAAATGGTCAATTTATAACCAAAACTTAACTTTTGCTTATAAATACATTTCTTTATTGATGTATGTTTAAGAATACGTCAAACTAAATAATATAATCAAATTATCTTACCTAAAGGAGAAGTTTATGAAAAAATCATTCCTTTCAGACTTTAAATTGAAAATCACTAGCATCATTGTTGGCGCATTATTTTCAGTTTCATCAAGTCTATCGTTTGCAGATACAGTTAATATTTTAGGATTATTCCCATTTAGTGGTCCTTATGCAGACTCAGGAAAACTTACTGATCAAGGTGCTAGAATAGCTCTTGAGGAAGTGAATTATACAATTAATGGTAAAAAAATAAAATATGTTACTAGAGATAGTGAAACGAAAGCCGGTCCAGCAGCTAGAAGAGCACAAGAAGCAATAGATACAGAAGGCGTAAAATTTATTGTAGGCCCATGGTCTTCTGGTGTTGCATTAGCAGTAACAGAAGTAGCCAAAAAAAATAAAGTTATGTATTACTTTTCTGGTGGTACAGAAGATATTTCTGGTAAAAAATGTCATAAATACGCATTTATGTGGGCAGCTAACGCATGGACAGCGATGGATGCTAACCTAAAGATATTTAAAAAAGCTAACCCCAATGCAAAAAAAATATATCTATTTGTAGTTGATTACGCATTTGGGTGGACACTTCAGAAATATGTGGAAAGTCTTGCACCTAAGTATGGATTAGAAGTTGTAGGTGTTGATAGACATCCACTTGGTCACAGAGAGTACTCAACTTTTATTACAAAAGCTATGTCAACAAATCCAGATGCTGTTTATATGATCAATTTTGGATTAGACGCTATTTCAGCAGTTAGACAGTTAAATAATTTTGGTTTTACACCTAAAAAACCAGTTGTTATGTCTTGGTCTTCTGGTTTTGAAGAGTTAATCCAATTAGATCCTGCCGCAAGAGAAAACCTCATTGTTGGTTCTAATTATTATTATACTATAGATAACCCAGATAATAAAAAATTTGTAGAAGCTTATAAAAAGAAATTCAAAGGTGTTCCTCCTGGATACGCTGGTGCCGCCGGATATGGCCTCATGAAAATGACTTTGTTAGGCATGCAAAAGTCTGGCAGTACTGAACCTCAAAAGGTTATTACTGCTTTGGAAGAACATAAAGGAAAGAATTTTGTTGGTGATTTTGAAATAAGAGGAAGAAATCATCAGACAGTTCGACCATTTTTTGTTCTACAAACAAAAAAGAAAAGTGAAATGAAAAATAAATACGATATGGCCGAAGTTGTAGATATAAGTTCTACAGAGCAGCCTAAGAATATCAATATGTGTAAAGATATTGGATCATTCTAAGTATTTAAATCAATAAATGAGACGGCATCCAATGCCGTCTTTTAACTTTTAAGAATAATATGACCTTTTTAATCATATCTCAAATTTTAAATGGCCTTGGTCTAGGCATGTTGTACGCTCTTGTTGGGGTTGGTCTGACATTAATTTTAGGTGTATTAAACATACCAAATTTTGCTCATGGTGTACTTTATGCTTTAGGTGCGTATTTAGCTTTTACAATTGCTAATGTGACGGGTTCATTTTATTTTGCGATGTTCTTATCACCGCTCTTAGTAGTTTTAGTTGGGTTTATTTTAGAAAGTCAAGGTGTTAGAAGATTATATCATGCACATCATGACTACCAACTTTTATTTTTATTTGCTTGTGCGCTTATCATTCAGGAAATAATTATCATCATTTGGGGACCAATTGGCTTTTCATTGTTACCACCTCCAAGTCTAAGTGGCGCAGTTGACTTAGGATTTTTAATATATCCAAAATATAGATTGGTCCTAATCTGCTTTGCATTTTTTATGATTGTTTGTCTTTACTTGTTTCTTACAAAAACTAATTTAGGTGCAATTTTGCGTGCTGGGATTGAAAACAGAGATATGGTCAAAGTTCTTGGGATAAATGTAAATGTTGTATTCTTATATACATTTGGTCTTGGGGCGTATTTAGCAGGTTTAGCAGGCGCTTTATCTGCTCCTATTATGGGGCTAACACCATCTATGGGACTTGATATTTTGCCAATATGTTTTGTAGTTGTTGTAGTTGCAGGGTTAGGAAGTATTCCAGGTGCTATAATTGCAGGTATTTTGATAGGTTTATCACAAGGTGCAGCGACTATCTGGTTTCCAGAAGCAACAAATGTAGTGATATATGTCATGATGGGATTAACTATAATTTTTAGACCACAAGGTCTTTTTGGTGTAAGATGATTAAGAATAAATATAGTTTTATAGCATTAATAATATTTTTATTTGTAGGGCCATTTCTCTTTCCTAATGCAACAATTGCAGAGATGTTAATCTTTGGCATTGTTGCAATATCAACAAATATTATGTTGGGTTACACTGGTATGCTATCTTTTGGACAAGCATTATTTTTTGGAACTTCAGCTTACATTTCAGGTTTGATGTTACTTGGTGGTTTTCCATTATTCTTAGCTATACCAGTAGCTACTCTAGGTTCTTTTATCATTTCACTATTTATTGGCTATTTTTGTGTGAAACGAGAAGGATTATATTTTATATGTCTTACATTTGCTTTTAATCAGATGTTTTATTTTATAGCTTATGTATGGCATGATGTAACTGGTGGAGAAGACGGCCTTGTTGGTGTTGAAAGACCTGCTTATATAGATACTCAATTAACGTTTTATATATTTACAGCGATAATGTTTTTATTTGCTGTTATCGCATTATATAAAATCGTTACATCGCCACTAGGTTTGATTTTTAAACTCATTAGAGAAAATGCAAGCAGAGCTGAGGCAATTGGTTATAATGTCAGATTTTACAAATTAATCTCATTTTCAATAGCTAGTACATTCACAGGATTAGCTGGATCACTCTATGTGTTAATTCATAGTATGGTTCCTATCGATCAAATACATTGGTTGAAATCAGGAGATATAATCTTTATGACACTTTTTGGAGGGGTTGGAAGTTTTCTAGGACCTTTAATTGGTGTGGTTGGATATATTTGGCTTTCTGATACCTTTTCAATTATTTGGGCAAGATGGCCATTAATTATGGGTGTAATATTCGCAATTGTAGTTTTATATTTCAGAGGTGGCGTTAGTGAATTATTAGAAAACCTTTTCAAAAAGTACAAATCAATCTCAAGAAAAACTGAACATGAACAAGATATTAAAAATACAAAACTTAACTAAAAATTTTGGAAGTGTTTCTGCTGTTTCTAATGTTAACTTAGAAGTAGAAGAAGGAACAATACACTCGGTCATTGGGCCTAATGGAGCTGGCAAATCTACATTTTTTAATATGATTTCAGGTGTGATCCCTCCATCAAATGGAAGTGTTTATTATAAAGATAAAAATATTACAGGTTTTGAAAGTTATAAATTGCCACATATGGGTATTGCTAAATGCTTTCAAATAACAAATGTTTTTCCAAAACTAACTGTAAGAGAAAATGTATGGGCATCAATTTTTTCTTGTAGTCATAAAAGTAAAATTGATCTTTTTAAATCAATGAATGATTTTAAAACAATTGATAAAGATACTGAAAATATAATTAGTGATGTAGGTCTTTCTCATAAAATTGACGATAAAGCTGAAGAGCTTTCTCATGGTCAACAACGAATGTTGGAGATGGCAATAACTCTTGGTGCTAAACCTGATTTATTATTGTTAGATGAACCAACCCAGGGACTTGCACCAGAAGCTACAGTTGAAATGACAGGGCTTATTCGTAAGCTCTCAAAAAATTATACTATATTGTTGATTGAACATAAAATGCATATCGTTATGGAAATTTCTAAAATAATAACTGTTTTAAATTTTGGAGAGAAAATAGAAGAAGGTACTCCTAAACAAATTAAAAATAGTAAAAAAGTCCAAGATGCTTACCTAGGAAGAAAATAATGCACTTAGAAATAAAAAATCTGCACACATACTATGGACTAGTACATATGCTAAAAGGTGTAACCCTTAACGTTAACGAGGGTGAAATTATAAGTATTTTAGGAAGAAACGGAGCAGGAAAAACAACGACAATTAAAAGTATTATGGGCCTTGCTCCTTCTAGTGAAGGAAGTGTCATATTAAAAGGTGAAGAAATAACAAATTTTGAACCTCATGAAGTAGCTAAAAAAGGAATTTCTTTTGTTCCAGCTAGTAGAGGTATATTTTCAACATTAACAGCATATGAGAATTTAAAAATATTTCATTTAAAACACTCAAAATGGAATATTGATGATGTTTTTAAACTTTTTCCAAAACTTGAAAAATTAAAATTTAGAAATGGAAATTCTTTATCCGGTGGTGAACAACAAATGCTAGCAATTGGAAGATCTTTAGTAATTAATCCATCTGTTATAATGTTAGATGAACCTTCACAGGGACTTGCTCCAATGATTGTTGAAGATGTAAAAGAGATGCTTCTTAAGTTAAAAAAAGAGGGTATGAGTATTATTCTTGTTGAGCAAAATCTTCAAACTGCCTTGGATGTAGCTGATAGAGTTTATATTTTAGATCAAGGAGAGATTGTATTTGAAGGAAAGTCACAAGAACTCTCTAAAAATAAAAAACTCACTTTAAAATTTCTTGGTGTGTCTACTTAGTTATAGGAGCTGTAATGTCTTCAAATTATGTTAAAAATCCTGGCAACCTTCAAAATTTATTTAATCAAATTAAAGATAAAAAACTTTCACCCGTTGAATTAATTAACAGTTATATAAATAGAATTAACGATACACAAAAAGAAATTGAGCAATGGAAGAGCTATGATTTTGAAAAAGCTATTGAAACAGCAAAACTAAGAGAACAACAGGTATTAGACAATAATATTTTAGGTCCTCTTCACGGAATACCTGTTGGTATTAAGGACATTATTCATGCCGAAGGATTTAAAACTGAATTTAATTGTAAGGCTTTTAAAAATACAGAAGTTTCAAAATTAGATTCTGGTGTTGTTTTAGCTTTAAGATCAGCTGGGGCAATTATTTTGGGCAAAACACATACAACTGAATTTGCATTTTATGATCCATCTCCAGCAAGAAATCCACATAACCCAAATCACACCCCTGGGGGATCGAGTAGTGGATCTGGTTCATCTGTTGCAAGTGGAACAGTTCCAATGTCAGTGGGAACACAAACTATGGCATCTGTAAATAGACCAGCAATTTATTGTGGCATCTCAGCCTTTAAGCCTACAAATGGTTCTATAACAACTTATGGTATATCTCCATTAGCACCGTCGTTTGACACGCCTGGATTTTATGGATGGTCAATAGCTGATGCATGTTATGGCTATAACTCAGTATCTTTAAATGACAAATTACCTTTGAAATCTCTGAATAAAGAAGATGTAAATATAGTAGTTATAAAAGACGATTTAACTTCAGATATTAATCCTAATGTATCAAAACAAATTGAAGAGACTAAATCTATGTTGAAAGAACTAGGTTTTAATGTCGAAGAAAAAGCGTCTCCAGTAAACTTTAATGACTTATTAGATTTGCATTGGGAAATGTTAATTTATGAAACAGGAAAAAATTTACAATTTTTACTCAATCATTCTGAAGAATTAATTGGGCCAAGACTACTTCAAATGATAAAAGACGGATTAAATATAAACATTGAAAAATATACAGAAACAAAATCAAAACTTAATAGATCCATAAATAAATTCTTTTCATCATTTAATAAAAACACAATTTTTATTTTTCCAGCCATCCCTAATTCAGCTCCTGTAGGTCTGGAAAGTACAGGAGAGCCAAAATATATTGCCCCATGGACAGCTTTATCAGGTCCTATTGTAAGTTGTTCAACTGGATTAGATGATAATAAAATGCCAGTTGGAATACTTTTATGTGCGCATCCTTTTAAAGATAGATATTTATCCAATTTTTGTTTGGATATTTATAACAAGTCAGAATACTTCACAGGTCTTAAACTTTAATTAAATAAGAATAACAATTTATTCTTTTATACTTAAATCTTCTTTCACCTGTCCATCATAAGAACTTTCGGAAAAAGATCTTTCGTTATCCCAAATATTAGATGGCATAGGAAGTCCAGAAAACAAAGACTCATTTAATGCAATTTTTGGAATTATATTAAGCTTCTCCTTAAGAAGTAATTCAACTTGTCTGCAATGTTGTCCTGAATGCCATGCTGTTCTCTCAAGAACTTCATGAAATGAAACTTCTCCATAATAGACATTTGCAGGTTTTGAGAAATGAAAATTCTTTCCTTCATTAGACCACCAACTTTCAAATCTTAACTTAATATCTTCAGCATAATCATAGAGATCATTTTCATCTTTTATTTTATCAGGAAGTATTGAAAGTAAAGCTTCATAAGTGTAAGGAGTATCATTTTGAAAGTAATTTAAAAAGACCTCGGGAATATTAAAAATATGATAAATTAATTGTCTATATGATCTTGGTCTTCCTGGTAATATAACATCTAATTTTGATGCTGGTATTTGTTTTAAAAAAGAGCATGTAATTTCGTTGATTTGAATAATTTTTGAAAAAAGGATATTAGGGGCGAGCATTTTATGCTCGTCATAAGAGAATTCTGCAACTTTTGCTACATCTCTAAAAACAGCACCATTTGCCCAGTTTTCTCCTTTAATAACAATAGGAACCATTCTTAATCCAAATTTTTCTAAATCTTTAAATCCTCTTGGATCTTCTAATATGTTTATGGATTCAAATTTAATATTATTTGTTTCAAGAAATTCTTTTGTTTTTAAACAACTTGAACAACCTGGTTGCCAGTAAACTTTTACCACTTCATCCATATTAAGATCCTCATAGTAGTTTTAATAAATATATAATAATTCTATACTAAGTTATTTAATACTTAAATTATGAATATTTTATCGTACTGAGTCTATTAATTAAAAAAACAAAAGAGGATAAGACGTTATGAATGCAAAACAATATAATATTGGCTTTATTGGTTTGGGGCTTATGGGTAAAGGTTTTACTGAACGTCTTGTTAAAAAGGGTCATTCAGTCATTGGTTATGATCTGGATTTTAAAAAAGTTGAAGAAGCTTCAGTCTATGGTGTTCGTGCCGGAAAGTCTCCTGCAGATGTTGCGTATCAAAGCGATATAGTGATGTTGTGTGTAACTTCTACTGCTGCAGTTGAGGATGTAATTTTTGGACCTGAGGGAGTCAGTAAGGGTGCAAATTCAAGAAGTTTACTAATTGATTTTTCGACAACTATTGTTGCTTCTACAAAAGAGATGGCAAGACGCTTAAAAGAAGAGTCAAATATGGGGTGGATTGATGCTCCAGTATCTGGAGGACCAGATGCTTGTCGAGATGGATCGCTTGCCATAATGGCTGGTGGCAGTAAAGATGATATTGAGAGTGTTAGAACATTGCTGGAACAACTTTCGGCAACTTTTACAGTTTTTGGAGATGTAGGTGCAGGACAGGTCGCTAAAATGGTTAATCAAGTGTTGGTTTTGAATAATTACGTTGTTCTTGCAGAAGCACTTGCCTTAGCAGAAGCAGGTGGTATTGACGCTTCTAAAATACCTGAAGCTCTTGCAGCAGGACATGCTGGTTCAAATTTATTACGAGATATATTTCCTAGAATGATTGCTAGAGATTTTGAACCTAAAGGATATGCACGACAAGTCCTTAAAGATCTTGATATGGTGTATGATCTAGCAAAAGAATTCAAAACCCCAACACCTATGTCAGCACAAGCAGCAGCCTTGTTTCGTATTTTTAACTCTAAAGGTCATGAAGAACTGGATGGTATTGCAATTTTAAAACTCTTTGATGGTCAAGATAAAGTTTAATTAAGAAATCTATTTTATTACTAAAATATGTGTTAGATTTATCTGCTCTTTAAAAACTTGTTTCAAAAGAGTTAATTTCTTTGTTTTAATATTACTCCGAATAAATTAGTCCCACTTTGGTTTTCTCTTTTCCAAAAAAGCTTTTAGGCCTTCTTGAGCATCTGGAGTAACTGTTGCGTTGCAAAAATCTTCAACAGCATTCGCAACACTTCTTCGATAATCAAAATCATTTGCTCTCATAAAAGCTGCTCTACTTAATTTTATAGCGTTAGCTGATTTTTTTGAAAAAATAAGCGCCATATTTTCGGCCTCTTTATTTAGGTTTGACTTTGATATAATTTTATTGATTAAACCGATAGAAAAAGCTTCTTTTGTATCAAAAACTCTACCACTAAAAAGTAATTCAAAAGCTTTATATCTTCCCACAATTTTAGGCAAATGAATAAAATGAATGGCAGGAGGTAGTCCTAAATTAATTTCTGGGTAACCAAAAGATGCATTTTCAGAGGCGATTATCACATCGCATGAAATTGCTAATGTCATTCCACCACCTCTTGCAGAACCATTTACAACAGCAATTGTAGGTTTGCCCATATTATATTGTAAGTCCCATAACTTTACATATAAACGTTCTAAAAATTCTCTTACTTTTAAAATTGGTTTATCGAGTAAAATGTCCAAGTCTAAACCAGCACAAAATATTTTTTCTAATTTACTTTTTATTAATACAACCCTAACGTTCGCATCATTTTTTGCCAGTTTCAAAGCATTCAATATCTCATCAAGAAGTTGAATATTAAAAGCATTAATAGGTGGCCGGTTAATACATATATGTGCAATTTTAGATTTAATTTTATATTCTAAAAATTCAAATTTCTGCATTTTCTTAAAATAGTATACGTTTAAAATTCTTATATAATTTATATGGCTTTGTAATAAAACTGTAATATTTTTTTCATATAAATGTAAAGCGAATCAGGGATACATAATTAACATTAATTTTTTTTGGAGTAGAAATGTTAAATAGAATTATAATTTCACTTGTAGCTTTTATATTTTCCACAAATATATCTCTAGCAAGGGACTATATTAGTATTGCTGGTTCATCGACAGTGCTGCCATTTGCAACTATTATTGCTGAAAAATTTGGAAAAAATCCTTCTTTTAAAACACCTGTTGTTGAATCTGGTGGTTCATCAGTAGGAAAAAAAAATGTATGCGAGGGTGTTGGTGTAAAATACATTGATATAGGAAATGCATCTTCTAGAATGAAACCTAAAGAGTTAGAATTTTGTAATAAAAATGGTGTAAAACTTACTGAAATTAAAGTTGGTTATGATGGTATTGTTGTTGCAAATTCAAAAAAGGGAATATTGTTAAAAATTTCTAAATCAGATTTAGGAAAAGCATTAACTGCTAAAATACCTCAAAATGGTAAATGGATTGATAATCCTTATAAAAATTGGAATGAGATAAATCCTTCTCTTCCAAATCTGCCGATTAGGGTATATGGACCACCAACAACATCAGGGACAAGAGCTTCATTTGTAGAATTGGTTAACCAAAAAGGTTACTGCGCTAAAGACAAAGATGCAAAAGCTGCGTCTTTAGGCAGAGGAGATAAAAAAGGTAAAAAATGTCGTGCAATGCGAACGGATGGTGCATTTATTGAAGCAGGAGAGCAGGATAATTTAATCGTGCAGAAATTAAATGAAGATCCTAATGCATATGGTATATTTGGATTTTCCTATTTAGATCAAAATTCAGATACTATACAGGGTGCTGAAATAAGTGATACTGCTCCAACATTTGAAAATATTGCAAGTAATAATTACTCTGTTTCTAGAGCATTATATATTTATGTTAAGCATCAACACATCGGCGTTATCCCGGGGTTGAAAAAGTTTTTAGAAAACTGGAAACTTAATTGGTCTGAAGATGGAATTTTATCTGATGCTGGGATGATACCAATGTCTGAAACAGAACGTGAAAAATATGCAAAAGCGATAGAAGAATTGCCAGTGTTAACTGCTGACATTTTAAAAAAATAAAGTTATATTGATGAAACCCAGAAATGGGCATCATTTTTTTTAAAGAGGTCTAAAATTTGATTACATTTTACTTATTTTTAGTCCTCTTATTGATTCCAACTATTTGGTTTTTTTACGGAAATAAAACTGCACAAAAAATTAAATTAAAAAATGGTAAATTACATTCATTAATCCATTATTATGGATTATTTGTTTTATTATACTCATTATTACCTTCTATTTTTGTTTACATAATAATTCTAGTTGGTGATGACATTTTATTTTCATATTTAATAAATGATTACATTCCTGAAAAAATAAAAAATTCTAGTGATTACAATAAAGTCATTGTAATGACACAGATACAAAATATTTTAGATGGCATTTATTTTGGAGAGCAACCTGACTGGGTAAAATTAGCATCTGAAAAAATAGAACATTGGTCAAATTTATCACTCTTAGTTAACTACTCTTTAACAATTTCAATATCTATAATAGGAGGTTTTTTAGGTTTTAGAAGAATAAATCCAGATTTAAGATCTAGAAACTCCGTTGAAACTATAATTATATATGTCTTAGGCTTTAGTTCATTACTTGCAATCTTAACTACCGTTGGAATTGTTTTTTCAGTTATTTTTGAATCTCTTAGGTTTTTTGCTATCATTCCTGCTTCTGAGTTTTTATTTGGTCTTACATGGAATCCTCAGTTTGAAGGTGCAGAAAGAGCTGGTTCTGGGCAAGAAGGACTAGCTTCTTATGGATCTGTTCCATTGTTTGTTGGAACATTTTTAATATCTTTTGTTGCCTTATGTATTGCTGTTCCTATTGGTTTATATAGTGCAATTTATCTTTCAGAATATGCGTCTAAAAAAGAGAGGTCTATATTTAAACCTCTTCTTGAAATATTAGCCGGTATACCAACTGTAGTTTATGGTTTTTTTGCAGCTTTAACTGTTGCACCAATGTTAAGATCTGGTGGAACTTTAATAGGTTTAGATGTTGCTTCTGAATCAGCCTTAGCTGCAGGTTTTGTAATGGGCATCATGATCATACCATTTGTTTCATCATTATCAGATGATGTGATAAATGCTGTTCCTCAATCGATAAGAGATGCAGGATATGCTTTAGGTTCAACTAAAAATGAAGTTGTCCTTCAGGTGATATTGCCGGCAGCATTACCAGGTATCATTGGAAGTATTATATTGGCAGTATCAAGAGCTATTGGGGAAACTATGATTGTGGTTATGGCAGCTGGTCTTGCTGCTAATCTATCATTTAATCCACTTGATGCAGTTACAACTGTTACTGCTCAAATTGTTACAATTTTAGTTGGAGACCAAGAATTTGAATCGGCAAAAACATTATCAGCTTTTGCCTTAGCATTAACACTTATCGTAATAACTTTAATTTTAAATTTCTATGCACTTCACATCGTTAAAAAGTATAGGGAGCAATATGAGTAATAATAATAAAAATTATACTTTGATGGATGCAAAAAAAGCAGAAGAGATTGTTAGATCAAATGTAAAAAAAAGAAGAAGAAAAGATATTGTATTAAAATCTATTGGCCAATTTGCTATTTTTGTAGCTTTATCTTTTTTAGTATTTCTTTTTGTATCTATTTTTGCAAAAGGAATACCAGGCTTTTTTCAACATTATGTTACCTTAGAGGTAAACTTAGATCAAAAAAGATTGGATCCAAAAGGGGATTTGTCACCAGATTCTCTTTATAGTGGCGATGCAAGGAAATTAGTTTTAGAAGCTCTGTATAAAGAAATAAATCCAAAAGGAAGAAAACAAAAAAAAGCTGCAAAAAAAATCTTGTCGTCTAATGCTGAAATCAGAGTAGCTCAAATGGTTTTAGAAAATCCTTCATTGCTAGGAAAAACAATTCCAATTACTTTTGCGCTTGATGATGACATTGATAGTTTTTTAAGAGGATATATAAAACGAGATACACCTGAAAGCGACAGAAGGATAAATAATACTGTAATAAAATTTGTAGATGTACTCGTTGAAAAAAAATTAGTTAATTACAAATTTAGTGATTACATATTATCTGGTAGTGCCTCAAGGTCTCCTGAAATAGCAGGTGTAAAGGGAGCTTTGATAGGTTCAATTCTAACGCTTTTTGTTTGTTTTATATTGTCTTTTCCAATAGGTGTAGCAACTGCAATTTATTTAGAAGGCTTTGCTGCTAAGAATAGGATTACTGAAATTATTGAAATAAATATTAATAATCTGGCCGCTGTACCCTCAGTCGTATTTGGTATTTTAGGATTGGCTATATTCATTGGAGTTTTCGGTATGCCAAGATCAATTCCATTAGTTGGAGGAATGGTTCTGGGTATAATGACATTACCTACCATAATAATATCGTCCAGAGCAGCTATATCTGCCGTTCCTCCAAGTATACTTGATGCGGCATATGGTGTTGGAGCTTCAAAATTACAAACAATGTTTCATCATGTAATACCTTTGGCTATTCCGGGCATGTTAACTGGAACGATAATTGGTATGGCAAGAGCATTAGGGGAGACTGCACCATTATTAATGATTGGAATGGTTGCTTTTATAGTAGATATACCAAATTCAATCCAAGAGCCTGCTACAGTACTTCCTGTTCAAATTTTTATGTGGGCTGATTTCGCAGAAAGGATGTTTGTTAATAAAACGAGTTCTGCTACGATAATTTTACTTGTTTTTTTAATTTTGATGAATGGTGTAGCAATCTTTTTAAGAAATAAATTAGAGAGAAGATGGTAATAATGAATTATAATAATAATAATATGGATATAGAAACAAAAACAATTGGGAATATATTTACCGAAAATCCAAAAATAACATCAAGAAACGTCAATGTTTTTTATCATGACAAGCAAGCAATCAATAATGTATCTCTAGACATTAGCTCTAAAGAAATAATATCATTAATAGGACCATCAGGCTGTGGTAAATCAACATTTTTAAGATGTTTTAACAGAATGAATGATACTATTGATGGTTGCAAAGTAGAAGGAAACATTGTTTTAGATGATCAGGATATATATCATCCAAGTGTAGATGTTGTACCCTTGAGGGCTAAAATAGGAATGGTATTCCAAAAGCCAAATCCATTTCCAAAATCAATCTACGATAATGTTGCATATGGTCCAAAAATTCACGGCTTAGCTTCTACTAAAGATGAATTAGATAGTATAGTTGAACTGTCTTTAAAAAATGCGGGATTGTGGAACGAAGTTAAAGATAGATTACAGTCTCCTGGAACAGGTTTATCAGGTGGACAGCAACAAAGATTATGTATCGCTAGAGCAATTGCTGTAAGTCCTGAGATTATTTTAATGGATGAACCTTGTTCAGCCCTAGATCCAATTGCAACAGCAAAAATAGAAGAATTAATTCATCAATTAGGTAAAAATTACTCTATTGTAATAGTTACACATTCGATGCAACAAGCTGCTAGAGTATCTCAAAGAACTGCCTATTTTCATTTAGGTGAATTAATAGAAGTAGGTCTTACTAAACAAATATTTACAACTCCTCAAGATAAACAAACAGAAGCATATATTTCAGGTAGAATAGGATAAGTTATAAACATGAATAATGATCATATATTATCAACATTTGACAATGATTTAAATAGATTGAATAAAGATCTATTAAAGTTAGCTAAACTTGCAACAGAACAGTTTGTAAATTCAATTGATAATTTTTCTACTCAAAATATTGAAGAGATTGATAAATTAATTGCTAATGATAAAAACTTAGATGAATTAGATGAGAAAATTCAACAGTTGGGATTTGAAATAATTGCATTAAGAGCACCTCAGGCGGGAGATTTAAGAAGAGTTATATCTGCTTTAAAGATAGCAACAATTTTTGAAAGGATTGGTGATTATTCAAGAAATATTTCAAATAGAACAAAGGCATTAATCGAAATGAGTTCTGACGACACTCCTGGTGTAAATATTGGTAAAATGGGACTTGTAACTCAAGAAATGTTAGAAGATGTTATAATTGCTTATAAAGATAAAGATAGTGATTTAAGCATTAAAGTTAGAGATACTGATGTAGTAATAGATAAAATGAATACGAAACTTTACCAAGAAGTTCTTGCGTCAATGAGCAGAAATAAAAAAAATATTGTCAGTGGAACTCACATTCTATTTATAGCAAAAAATATTGAAAGAGTTGGTGATTATGTAACAGATATAGCTGAACATAATTATTTTTTAATAAATGGTAAACCATTAAGTGATAATAGACCTAAAGCAGATAAAACTAGCCTTTATGGCCAAGATTAGAATTAATCTTGAATAAAAATATTGTAATAGTTGGAGCAGGAATTACTGGATTATCAGCTGGCTTACAATTATTGAGAGGTGGGCTTGCAGTAACTCTCATAGATAGAGTTGACATTGGAAGTGAAAAACAAACTTCTTACGGCAACGCTGGTCTGTTAGCTGCTTCGTCAATTATACCATTATCATCTCCTGGATTAGTTAAAAATTTACCATTTTATTTATTTTCAAAAAAATCTCCTTTGTTCTTGAAATATTCATATTTGCCAAAATTATTACCTTGGTTAATTCCTTTTTTAAAAAATTCACAAAAACATAACTTTACAAATATCATAAAAAATCTTCATCAACTTACCTATGACACAGTAGAACAGCATATTGCTTTAACCAAAAATACCAAAGCATCAAAATTCATAAATAAAGGAAAAATCTCAATGATTTTTAGAGATCAAAGTGAGATTTTGAAAAGTAAATCTGATTTTGAAATTAGAAAAAAATATGGATTCAATTTTAAAAATCTAAGTGATTATGAATTTAGTAGTGAATACAATTTTTTATCAAATAATTATAATAGTGCTGTTGAGTTTTATGATCATGGTTGGATTTCATCACCACAAAAATATCTCGAAGCTATAAAAAAAGAGTTTATTTCTTTAGGTGGTATGTTTAAAAAAGCAGAAGTTACTTCAATATCAAACAATGAAGTAATATTAAAAGATAATAATATTATCTCTGCAGATAAAATACTGATATGTTCAGGAGTTTGGTCAAAAAAACTATTAAAAAATATTAAACACAAAGTTAATATTGAGGCTGAAAGAGGATTTCATATCGTACTAAAAAAAGTTAGTTTCTTGCCACCTAATCCATTAATGATAATTGACAAAAAAATTGCAATTACTCCAATGGAAGATACATTAAGGTTTGCGGGTATAGTAGATTTTTCTGGTATTGATGCACCTGCAGATAAATCTAGATATGATTATATACGTAGCTTAATCAAAAATATTATGCCTTCTTTATCTTGGAAAGAAGAAGATCTTTGGATGGGTCAAAGACCTTCAACGTCAGATAGCCTACCAGTTTTAGGAAAATCTAAATCTTTGGAAAATGTTTATTTTGCGTTTGGTGGTCAGCACGTAGGTCTCACAATTGGACCAAAATTAGGAAAATTAGTTTCAGATTTGATTTTAAATAAAAAAACAAATTTTAATTTAGATCCTTATTTACAAAGTAGATTCAATAATTAAATAGTTATATATGAAAAGATGGCGCCATTTTATTGTAATAATCTTATTAATACCCTTTTTTCTTTTATACTTGTGGCTCTCTACAAATCTAATTGATTATTTTACTGGTCAAAATCAATACTTAGATTGGTTCCTTTATATAGTTATAGGTTTAGCTTGGATATACCCAGCAATAAAAGTAATTAACTGGTTAGCAAAACATGAGTCATTTTAAATTTTGATTGTTGAATCATTAAATTTAGTTATCCAAAGAAAAATAATGTAAAAAGCTAAAATAAAAATTGGTATTAAAGCCATATATAGCATCATATGCCATCCAATAGAAACCAATAGATTACCTCCTAGATAAGATGCAAATGCGACACTACCAAATATTATAAAGTCAGTGACACCTTGAACTATTGACTTTTCTTTTGGGTTTGTACTTTTTGCAATAATATCACTTCCACCAACAAATAAAAAATTCCAGCCTAGTCCACATAAAAATAATGACAACCAAAAATGATATTCAGTTTGACCTATCGTTCCAAAATAAATTGATACCAAATAACATATTACTCCAAGAGCCATAAGTTTAAGATTTCCTAGTTTATTTATTAGTTGTCCTGTAAAAAGAGATGGAGCAAACATTGCAATAACGTGCCATTGAATTATATTTGCATTTACATCATTACCTAATTTACAAATATTAACTATTTGAATAGGGGTGGCAGTCATAATAAAACTCATCAATGAAAATCCCAAAGCTGCAGATAATATTGCCAATATAAGTTCTTTTTTAAATAAAATTTCAGATAAAGGTCTTTTTATATTTATATTTTTTTTTGGTTTCGGAATATTTAAAAATGCTAGTACAAATAAATTTAAAATCTGAACTGTTCCAGCAATTAAATAAGTTGCAAGATATATATGTTCAGTGAGAAAAGTATAAGATATTTTTGATAATTCAGGTCCTAATATGGCAGCTATTAATCCTCCTGCTAATACGTAAGAAAGTGCTTTACTTTTAAAATTATCAGGAACGTTATCTGCTGCAGCATATCTATAAAATTGTTGAGTAGCTTGAGAGACGCCAATAAAAATTGAACCAACAATAAAATACATAAAATTTTTATCAAAAATTGAAAAAGCAACAATAAATGTTCCTAATAAAGACGAAAGAACACCTAAAATAAATATTTTTTTTCTTCCAAATTTACCCATTAATAACGAAACTGGTATTAATAATAATGCTAGTGTTAAGAATTGTAGTGAAAGAGGTAGAGTAGCATATTCTTGTTTTGGTGATAAAACGAAACCAACTAACCCAGTATTTATAATGCCGATGTTAGTTGTTGTTACGGACAAACCTTGAGCAATTGCTAAAATCAATACATTCTTTTTTGCTAATTCCAATTATAAACCCATGTTTAACATTGTTCATCAATGTTTTATTGACTAAGATACAATAGTTGAAAAATTATAAATGTTGAAGGAAAATCATGAATTGGAAAATTTTCAATGTTTCAATACCTGTAAAAGATTTAGAAAAATCTAAAATTTTTTATAACGATATATTAGGTAATAATACTGTCGACACAGAGTTTTATAAAAATTTTTTTAGTGATGATAATGAGGATATTTTTTTAGGAAGTAATGGATTTGGAGTAAGGTTATTTAAGCCAAAACATGATTTAGAGCTTAATGATAATATCCAAAGTAGAAGAAGCTATGTTTCAATAATTATTAGTGATTTTGAATCTGTTTTAAAAAAACTTCAACAATCAAATTTTAGATTTATTTATAAAAAGATAAATTCTTTTGAAACAGTAATTTTACAAGAACCCTCTTTAAATATGATGCAATTTATAAAATCTAACGAAATTTTAGATAAGTATTCTAATGACTTTTTTGAAAATTCTAATTTTTATATTCATCATGTGAATTTAGAATCACTTGATGTTCGAGAAAGCGTACATTTTATTTCTGAATTAATTGGTTTGAAAGAAGGTAATTGGGTTGCTCCAAATGATAAAGGTGATTTTAGTATAGACAAAAAAGAATTATCTTTATTCCCAATCTCAAATGATAATAAAGGTCTTCATTTAATTAAACCAGATGAAGGATTTGCCTTTAGAAATAATTTTATTCATAACCCATCAATTGGTGGTCATCCTGCTTTTACTGTAAAGAACATTAATTTAATTAAAGAAAAGCTAGATAACCTTAATATTTTATACTCTGATGCAAATGTCTATGCGATGCCAGGGTTTCATCAAATTTATTTATATGATGCAAATGCTAATACTTTAGAGATAAATCAAGAGGTTTAATTAATGAAAAAAGTATTTAAAAATGCATGTGTGACAGGTGCTGGCAATGGTATAGGAAGATCTATTGCAATATCATTAAATAAAAATGGATATAATGTAGTTTGTGCTGACATAGATTTAAAAGCTCTTAATGAAACTTTAAAGCAGATGTCTAATAAAAAATGTCTAAAAATAAAAATCAAATGTAATGTTTCTATCTTAAAAGACATAGATAAAATGATAGCTAAAACGGTTAAAGAATTTGGATCACTTGATATTATGGTGAATAATGCAGGAGTAACAAAAAGTTTAAGTTTATTTGATTTAGATGAAAAACATTGGGAATGGATGAATAATATAAACGCTAAAGGTACTTTTTTTTGTTTACAAAAATCTGCTAAACAAATGATTAGGCAAGGACATGGAGGAAGAATTATTAATATGTCTTCTGTAGGAGCTAAAGGATTTGTTGATGTTTCAAATACTATTTATGCTGCAACTAAAGGTTCAATTTTAAGTATGACAAAAACTGCTTCACAAGAACTTGGTAAATATAATATAAATGTGAATTCAATTTGTCCTTCTCCAACTTATACAGATATTGTTAAAAAATTAGTTGCAAAACGAGCTAAAGAGCAAAAAAAATCTGAAAAAGAGATTATGGATTATTATATGCGAGATGTACCTTTAGGGCGCTTTAATGATCCTCATGATATAGCATCTATGGTTATATTTTTATCATCTTTAGGTGCAAGGAACATAACAGGCCAATCATTTAATGTGGACGGTGGATTAATTCCTAGTTAATTTGAGAAAACGGACCATAAACAGGGTTTGATCCTTCTATGGTTCCTCTGATCATGGCTCTTCTGTACTTTGAATAATCGTAAGGTAAAACTCTATGTAATAAAACCCTATTATCCCACATTATTAGATCATTTAATTCCCATTCATGAGTTAAATAAAATTTTTCGTTACTAATAAAATTAACTAGCCATTTGTGGAGTTCTTTACCTTCTTTGAAACTCATTCCGCCTATTTCTAAACTTGTATTAGAAGTGAAGAAAAGTGACTTCTCCATATCTCTATCTGGATGAACTCTTACAAGTGGATGCGTAACAGGCGGAAAATTTCTTTTTTCGTCAATGGTTAATTCAGGTAGTGACGGTTCAAGGCGCCTAATATCGTTATATGAATGGACTTGATGAAGAGGCTTTAGTTTTTCTTTAATATCTTCTGGTAAAGATTTGTATGCTAAAATCATATTTGAAAATTGAGTTTGCCCGCCACTTGCTTCTTTTGGAAGTGTTTCTTTACCAAACAATAATGAATAAAGTGCAGGATAAAATCTATATGAGCTATCTGTATGCCACCTAGAATTGTTTTTTTGCAAAACCACTCGTGGGTCATTTTCATTCAGATGTTCTCCATCAGCGGAAATATTAGCTACATTAAAAATTTGAATATTTTTCTTAGTTTTATTTTTCTCTGGATAACTTTCTAAATTTCCAAAATTTTTACAAAAGTTTATCAAGCTATCTTCATCTAACTTTTGGTTTTTAAAACAAATAAAATGCTTGTTATGCATTAATTTTTTTATTTCATTTAGATCATCTTTATCTACATTTTTGGAAGCATCAAAATTGTAAATTCTAACTCCGGTGTGATCAGTAATATTTTCAAAATCAATAGACATCTTTAAATTTTTTCAAATTTGATTATATCTAATATATTAATTCAAAAAATATCTATGTATCAATTCAAAATTTTACTTTCTTCAACTATTACAATCCTATTCAATCTTTTTTTCATCTCAAAACTATATGCATTAGGGATCAATGATCTAAAAGTTCAAAAATTACAAGACTTTGAATATGCATGGGGAATGGATTTAATTGATAATGAAAATCTATTAGTTTCTGAAAAGAAAGGCGTATTATATATTTATAATTTTTCTACCGGAAAAATTGTTGGAAAAGAAGTTTTCAATGATGTTCTTTCAAAAAGACAAGGGGGATTGCTTGATATTATTTTTGTAAAGGATAAAGAAAAAAAATACGTTTTTTCATGCTATCAAAATTTAAGTTCCGATCTTATCGTAGCAAGACACGAATTAAAGAATTTTAAATTCTTAAACAAGAAGATTATTTTTTCCTCTAAGTATCAATCAAGAAGTGGCGTTCATTTTGGATGTAGATTTATAAATTACAAAAATAATATTTTATTTTCTATAGGTGACAGAGGTGACAGAAACAACTCTCAAAACTCAAAAAATTACCCAGGTAGTATCATTAAAATAGATTATGAAGGAAACCATAAAATTATCAAAGAAGGATGGTTGTCTGGAATTTTTTCTATGGGTCATAGAAACCCACAAGGTTTAATTTACATTAAAGAATTTGACGAAATTTGGTCACATGAGCATGGGCCAAAGGGTGGAGACGAAATTAATATAGTAAAAATGGGTAAAAATTATGGTTGGCCAGTTGTAACATATGGAAAAGAATATTGGGGAGGAAAAATTGGTGTTAGCAAACCTGTTAAGGGCTATGAAGATCCAATTTGGAAATGGATACCTTCAATTGCACCCTCAGGAATGGCCTTTTACAACAATGATTACTTTGAATTTCTTAAAAATAAAATATTAGTTGGATCACTGAAATTTAAAAATTTATATATCGTCAATTTAAATAAAAAAAGGCCTAGTACGGAAATTAAATTTTTAAAAAATAAAATTGGAAGGATTAGAGATGTATTAGTTCATCCCAAAGGTCATATTTTATTAATTAATGATGAAAGGGATGGAGGATTATTTAAATTAGATAAACATTAATTTTTCTTTGAATTTCTTTTACACTTTTCCGAGCAATACAGAACATTATCCCAATCTTTTTTCCATTTTTTTCGCCAAGTAAATTCTAATTTGCAAGTTTTACAAAATTTTTTTGGAAGATTAAGTTTCTTATGCATGATTAAAAATTTTTAAATAATAAAATTAACCCTAATATTATTAAAGTGATAAGTATACTTTTTCTAAAAATTTCATTAGACAATTTATGTCTTATTTTTGTTCCAAAATATTGTCCTAGTATAGCTGGAACAATTAAGAAAAAACTTAAAAACAAGTCATTTAATGTACCTAGACCGTGATATAATAAAGATCCATATAATGGAATTGACCCAATGAAGTACATTGTAGCGATTGTTCTTATAAAAAATTCTTTAGATAAATTGACTGATATTAAATATGTTAATATTGGTGGCCCATAAAATGTTGATAATCCACCAAGTATGCCAGAAAAAAATCCTAAAATTGATGTAATAGGTCTTTCATATTTGACATCTATGTTATTTATACGAAATCCAAAAAAATTCACTAACGCAGCAAAAATTATTGAAAGAGCAATTATTATTGAAACAGTGTTTAGTTCAATTTCCACAATTAATCTACCACCAACAATTAAGCCAATGACTAAAAAGATTAATAATGGAAGAAATCTTAAACTTCCTAATCCTTTTTGTATTTGCATTTGAAGAAAGTTTGTACTCAATATTGGAAAGCAAAGAAGCATCATCGCAGTTGTTGGAGGTAGAAAATAAGCAATAATTGGAACTGCTACCATAGGCATTCCAAGTCCTAAAACGCCCTTCATAAAACCACCAGCTATTATTGATATAATAATAATTAAAATTAAGTTTGGATCAAAATAATACATGCGCTTTTAATTGTTTAGATTACAATAGGAATATGTAAAGCTAAATTTAATGAAAGGTTTCACTAATGAATGAAATTATAAAATTTTTAAAAAAAAGAAGATCTGTAACTGCAAAAAAAATGCTGCCAGGTAATGTTACAGAGAATGACCTTAACGATATTTTAGAATGTGCTCTTCGTGTTCCTGACCATGGAGCGTTATCACCATGGAAATTAGTTGTTATACAAAACGATATGAGAAAAACTATTGGAGAAGAAATATTAGTTCCAGAATTCATAAAAAATAATACTGACTTAGACGAAGAAAAATTACTATTTGAAAAAAATAGGTTTTTGCGAGCTGATAAAATTATTGCAGTTATTTATTCTCCAGTAGAGAGTATTAAAATCCCAAGTTGGGAAATGATGCTTTCTACTGGAGCAGTTTGTCAAAATATAACCATAGCAGCTCAATCTTTAAATTATGCAGTACAATGGGTTACTGAATGGTATTCCTATAATGATAAAATGTTAGAATATTTAGGAGGAGATATTTCTAAAGATAAGTTAGCAGGCTTTATATATATAGGTGAAAAAAAAGAAGATCCAGTTGAGAGAATTAGGCCTAAGTTTGAGAAAGTAATAAAATTTCTAAATTGAAATTTTTAATGATTTTTCAAAAATATCTGGATCTACATTTCCACCAGAAGCAATGATTACAACTGTTTTGTTTTTTATGTCGATTTTATTGAACAATGCAGAAGCTAATGCAACTGCTCCACCAGGTTCTAAAATTATTTTAAAATATTGAAAAGCATATTTCATTGCTTTCAATGCTTCTAAATCACTTACCAAAAGTGAGCCACTTAAATTTTCTTTGTTAATTGAAAATGTCAGTTCTCCTGGTTTGCTGGCTAATAATGAATCACAAATTGATTTTTTTGAAACATCAACTTCAGTAATTTTATTATCTCTTAATGATAAATAAGTGTCATTATAATATTCAGGCTCAACTGCATATATAGGAACATTAGAATATTGTGATTTAATTGCTGTACTTACTCCTGCGATAAGGCCACCACCACCACAGCAACACAAAACTAAATCGGGAATTAGATTATTTTTTTTAAAATCATTTATAATTTCATAACCTACAGTACCTTGACCATTGATAACATCAGGATGATCAAATGGAGGAATGATTTCAGCATTTATTTCTTTTGCTAAATTAGTACCAATTTCTTCTCTAGATTCTGAGTATCTATCAAATGTTACAATATTTGCCCCCCATGATTTTGTTCCATTTAACTTTGCATTTGGAGAGTCCTTTGGCATAACAATTGTAGCATTTTTATTAGTCAAATAACATGCTGACGCAATGGCTTGTGCATGATTGCCACTTGACCATGCAAGAATATTTTTTTTATCATCATCAAGTTTTAAAATTGAGTTTATAGCCCCTCTAAATTTAAAAGCTCCAATTTTTTGTAAATTTTCTGCTTTTATAAAAATGTTTGAGCTAAATTCTTTATTTAAAAGGTCAGATGAAAGTAATGGGGTCTTTGTAGCATAGTTAGATATTCTATCATACGCTTTTTCTATTTCTTGATAATTAACTAGACTTTTCATATAACTAAATGTTTAATAATTCATTATTAAATAAATGCTTTAATTTTGTAAATATTAAATAACTAAGAGGTTAATATGTTGTTCACTGGTTCATATACTGCACTTTTAACACCCTTTAGAAATGGTGAAGTAGATTATGATGCATATAGAAAATTAGTTGATTTTCAAATAGATAATGGAACTCATGGCTTAGTTCCCGTTGGAACAACTGGAGAGTCTCCAACTTTATCTCATGATGAACATAAAAAAGTTATAGAAGTTTGCATAGATCAAGCTAATGGAAGAGTTCCAATTATAGCTGGAGCTGGTTCAAACTCCACTACTGAAGCTATTGAATTTGTTAAACATGCCTGTGATGTTGGGACAGATGGGTTGCTTGTAGTTACACCTTATTATAACAAACCCACTCAAGCAGGATTATTGGCTCATTACACTGAACTAGCAAATGTAAGTTCAAAACCTATAATTATTTATGACATTCCTGGTAGATCTGTAATTGGAATGACAGATGAAACTATGGCCAAGCTCGCCCAACATGACTTAATAATTGGAGTAAAAGATGCAACTGCAGATTTAGGTCGTCCTACTCGGCTTTTGAATGTTATTAATGAAAAATTTATACAATTGTCTGGTGAAGATGGTACAGCTTTACCTTATCTTGCTGCGGGAGGACATGGCTGTATTTCTGTCACAGCTAATATAGCACCCAAGCTACTTTCAAGAATGCATAATGCTTGGCAACAAGGTGATATTAAAACTGCACAAGATATAAATCAAAAACTTATGCCTCTGCATGATGCATTGTTTTGTGAAACAAGTCCTGGACCATTAAAGTACGCAGCATCTCTACTTAATATTTGTCAAAGTGACACAAGATTACCAATTGTTGAAATAGCATCTGAAAGTAAAAAAAGAGTTGAAGAAGGGCTTAAATTTGCTGAGTTAATGTAGTTTCGATGAATAAGCCAATTGCTGAAAATAAAAAAGCAAGATTTGATTACAATATTACTGAAACTTTAGAAGCTGGGATTGTTTTACTAGGTAGTGAGGTAAAAAGTTTGCGTCTTGGAAAAGCCAGTATTAGAGAAGCTTATGCAAGTCAAGAAGATGGAGAACTTGTTTTAATCAATTTTAATATCCCAGAGTATGATTTAGCAGCCAAAGGACAAAATCATGAGCCTAAAAGGTTTAGACAATTACTATTACATAAAAAAGAAAAAAATAAAATTTTTGGAATGATAAAAAGAGATGGTTATACGATAATTCCATTGAGTTGCTACTTTAACAAAAAAGGGATTGTTAAAGTTAACTTAGGTTTTGCTAAAGGTAAAAAACAAGTTGATAAAAGAGAAACTATAAAAAAGAGAGATTGGGAAAGGTCAAAGCAAAGACTCTTAAAAGTGCAATAATTTTTTTATCAATTTAAAAGTATTATCCAAATCAGAAATTTTTAATCTTTTAGTATTAATATTATATTTTGAACAGTGATAACAGTTAATTAAAGTAATTTGATCATTGATCTTATGTTTTTTTAGGTGTTTGAATTTATATTCAGATAGGTTTTTATTTAATGCAATGACAGTACTGTTGTGAGAAATTTGACCTAATGTTAAAATAATTCTTAGGTTTCTCATTTTGTTTATTTCTGAGCTTAAAAAAACATTACATTTTTTTATTTCTAATGAATTCGGTTTATTGTTAGGTGGTAAACATTTGACTGCGTTTGTTATTCTACATTTTATATTATTTGTAATTTCAAATTCAGTATAGTTTTTTGAAATGTTATATTTTTTTAAGAACTTGAAAAGTAAATTTCCAGAAAAATCACCATTAAAAATTTTACCTGTTCTATTTGCTCCTCTTAATCCAGGCGCCAAACCAACAATTAAAAGTTTACTAGAAAGTGACCCTATCCCTAAAACTCTATCATTTTAAAAGTCTGGAAATAAGATTTTATTTTGATTTCTATAATCAACTAATCTATTACAAATAGTGCAATTTTTTTTTGGTTCCATAAGTTTAAATATTAAATTATAAAATTTAAAATGAAAAATAAATTTATCATAGCTGTTGGATCAAATATAAATAGTCCAGAGGGTTTTGACCCAATAGAAAACTGTAATAAAGCTATAAATGAACTTTCTAAATTTAATATAAAGATAATTCAAAAGTCATCTTGGTATTTAAGCGAACCTATCCCAAAAAGTTCTCAACCAAAATATTATAATTCTGTATTTTTATGTAATTCAAATCATGATGTTAATAAAGTTTTAAAAATTATTCAAATTGTAGAACAAAAATTTGGACGTGTAAGAATTTTTAAAAATATGTCAAGATGTATTGACCTTGACATTATATCATTTAATGGAAATGTAAAAAATTCATTGTTATTAAAAATTCCACATCCAAGAATGCATTTAAGGAAATTTGTTTTATTGCCACTTTTTGAAATAGATGCACATTGGTTACATCCATTGTTAAAAAAGAACATTCAATTTTTTTTAGAAAAAGTGAAATGCCAAAAAATTAAAAAATTAAAAATTGATTGATTTTTTTAATTAAAACTATTATGCAATTAATCAGAGGTGTTTATGGCTAGAGTAACGGTTGAAGATTGTATTGAAAAGGTTCAAAATAGATTTGAACTAATTATCGCTGCATCGCAAAGAGCAAGAGAAATTTCTAACGGAGTTCAAATCGAAGTTGATAAAGATAATGACAAAAATACAGTAATATCATTAAGAGAAATTGGTGATGGAGCAATAACTTATGATGATTTAAAAGAAAGATATCTCAAGTCTCTTCAAAAGGTTGTAGTAAATAATGAAGAAGATGAAGAGAATGATATTGAAGAAGAATTTTCTAGTTACTTAAGTCAAGAAGATAATGATAAAAGCTTAAATCCAAATAATTTCTTTAAAAATACAGATGATTCATTTGAAGATGTTTCAGATGAATTAATTAGAAAAGAAGAATAGCAAATTTTATTATATTCGTTATAATTTCTGAAAGATAATTAATTCAGAAATGGTATGCTTGACACTAAATTTTTTCTAAGTTTAAAAAATAAGAATTATATTAAATCTCTTGATTTAATTAAAAAAGCTTACGATTTTAGTAAATCGAAGCATGCTGGGCAATACAGAGACGATGGTAAAGATTACTTTACTCATCCAATAGAAGTTGCAGAAATTCTCTCAAATATGGGTTTGGATAGTCCTTCAATTATTACAGCTTTACTTCACGACGTTGTTGAAGATAGTGCTGTTACTATTCAAGATATAAAAAAATTATTTGGTGTAGAGATTAGTAAGTTAGTTGATGGTGTTACAAAATTAACTAAGATTGAACTTAAATTTGGACTAGCTCAAGCAGAAAATTTTAGAAAGCTTTTAATTTCTTCGTCTGATGATATTAGGGTGCTACTTGTTAAGTTAGCTGATAGACTTCATAATATTAGAACAATTGAGGGTATTAAAGATAAGAGAAGACAAATTAAAATTTGTACAGAAACACTTGAAATATATGTCCCATTAGCAGAAAGACTTGGTATAATTGGGATTCAATCAGAGTTAGAAGAAAAATGTTTTTCCGTAATAAATAATGAAACAAGAAATTCTATTCAAAAGAGATTAGACTCAATTTATTCAGAGGACAAAATCAATATTCCATTAATTATTAAAGAAATTAAAAAAATTGCATTTGATAAGAAAATTTTTGTTGAAATTTCTGGAAGAAAAAAGACTTGCTATTCCATTTGGAAAAAAATGCAAACGAAAAAAGTTGGAATGGATAATCTCTCAGACATTATGGCTTTTCGAATTATTGTCAAAAAAAAAGAAGATTGTTACAAATTACTAAGTCTATTGCACCAAAATTATACTGCTATAATGGGAAGGTTTAAAGATTATATATCAGCACCAAAGAGAAATGGTTACCAATCATTACATACTGGTTTGATTGGACCAAAAAAAACTAAAATTGAAATTCAAATTAGAACTTATGAAATGGATGAGTTTGCAGAAAATGGAGTCGCTGCTCATTGGATGTATAAAAATGGCACAAAGTTTAAAGAAGGTATAAAATTCAAATGGGTTAGAGAATTGCTTCAAATAATTGAAGAATCTAACCATCCTAATGAATTTCTAGAGCACACTAAATTGGAGATGTACAATGATCAAGTTTTTTGCTTTACACCAAAAGGGAATATAATTAATTTACCTGTTCATGCTACTGCAATTGATTTTGCTTATGCTGTGCATTCTGAATTAGGAAACGCTGCAGTTGGTGCAAAAATTAATAATAAGGTAAGACTTTTAACTTCAGAATTAAAAAATGGTGATCAAGTAAAAATACTAACTTCATCTAACGGTTATCCAGATCCTAATTGGTTGGATAATTGTATTACAGGTAAAGCAAAGTCTAGTATTAGAAGGTTTATCAGAAACAAAGAAGTAGAAGAATATAAACAGCTTGGAACATCTCTTTTAAGAAATGAGTATAAGCAAAAAAATAAAAAATTAAATTTTAAAGAATTAAAGAAAATTATTGAAAAATATGAATTATTGGATGTAGATGAACTATTGATTGAGATAGGTAAAGGTAATATTTTTTCTAGTGAAGTTATAAAATCTATATATCCCGAAAATAAGTATTTTAATGTTTTTAGAAAAAAACCATTTATCAAAAAAATTTTTAATAATAAGAAAAATGACCTAAACATTAATGGGGCTATACCAGGCATGGCAATTCATTATGCTCATTGTTGTAGTCCACTTCCAGGAGATCGCATCGTAGGAATTGTTACTTCTGGAAAAGGAATTACAGTACATTCTTTAGATTGTTTTTCTTTAGAAAAATTTCATGATACTCCTGAAAGATGGTTGGACATATCTTGGGAAAGAGAAAAAGATATTTTGTATAGAGGCAAATTAATTGCTGTTCTAATGAATGAACCTGGGAGCTTAGCTGATGTAACAAGAATAATCAGTTCCATCAATGGGAACATTTCTAATCTACAAGTAGTAAATAGAGATATAAATTTTTATAAATTTACAATTGATCTTGAGGTTGAAAACCTTTCTCATTTAAATGAAATTATAGCTGCTTTAAGATTGTCAGATTTTGTGGAAAGTGTAGAAAGAGAAAAAAGTTAATGAGCTTTTTCAAAAATCAATCAAAAAGGTTTAAAAATTTATTTTCGATCAATTTAAAAAGAGCAAGCTTATTTTATTTTTTAAAATTAATTAGAGTAAAAGATTCGAAAGATAAACTAGCTTTAGGATTTGCTTGTGGTTCAATGGTATCATTCACTCCATTTATAGGGTTTCATTTTTTACTTGCTGTTTTTTTTGCATATTTACTTAGAGGCAATATAGTAGCTTCACTAATTGGAACATTTGTTGGAAACCCATTTACTTTTCCATTCATTTGGATATTTATTTATAAAGTAGGAAATATTTTTTTTAAAAATGATGAAAATTTTTCTCTTGAATTCACCTTTCAAAGTTTATTTGATCAAGGTTATGACATATTAATTCCAATGTTAATTGGTTCATTAATTGTATCAATTCCTATTTGGTTTATTTCGTATTTTACAGTAAAATTTTTAATGTCTTCATTTAAAAAAAGAAAAGCATGAATATATAACTAAAATGTGCAAATTAGGAATAAATATAGATCATGTTGCAACATTAAGAAATGCCCGTGGCCAAACTCATCCAGATCCTCTTAAGGCGGCTATGATTTTAAAAGAATGCAAGGTTGATTCTATCACTATGCATTTAAGAGAAGACCGAAGACATATTAAAGATGACGATATTTTCTTAATTAAGGATAAAGTTGATTTACCAATTAATTTAGAAATTGCTCCTACAGATGAGATGACTAAAATAGCCTTAAGGTTAAATCCTAGATCAGTTTGTTTTGTTCCAGAGAAAAGAATGGAAGTTACAACTGAAGGTGGTTTAGATGTTAAATCAAATATGAACAATATAGAAAGATTATTAAATTTTTTATCAAATTCCAAAATTGAAGTAGCCTGTTTTATCGAGCCTAATTTTTATCAAATTGACAGTCTCAAATCTTTAGGCATTAAAACATTAGAATTTCATACGGGTTCATATGCAGATTCAAGAACAGAAAAAATTATGAATGAAAAATTATCTTTGATAAAAGAAGCTGCTCAATATGCAGAAAAATTAGGTTTTGATTGTCATGCAGGACACGGCTTAAACTATGATAATGTTTCCAAGATTGCTTCAATTAAAGAGATTAAAGAGTTGAATATAGGACATTTTATAATTGGAGAATCCATTTTTAGTGGTTTAAAAAATAGTATTTTAAAAATGAAAAAGATTATAAAAACAGCTAGAAAATGATTTACGGTATTGGTACTGATTTAATTGACTCTGAAAGAGTTGAAAAATTATTAAATAAGTTTGGAGAAAAATTTTTATTTAAAGTTTTTAGTAACGAAGAAATAGATAATTCAAAAAACTCTTACAACAAAGCTCTATATTTTTCCAAAAGATTTGCGGGTAAAGAAGCTTTTTGGAAAGCTGTATCACCCAATAAAGAAAATACGTTACACTTTAATGAAATTGAAATTTTATCCAATGAAAATGGAAAGCCATATGTTAATTTGATAGGCAGAACAAAGAATAGAGTATCAAATTTAGAAAAATCATTGAATTGTAAACTAAATATTCACATATCAATTTCAGATGAAAAACCTAATGCGCTTGCATTTGTAATTATTTTTCTTGCTCATCTAAATTAGCTATTGCATAAAGAAACTAATAGAGATTTGAAATGAAAAAAAGTAAAGATAAAAACAATAATAGTTTTTATGAATTAATAAAAACCTTATTTTACGCAGGTACTATAGCTGTTCTTTTTAGATCGATTTTATTTGAGCCTTTTAATATACCATCAGGGTCAATGATACCATCATTATTAGTTGGCGATTACTTGTTTGTTTCAAAATATTCTTATGGTTATTCAAGATATAGTTTCCCATTTGGCATTTTGCCAATTAAAGAAAGATTGATGTACGATGTTCCTCAAAGAGGGGATATCATAGTTTTTAGAAAACCAGGAGATGAAAAAGTTGATTATATAAAAAGATTAATTGGATTACCTGGTGATACTGTTCAGCTTATAGATGGTCGGTTATATGTTAATGACAAATTGGTTAATAGAAAAAAAACTAATATTGGCCAAATCACTAAAAATAATGGAAGTAAGATAAATCTTATTGAATATGAAGAAAATATTTTTGACACAAAATCATACAAAATAATTGAAGCTAGTGATAATGATTTTTTTGATAATACTATCAAATTTACAGTACCTTCTGATAATTTTTTCTTTATGGGAGACAACCGTGATAATAGTAAAGATAGCAGAGCTTCCGAGGTTGGTTTTGTACCAAAAATTAACTTAATTGGTAAAGCACAAATTATATTTTTTTCGCATAATGGATCTGCTAGATTTTATGAATTTTGGAAATGGCATAATTTAATTAGATTTTCAAGAATTGGAAAAAAAATTGAATAAACTATATTCTGAAATTGAAAAAATTTTAGATTATGAATTTAAAGATATTAATTTATTAGATGAAGCTCTTACTCATTCAAGCATAAAGATAAATAATAAACATAAAAAAGTTTTTAATTATGAAAGATTAGAATTCCTTGGAGATAGAATTTTAGGTTTTGTAATATCTGATTTGATATTTAAAAAATTTCCTAATTTTCGAGAAGGTGATTTAAGTATATTATTTCAAAAATATACCAATACAAAATTTTTATCAAATGTAGCAATAAGTTTAAATTTAAGCAAGTTTGTGGTTGTACAAAAAGGAGACGCTTTAGAAAAAAAAGACTCAATAATGTCTGACCTTATTGAATCCATAATTGCTGCAATTTATATTGACTCAAATTTAGATAATGCAAAGTTTTTTATTGAAAATAAAATATTAAATAACTCAAATATTAAAAATGTTGTTGATAAGCATCCAAAAAGTTTACTTCAAGAATTTTCTTTAAGGTATTATAAAAAGATTCCAGTTTATACTGTTGAAGAAAAAACTGGCCCAGACCATGACCCTCAATTTAAAGTAAATGTATCAATTAATTCTCAAAATTATGCTTTTGGTAAAGGTTCAAGCACACAGAAGGCTCAGGAAGAAGCTGCAAAAAATCTTTTAAAAATAATGGAGTCTAAAAATTAATACTAAATGTGGGTTTATATATTTAGTTGGACCTCCTAATGTTGGAAAGTCAACATTGCTAAATTATTTGCTTGGGCAAAAAGTTTCGATTGTTTCAAGAAAAGTTCAAACAACAAGATTTCCAACAAAGGGAATACTTAATATTAAAAGTTCTGAAAATAATAAACCAGATTGTCAAATTATATTTGTTGATACACCAGGATTATTTGAGCCAAAAAAAGCTTTGGAAAAACATATTGTTAAAAACACTATTTCTGAATTAAATAGTTTTGAACATATTTGTGTTTTATATGATGCAACTTCAAGTAAAATAAAATTTTCAGAATTTTCAAAAATTATTAAAAGTATTAATCTCAATAAGAATAATTCATCTTTAATAATTAATAAAATAGACTTAATTGAAAAAGAAAAACTTTTTATAATTGTAAAAAATATCCAAAAAATTTTTGAATTTAAAAATGTATTTATGGTTTCTGCAAAAAAGGGGCAAGGTTGTAAAGATTTAATTGATTTTCTGCAAACGACCATACCAGTAAGCCCATTTTTATATAATAAGGATCAACTTACAGATTTATCTGAAAGAGTATTTTCTTCAGAAATCACAAGAGAAAAACTTTTTAATTATCTTAATTCCGAATTACCTTATAACCTTTATGTTGAAACAATCATTTGGAAAGAAACAAAAAAATCAATCACAATTCATCAAAATATTAATGTATCAAAATATAATCATAAAAGAATTATTATTGGTAAAAATGGTAAAAATTTAAAAAAGATAGGAATTTCTTCTAGAGAAGATTTAGAAAAAGTTTTTAATAAAAAGGTAAATTTATTCCTATTTATAAAAATAAAAAATAATTGGATGAATAATATAAAAGAATTGAACCACTTAGGACAAAATTAAATGTACAATTGGACAGATATTGGAATTATTTTAAAAATTGAAAAAAGAGGAGAAAAAGGAAATCTTTTGAACGTACTTACTAATAATCATGGAAGGCACATGGGTTGGTTCAATAACTTTAATAAGAAGCAATATTTAATACAGCCTGGTGATTTAGTGAGTGTTTCATGGTCTTCAAGAATTTCAAATCAATTGGGTTTCTTTAAAATCGAGTTAATAGAGACAACTGTTGGAAAAATTTTTAATGATAAAATTAGACTAGATGTAATTTCGTCTTTTTGTTCGTTAACTTCATTCATTTTACCCGAAAGAGAAAACTGTCCTTTTTTTTTTCAAAAATCCAAAACTTTCTTAAAAGAAATTCCAATTAATCCTTCAAATAATGAAGTTTTAAAATTATATATTTTTTGGGAATTAGATTTGTTGAATGAAGTTGGCACTCCATTAAATTTTAGTGAATGTACTGTTTCAGGAGATAAAAAAAATTTAAAATATGTGAGCCCGAAATCTGGAAATGCAGTAGGAAGCTCTTTTGCAGGGAAATATGAAAATAGGTTATTAAAATTACCATTTTTTTTAGGAGGCGTTAATGTTATTAACAATAATGAAAATGATGATATATGTTCTGGATTAAGCTTGACATTGTTTTTTATAAAAAAATTTTTAGATACTTTTGATTTTAATAATTTAACTAAATTATTATTTGCAAGAATACGATTACAAAATAATTTTAAATAAAGAGGTTTATAATGGAAGATTTGAAAATTATAAATAGATTATTTTCTGAAGAAATTTCAGAGAGATATCTATCCTATGCTCTTTCAACAATTACATCTCGTTCATTACCAGATGTAAGGGATGGGTTAAAACCTGTACATAGGAGATTAATTTATGCTATGAGGCAACTAAAATTAAATCCCAATAGTAACTTTAAAAAATCAGCTAGAGTTGTTGGAGATGTAATGGGTAAATTTCATCCTCATGGTGATGCAGCCATATATGATGCCATGGTAAGAATGGCACAAGAATTTTCATTGAAATACCCATTAGTAGATGGTCAAGGTAATTTTGGAAACATTGATGGAGATAATGCTGCTGCAATGAGATATACAGAGGCAAAGCTCACTGAATTTGCAGAATTATTGATAAAAGATATTGATTCAAATACTGTTGATTTTAAAGAAACATATGATGGTGAGGATAATGAGCCAGTTGTACTTCCTTCTGCAATACCCAATTTATTAGCAAATGGATCACATGGTATCGCTGTAGGTATGGCGACTTCAATACCACCTCATAATTTGTCAGAACTATTTGATGCTTGTTTACATTTACTAAAATTTCCAGACGCTACCGATAAAAAAATTATCAGTTTTGTAAAAGGTCCAGACTTACCCACTGGAGGTGTTATAATTGAATCCGAGGATTCAATTTATCAAACTTACAAATCTGGAAAAGGAAGTTTTAGAGTTAGGTCAAAATGGAATGTAGAAAAATTAAAAAATGGAAAATGGCAAATAATAATTTCTGAAATTCCATATCAAATTATTAAAAGTAAATTAATTGAGAAAATTGATAATTTGGTAGAAGATAAAAAAATTCCTTTAATGTCAGAGATATTGGATGAAAGTGCTGAAAATATCAGAATTGTAATTGAACCTAAAAATAGAGATGTATCCCCTGAACTTTTAATGGAAAATTTATTTAAGTTAACTGACTTAGAAGCTAAAGTTCATTTAAATTTAAACTATTTAGACAAAAAAAATATTCCTGGAGTAAGATCTCTTAAAATCGCATTGATTGATTGGCTAGAACATAGAAAAGAAATCTTAGAAAGAAAGTCAAATTTTAGATTAAACAAAATTACTGATCGTTTAGAGGTTATTGATGGACAAATAATTGTTTACTTAAATCTAGATAGAGTAATTGAAATTATTAGACAAGAAGATGACCCTAAAGAAGTTTTAATCAAAGAGTTTAAGTTATCTGAAATACAGGCCAATTCAATTCTAGATATGAGATTAAGATCTTTAAGAAAGCTTGAGGAAATCGAATTAAAAAGAGAAAAAAATAATTTGTTGTCTGAGCAAGAAACATTATTAAAAATATTATCTGATGAAGGTGTTAAGAAAAATGTTTTAATTGATGAGATGAAAGAAATAAAAAATAGCTTAAAAAATAAAATCAATAGAAAAACTACTTTTGAGGTAGCTCCTAAAATAGAAATACCCGATATCAATGAATACATTGAAGAGGAGCCAATTACAATTATTTTATCTAGTCAAAATTGGATTAGATCGCAAAAAGGACATATTGAACTAAATTCTGAATTCAAATTACGAGAAGGAGATACCATAAAAAAAGTTATTCACGCTAAAACAAATGATAAAATAATCTTTTTTTCTGAGAATGGATCTTTTTATAGTATTTTAGGAAATAAATTACCCTCTGGACGTGGTTTTGGTGAACCGTTATCAAAATTTTTTGATTTAGATAATAACGAAAAAATAGTGAACTTATTTAGTCATTTTGAAGGCGAGGTTGCAATAGCATCATCAGATGGTTTGGGTTTCAAAATAAAAACTGACAAATTAATTGCAGCAACAAGATCAGGTAAAAAAGTTTTTAATCTTAATGAAAATAAGAAAGCTAAAGCTTTGACAATTTGTGATAAAGAGTATCTGGCAGTGACAGGAAGCAATAGAAAAATGCTGATTTTCAGTTTATCTGAACTGCCTGAATTGAATAAAGGTAAAGGTGTTATTTTGCAAAGATATAAAGACGGTTATTTGGAAGATATAAAATCAATTTCTAAAACAGATGGAATTGTATGGAATTTAACAGGTGGAAGACAAAGAACAGAAAAGGATATCTCAGGTTGGATTGGTAAACGTGGAAGCGTTGGTAAATTAGTTCCGAATGGTTTTCCACGCCCCCCAAAATTTGATTAAATTTTAAGCTAAAATAAAATATATTGACTACTACAAAATAGTACTTTTTATTAATATATTTTTAGTTTAGGATTATTCTAATATCAAATTTCTTAGATTTAGTGAATTATGGAGGAATTAATGAAAAGAAGAGATTTTTTCAAAAAAGCAGGAGTTGCAACTGCTGCAGGTTTGGGCGGATTAGCTTTACTTTCATCTTGTGATCAAGGTGAAAAAAAAGATGTAAGTGCTCCAGCTGTCCAAAAATCAAAAAAAACAATTAATGTAGTTTCTACGTGGCCTAGAGATTTTCCTGGACTTGGTTTATCAGCACAACGATTAGCTGCCAGAATTACAGAGCTTTCAGAAGGATCTTTAGAAGTGAAATATTTTGCTGCTGGTGAAAAAGTTGGTGCTTTCGATGTTTTTGATGAGGTTTCGTCTGGAAATTCTCAAGCTTATATTGCTGCAGAATATTACTGGAAAGGTAAACATGCTGCTTTTAATTACTTCACCTCAGTTCCCTTTGGAATGACTACAGTTGAATGGAATGCTTGGATAAAATTTGGTGGTGGCCAAAAGTTATGGGATGAACTATCCGGAGAATTCGGTTTAAAGGCTCTTCCTTGTGGTGGAACAGGCACTCAAGCTGGTGGCTGGTTTAATAAAGAAATAAATTCTGGTGAAGATCTTAAAGGATTAAAAATGAGAATACCAGGACTTGGTGGAACAGTTATGTCAAAACTGGGCGCATCACCAGTATCTCTGCCAGGCGGTCAAATTTATGAAAATCTTGTATCAGGATCTATTGATGCAACAGAGTGGGTTGGTCCTTATAACGATTATTTCATGAAATTTTATGAGGCAGCAAAGTTTTATTACACTGGCGGAATGCATGAGCCGGGTTCGTGCCTTGGAATGGGTTTTAACGCAAGTTTTTGGGGTGGATTAACTAAAAATGAACAAGCTTTAATTACTGCTGCTTGTATGGAAGAACATGCCGCACAGTATGAAGAAACTTGTGCAAAAAATGGTGAATATTTAGCCAAACTTGTTAAAGATCATGGAACGCAAGTTAAGTCATTTAACGATGATGTTTGGGATGCATTTGGTGAGGCAGCTAAAGAGGTGTTTGAAGAAACTAGAGCTCACTCAGCAATGACCAAAAAAGTTGATGATGCATATCAAAGTTTCATGAGAGAGTGTGGAACTATGATGGCTAATTTTGAAGTCAATTACACTAACCAAAGAAATAGAGTATTAAATATTTCTTAAAATAAAATACAAAAAAGGATTAAGAATTTTCTTAATCCTTTTTTTATCAATAATATGAAAGCTTCAGATTTAATTTTAAAACTATTTGGATGGTTATCCATTTCCTTTATTATTGCATTTCTAATTGATAATGTAATGCAAGTAGGGTTTGATTTTCCTGGTATATTAACTCTTTTTAAAAAATTTTCTTTTTTAGCTATTTTTGAATTATTGATTTACATAATTATTGCATTAATAACAATTTATTATGTTAGAAAAAAAAGTATTTCTTATAGAACAGATTCAATTATTTTACATAATTTAAATTTATATTTGATTAGATCATTTTTTTGGATTGTATTAATAATTGGAATAGTTGATATAACAATAGCATTTATGCGAGTTGAAAAAATTTTTGATTTATTTTTATCTAAACAATTTGTTTCTAATTTTAGTCGCCCTGTTTTTGTTGGGTTGTACTTTCATATACCTTTAATTTTTTTAGGTTTTATTGTAGCTAAATACACAAAAACGATTGGATTTCACTGGTTATCACTTTTAATTGTAGCATCTGAGTTAATTATTGTAATTACAAGATTTGTATTTTCTTATGAACAGACATTTATGGGTGATTTAGTAAGATACTGGTATGCAGGTTTATTT
>CACOVB010000006.1 GCA_902630555.1 uncultured SAR116 cluster alpha proteobacterium
AACAGACTTGTTGAACAAGAAAATTTGATGGAAGAAGCTCACTCAATGGCGAAACATTTACTTTCACTTCCCCCAGCATCAAGGGTTAATACTTTATACATGATGAAGCATATGGCACCTAAATTACCATCAAACATAACAAATTTAGCAGAAAAACTTCATCTTCATGGCGATACCGAAGATCGTATGGAAAGCAGAAGAGCTTTTGCAGAAAAAAGAGAACCAAATTATAAAGGATGGTTAAACCCAGATGATAGATATAATATGCCAAAGTTAGAAGAAGAGTAGAAAAGGTTATAAGATGAATGAAATTAAAGGGGCTTTGTCAGGATTAAAAATAGTGGCTTGTTCTACAGCCCAAGCTGGAACGGTGCCTTATATGCTCATGGCAGATTTAGGTGCAGATGTAATAAAAATTGAAACACCTGGTAAAGGTGACAATAATCGAAAATCTGGTTATCTATTTGGAGAAACTGGTTCTTTTTTTGAAACTAATAATCGTGGAGTTAAGAGTTTAACTTTAAATCTGAAATCTGAAAAAGGTCAAAAAATTTTGCACGAACTTGTTAAAGAAGCCGATATCTTTGGACAAAATTTTAGACCAGGTGTTGCTGAAAAACTTAATTTTGATTATGAAACTTTAGAAAAAATTAACCCCAAAATCATTTATGCGTCTGTTTCAGCCTACGGACCTGACGCACCAGATGGTCATTTGCCAGGCACTGATGCTGTTGGTCAAGCACTTAGTGGAATTGCTGAAGCTTATTCTATACCAGGAAATAATTTAAGGACTGGAGTTGCATCCGTAGCTGATGAGACTTGTGCTATTTTAACTTTTGGAGGAATACTCGCTGCATATATTAATGCACAAAAAACAGGTAAAGGACAAAAAACTAGAAACTTCACTAGTTGGTAGTGCATTCAGGTTACTTGGTTGGACTATGACAACTGCCATGTGGAGTAATAAACCTCCAATTACTGGTGCAAGGATAAACGGAACAAGAGAACGTCCTGGTATTGCTGCTTGCTTTAATGACAAAAAATGGAAAACCTTTTGCTCTTCAGCTAGAACCTAATAGCTGGTTAGATGCTATGAAAGTCTTGGACTTTAAAGACACCTTAGAAGCAGAAGGACTGTTAGACTTAGGCTTGGCATTTGAATCAGAGAATAAGAAAGCAGAAATTTTAAATAAACTAGCTGAACTCTTTTCAACTAATGAAAGAGATCACTGGATTTCAATATTGAGAAAAGCGGATAAAATTTCAACCCATGTGAATACAATGTTGGAAGCTTCATCTGATCCAAACATAGTAAACAATAATTATGTGACGGAGGTTTGGTATCCTGAATTAAATAAAAATTTAAAAGTACATGGAACTCCATGGAAGTTTTCTAAAACTCCAGCAAATATTAAAAGAGCCCCTAAACTTGGTGAACACAACTCAGAAATTCTTAAAAAGTTAGGGTACTCAACTGATGAAATTGAAAATTTAACAAAAGAAAATATTATTTAGTTTCTTCAAGCTCTTTAATAAACTTTTTAAAATTAGCTACATAGTGCTTAGATGATCGTGTCATATCTTTTATCATTTCTAGGCTTAACTCTCTTACCGCTTTAGCCGGAGATCCTATAATTAACATGCCATCAGGAAATTCCTTATTTTCAGTCACCAAAGCCCCTGCACCAACAAGACAATTATTTCCAATTTTTGCGTTATTAAGAATAGTAGCCCCCATTCCAACAAGTGAATTATTTCCAATAGTGCAACCATGTATTATTGCATTATGGCCAATAGTACAATTATCACCAATTGTGACAGGAGTATTTGGATCAACATGAATAATTGTATTTTCTTGAATATTTGTTTCGTTACCTATTTTTATAATATCATTATCACCTCTCAAAACTGAACCGAACCAAATTCCAACATCTTGTCCTAAAATAACATTGCCTATGACATGAGCATCTGGCGCTACCCAATATGAACCTTCAGATGGTAATTGAGGCTTTTTGTCTCCTAAATTATAAATTGGCATTTTCACTCCTTGATAAATTTTTTTAACACTAGTTATGAACCCATTAATTAATTCCATCAATAAGAATAATTATTGTCAAGGAAAGAAAATATTTTACTCATAATTGGATTGATTTTTATATAAATTTAAATGTAAATTTTTTTAATAATTATTAAAATTAGTTAAAAAGGCAATCCAACATAATTTTCTGCAAATGACTTTTGAGCGACTTCTGAATTTTCTAAATACTCAATTTCTGTTTCTTGCATTTTTTGATCAAAATCAGACTGATTAGGAAATTTGTGAAAAGTCACTGTCATCCACCAACTAAATCTAATGGCTTTCCAAACTCTATTTAATGCTCGTTTTGAATATTTAGATAATACCGTTTTATTTTTTTCTTGGTAATATTCTTCTAAGGTCTCAACTAAATAGTTTACATCTGAAAAAGCTAAATTTAACCCCTTTGCACCTGTAGGTGGAACTATATGAGCAGCATCTCCAACTAAAAATAGATTTCCATAACTCATTGGTTCAACCACAAATGATCTTAGAGGAGCTAGTGACTTCTCTATAGATGGACCTGTTACGAGATTTTCTAAAGATTCTTCTGGTAATCTTTTTTTTATTTCATTCCAAAAACGATCATCACTCCATTCAGTAGTTTTTTCTTCAATTGAAGTTTGGATATAATATCTACTTAAATTTTCATTCCGCATAGAAGCCAGAGCAAAACCTGTTTTATGGTTTGCATAAATTAATTCTTCGCTAATTGGAGGTGTTTCAGATAAGATTCCCAACCATGCAAAAGGGTAGACTCTCTCAAAGGTTTTAATTTTTTCTTTAGGAATTGTATTTCTTGAAACACCATGAAATCCATCACAACCTATTATAAAATCCGCATTAATTTTTGTTTCTTTATCAACGATCTTGCATGTAACGTATGGGCTACTTGTTTCAATTTCATGAATTTTTACATCTTTAACTGAATTAAAAACTTTACCATTATTTTTTTCTCTAAGCTCATATAGATCTTTTGTCACTTCTGTTTGACCATAAACAGTAACTTTTTGATTAATCAATTTGTTAAAATCCATTCTAAATCCACGATTTTTTAAAGACAAAAAAATGCCATCATGAGAAAAACCTTCTTCCTTTATCCTTTTGAAAATTCCAGCCTTTTTTAGTAATTTTATGGTTCCTTCTTCTAAAACACCTGCTCTTATTCTGGATAACACATGTTCTTTGGTGTGTTTTTCCAAAACTAAACAATCAATATTAATATCACTTAAAAGTTGCGACAATAGTAATCCTGAAGGCCCTCCTCCAATGATAAGAACTTGAGTTCTCATAAAAATATCCAGTGAATCTTATTTTTTAATAACAAAAACATATATAAGAATTATAATAAATGAATGTTTTATTAAAAATCAAATTGAATTAAAAAATTAATTTTAAATTGTTGTTACGTCTTTTAATAAAAAGCCCATAACATTATTAGAGTAATACTTGGGAAAGAAAATAATAATATTATTCTGATTATATCACTTAACAAAAAGGGTATAACGCCTTTAAAAGTATCAATTATAGGTACATCCTTAGCCATTTTATTAATTATAAATACATTTAGTCCAACAGGTGGAGTTATTAAACCAACTTCAACAACAACTAAAGTTAATATCCCAAACCAAATTGCTGTTTCTTCTGGAGACAATCCAAAATCAAGTGACATCACTAAAGGAAAAAAAACAGGGATTGTTAACAATATCATTGCTAAGCTATCCATTAAACATCCTAAGAACAGATATAAAATCATAATGCATGCAACAACTATTAAAGGTTCTAAATTATTTTCCTTAGAAAATTCAGTTAATAAATTTGGAAGCTGAGTTAAAGCAATAAAAGAATTAAAAAATTCCGCACCTAATAAAACAAAAAATATCATTCCAGTTGTAACCGCTGTGTTTTCAATAACCTCAATAAATGACTTTATGTTAAATGATTTATTTGTGATAGCTATAATACCAGTTCCTGCAGCACCAATTGCAGCACCTTCAGTAGGTGTAAAAAAACCTAGATAAATTCCACCAATCATGACAACAAAGATCAAGATTATATGCCAAATATTTTTAAATAAATACATACGTTCTTTCCAAGGAACTCTATCTTTAATTGGTCCAGAATCTTGGTTTAATCTGACATATAGACTAATTGCAACTATATAACCTATGGCAGCAAGTAAACCAGGTATGAAAGCGCATAAAAACATTTTAGCTATGTTTTGTTCGGTCAGAATAGAATAAATTATTAATATAACTGAAGGGGGAATTAAAATGCCTAGAGTTCCTCCTGCAGCTAATGCACCAGTACTTAATGCTCCTGAATACCCTAATCTTCTTAACTCTGGCAAGGCTACTTTCCCCATAGTTGCTGCAGTCGCTAACGATGATCCACAAATTGCGCCAAACCCAGCACATGCTCCAACGGCAGCCATAGCAACTCCACCTTTTTTATGACCTAAACATGCACCAGCAAACTTAAACAATGCTTCACTCATGCCAGCTTTAGATGCGAAATTACCCATGAGTAAAAAAAGTGGAATAACTGAAAGAGAGTAATTTGAAAATAAATGCCATGCACTTGTTTTAGCTAGAGACATAATAGGAAGCCATCCTGTAATTAAAATTGTACCGGAACATCCAACTAACAACATGGCTAAACCAATAGGAACTCTGAATGCTAAAAGTGAAAACAGAATTGGGAAAGCTAGAATGCCAAGAATATATTTGTCCATGATTAACTTCTCGATAGAACTAATTCACGATAAAATGTGTATAAACAACATATAGATAGCAGTCCAAATGAAAATGTTACTGGCAAAAAGGGTATCCAAATTGGAAATTGTAGTAACATAGTTTCTTCTTGATAATTATACATGTCTTTTGCTCCGAAAAACATCCTCCAAGTAAAAAACAAGGCTATAAGTCCATAAAAAACTGAGCTAACACAATCTAAAAAAGCAATCTTTTTGAAATTTAATTTTGCAGTTATGAAATCTACAATAACATTACCTTTTTTTAAATGGCACAAAGGTAAAAAGGAAGAGATAGCAATTGCACTACCAATTTCAACCAATTCAAAATCACCCACTAGAGGATTTAAGAATATAATTCTACTTAATATTGAAACAAAGTTAATTAAAATAACAATGACAAGAATTATACCTCCTAAAATAGCTAAAATATAAGCTAAGTCATATAAAAAACGACCAAATTTATCATTTGGTCGTTCTGTAAGTTCATCAATAGGATTGGTTGATGAACTCATTTAATTATAATGATTTTTCATATTTTGAAATTAAGCTTTTTGCTGTATCTAAAAGTTTTTGAGCGTCTAAACCTTTTTTATTAGTACTCTTAATCCAATCTTCAGTTACTTTTTTTCCTGCAGCTTTCATTTTGGCTAGTTCTTCGCCTTGCAAAGTAAAAAACTGTCCACCAGCATTTACAGCTAATTTTCTTGCAGGAACTTCAAAGCCGTCCCAAAGTTTACCTGCCTCTTTTGCTAAAGATAAGCCTGAATTATTATCAATAACTTTTTTTTGCGATGGTGATAAACTCTCATACTTTGCTTTATTCATTATGAATAAAAAAGGTGTTGTATATAGACCTCTATTACCTGCAACATTAGTATGTGCTTTTGTTAATTCTTGCAATTTAAATGAAGGCATAATTTCCCAAGGCACAACCATTCCATCAATTACTCCTTTTGACAATGACGGGGCAACTTTTGGAACTGGCATCCCGACTGGAGTGGCACCCATACTTTTAAGCATAGTTGTAATTACTCTTGTAGGACCTCTCATCTTCATCCCTTGAAAATCACCAATAGACTTAATCAGCTTATTTTTTGTATGTATCATACCAGGAGCGTGCACATGAACTGTTAAGATTTTATAATCTTTTAGATCTTCTGCTCCTATGGTTTCTACATACTCCTGAACCGCTTGTGATGTTATTACTGATTTTGTTGGCAAAAATGGTAATTCAAAAGCTTCAAGTCTTGGAAATCTTCCTGGTGTATAACCCGCAACTGTCCAAACTATGTCTACTACCCCTTCTCTGACTTGATCAACAAGCTGGGGTGGCTTTCCTCCAAGTTGCATAGAATAATACATCTCGGTTACAATTTCACCATTTGATTCTTTTTTAACTTTTTCTGCCCACGGCAAAACAAATTTTGCATTAGAGTTAGCTGGTGCAGGAACAAATGTATGAAATTTTAAAGTTACCTTATCAGCTAGTGCAGAAAATGAAAAAAAGGTTAATGATAAAATAATCATTTTTATAAGCATTTTCATTGTTTCCTCCTAAATTAAGAAAATTAAATCACAAAAAAAAATAAGTTACTAATATAAATTTAAAAAATTGATTTTAAGAAATCGATTGATAAAATTTAATTAGGTAATTTATATGGCAATAAAAGCTCTTTCATATTTAGGTATTACATCAGAAAAAATCCAAGATTGGTCAGATTATGCAACAAAAAATCTTGGCATGCAGGAAATTGATAAAACAAAAAACTCTTTAATGCTAAGAATGGATGATCAAAAACAAAGGTTTTCCATTTCGAATGATGGTGGTGAGGGTTTATCATTTTTAGGGTGGGAAGTAGAAAAAAAAAGTGACTTAGATAATTTTGCATCAAAATTAAATGAAAATAATGTAAAAGTTTTTAGAGGACAAAAGTTTCTTTGTGACAAAAGGTTTGTTGAAGACTTAATTTATTTTAAAGATCCAGCTGGAAACCAAATTGAATTAATATTTAATCCATTTAAAACTGACGACGAGTTTAAGCCTGGGAGAGCTATATCAGGTTTTAAAACAGGTATCTGCGGACTGGGTCATGCGGTGCTACATACAAACAATATTGAACCACTAGTAACATTTTATAGAGATATCTTAAAATTCAAAGTAAGTGATTATAGCTTCGAACCAATTAGACTTCATTTTTTTCATGTAAACGAAAGACATCATAGCTTTGCTCTTGTAGAAACAGGGAAAGTAGGCTTCCATCATTTTATGGTAGAATATAAAAATTTAGATGATGTTGGACAAGGCTATGACTTGTTACAATTTGAAAAAAATAAAATTGCATATACTATCGGTAGACACACAAATGATTATATGACATCTTTTTATTCTTATTCACCTTCAGGTTTTTTTGTTGAAAATGGTTGGGGTGGCAGACTTATAAATCCAGATACATGGACTCCGGAATTAACAGATATTGGACCAAGTTTTTGGGGCCATGAAAGACTTCATCTTCCAGAAGATGAAAGACTTAAATTTAGAAATAAAAGAATGGAGATAGCTGCTAATGGAATTCAAGCTCCTTTAGTTATCGATTGTCCTTGGTTGTATCAAAATCAATTAAATAAAAATGCAAAATAAAAACTGTAATGTTTTAATTGTAGGCTTTGGACCAACCGGTGCCGTCCTCGCAAATTTATTATCAAAATATAATCTTTCAATTCATGTTTTGGAAAAAGAAAGCAAAGTTTATAATTTACCAAGAGCAGTTCATTTTGATGATGAAATCATGAGAATATTTAAAAGTATCGGTATTTATGAAAAACTAATAAAAAAAACTATTATTAATAAAGGAACTAAGTTTGTTGATGAAAATGATAATTTAATCTTAGACTGGCCTAGACCTAGACAAATTACTGATAATGGTTTTTATCCAAGTTATAGGTTCCATCAACCTGACTTGGAAAAAATTTTAAGAAAAAATTTAGCTTTAAATAATAATTTGAAAATTTACTACAATACTGAACTAATAGAATTAGAAAACAAAGGCAAGGTTGTAAAAGCAAAATGTATTAACAAATCAACGAACACTTCTCAAACTATATACGCAGATTATGTTGTAGGGTGTGACGGTGCTAATTCTTTTGTTAAAAAAATTATTGGGCAAGAAACAATTGATTTTGGATTTCAAGAAAAATGGGCAGTTCTTGATTTAATCATGAAAAAAAATAAAAAAAATTTGCCTGATAGAACTATACAATATTGTAGTCAAAATACACCTACAACTTATTGCAGAAATGTTGGAAGAAGAAGAAGATGGGAAATATCATTAAACAAAAATTTTACAGAAAAAGATATTCTTAATGAAAATAAGATTTGGAATTTCTTATCTAAATGGGTAACTCAAAATGATGCTATAATTGAAAGAAAAACTATTTATAATTTTAAATCTTTAATAGCAAAAAAATGGCGAAAAGGAAGAATATTCATTGCTGGAGATGCTGCTCATTTATCTCCTCCTTTCATGGGTCAAGGGATGTGTTCAGGACTAAGAGATGTATCTAATCTTTTTTGGAAATTAGCTCACTGCTGTTACTTTGGTCATAAAGAAAAAATCCTTGAAACTTATGAGAGTGAAAGATTGGAAAACGTAAAAGAATATATAATTACTACAATAAATATGGGAAAATTGTTAAACTCTATTGGAGATCCTAATGTTTCAAATACTGTAAAAGAGAATCAAGATGGATCTAGAGTCATGACTTCAATAAAACCTCCATTAGGCCCAGGATTAGGAAGTAAAAGTGATAAATTAAGAGGTCATGTATTCCCTTTTATAAATTTACAAAAATCAAAAATTCAAAATTTTGATGAACAATTTGACAAAGAATTAATCTTACTTTCAAAACAAGAATTAAATTGTACCGATATTAAACATATTAATGTGAATAAATATAAAGAGTTACTTAAAACATTTAATAACCTAAATATAAAAGCTTTAATTTTAAGACCTGACAGATTTATTTTAAGTTCATTAGAAAATAATTCTGACATTAATGAATTTATAAACAAATCGATATTACAAATGAGTTAGATAATCATGAAGTTAAACGCATTACAAGCTGGATTTAATTTAGATCATATCGTTTTAGAGAGTCCAAACCCATATAATTTAGCTAAATTTTATAAAGAAATAATCATGATGGAATTTGTTAAAAAAAATAATAATGAATTAATTTGTGAAGGGAAAAATCGAAAAATTATACTAATAAAAGGTAAAAAAAATAAACTTTCATATGCAGGTTTTTCTTGCAGAAGCAAAGAAAGTTTAAACAAATTTAAAAATTTTATAATTTCCAATAATGTTAATTTAAAAAAATTTGAAAATAATCATCTAAAAAAAGGTTCATTTTCAATTATTGATCCAGATAAAAATATTTTATCTTTTGGAATTAGAAAAAACAGCAAGAAAATATTTAAAAATGAACTTTGTATGCCCTTACAACATTTAACTTTATCAAGTAAAAATGTAGAAAAATTTCAAAGTTTTTATTGTGGTTTATTAGGTTTCAAAATTACAGACAACGTTGTACATGAAAATGGATCCTTAGCTACTTCTTTTTTAACTTCAAACCATGAACATCACACAATTGCTTGTTTCAAATCAGACAAAATAGGAATTGATCATCATTCCTATGAAGTTGGCAAATGGGAAAATATAAAAATATTGTGTGATTATTTTTCAAAAAAAAATGTGAAAATAATTTGGGGACCTGGAAGACACGGCCCAGGTAATAATTTATTTATATTTATTGAAGATTTAGACAAAAATTGGATAGAGTTCTCTGCAGAGTTAGAAATAATTCATGATAGAAAATATAAAAAATGGCCTCAATCTGAAAATACCTTAAATTTGTGGGGTAAAGCAATATTAAGGTCATAATAAATAATATTGTTTAATATAATGCATTGAAGGAAATATCTATGGAATTTGTTAAATATAATGCTCCTTTATCAGGAGAGATTAAAGGTATAGACTTAAATAATTTTCTATCAATAGAAGCAAAAAAAGATATTAAAAAATTTGTTGATGATAATTTAGTTGCGCTTATAAGAAACCAAAATATTAACGATCACAAACTTAAGGATTTTAGTAAATTATTTGGTGAATTAGACCCTCCAGCACCAAACCCTTATGGTATAAGTTTTCTGCCTGAACATCCAGAAATTAATGTTATTTCAAATGTAAAAGACACTAAAGGTACTCCAATTGGAAACCTTGGTGATGGAGAGGCAACTTGGCATGCAGATATGACTTATCTTGAAGAACCTCCAAAATATGGAATTCTTTATGCATTAGAAGTGCCTAAAAATGAAGGTAATACTCATTTTGCAAATATGTATAAAGCATATGAAAGACTCCCAACAAAATTAAAAGAAAAAATTGAAGATAAAATCATTATACATGATAGTTCACACAACAGCGCAGGGATGCTAAGAAAAGGTTATAAGGAAGTGAAAAGCCCAGAGCAAACTCCGGGAGCAAGACATCCAGCAATTATAACTAATCCAAAAAATAATACTAAACGTCTATTTTTAGGAAGAAGACCACACGCATATATTTTAGGAATGTCAATAAGTGAAAGTGAAAAATTGTTAGATGAAATTTGGTATTTCGCTACACTTGATGAAATTACATGGACTCAAAATTGGAAAGTTGGAGATTTATTAATTTGGAAAAATTTATATGTGCTTCATAAAAGAGATGCATTTAATCCCCATTCAAGAAGAATTATGCACAGAACACAAATTAAAGGTGATAAGAATTTAAATTGATTTGATTTATTTAATTTTAAAAAACCCTTGTTCACAACTTTCTTAAATGTAAAGATTAATTAATTAAAATATTAATGGAGGATTTAGTGAGAGTAATTTTTCAAAAGCTTAACATATTTGTTATTGGATTATTTGGTTCAATAGCTTTTATTTGTTCATCTCTTTTCCTTGGATTTTCGGCAAACGCTGATGAATATCCAAATAAACCGATTGAGATAGTAATACATGCTAAATATGGTGGTGGAACTGATACAACCGCTAGAATGGCATCAATAAGATCAAGAAGAATATTAAAAACAGACATTAGAATCGTTTCAAAAAGGGGCGGAGCTGGTGCTAAAGCTCAAAATTATGTGCTTACAAGACCCGCAGACGGTTACACTGTAATGGCTTTAACCCAAACTCATCTTTATACTATGGCTAGAGGTAAGTCCAACATGAAAATTGACGACATAGTTGGAGTTGCTAGAGCAATGGATGATCCGACCTTTATTACTGTATCTGGAAAGAGTAAATATAAAACTTTAAAAGATTTAATTAGTGCTTCAAAAAAAGCACCATTAAATTGGGGAGTAGCAAATATTGGTGGAACTGAACACATAGGTCTTGTTCAATTTGCTAAAGAAGCCGGTATAAAAGTTAAGGTAGTTCCTTTTGGTTCTGGTGCTCAAATGGTTCAAGCTTTAATGGCTGGTAAAATTGATGCAACATTGCCAAATGTAAGTGAAGCTACAAACCAAGTTGCAGATGGAACTTTTAGAGCATTAGTTGTTTTGGCTGAAAAAAGGTTAAAAGATTATCCTGATGTTCCATCTTCATATGAGTTAGGTATTAAAGCTAAATGTTCAACTACTCGAGGTTATGCTGTTTTAGCTTCAACTCCAAAACCAATTATAGAAAAAATTTCTAAAGGATTGGTTAAGGCTATGAAACATAAAGTGTTTGCTAATTATCTAGCAAGTGCAGGATTGACTGTTGAAGGTAGTGTTGCAGGAACAGCAGTTTGGGACAAGCATCTGAAAGAAGAATATAAAGTTGCCCAAAGTGCATTAAAAGATTTAGGATTATTGAAATAAATTATTTCATTTATGAACAATTCTTTTAAAAATTTGTTTAATAAAACAGATACTATCATAGCAATTATCATATATGCTATGATAGTATTTTTATGGAATGCTGCAGATAACTTTGATAGCGTTTCAGATTTGTTTGCGCAAAACATTCCACCTCAATTGTTTCCTCAAATTTTATTAATTACAATTGGTTTATTAACAGCATTAATTCCGTTTGAACACATTTTACTAAAAAAATCAGGAAAAGATATTGATTCTGGCAGAAAGAAAAAAATTAATTTTGCGACTTACGGTACTATGACAATTTTATTAACAATAATTGTTTTCTCAGAATTTTTAGGTGCGTACGTTACAATTTTTTTAGCCTGTTTTGTTCTTCCTATTTTCTGGGGTGAAAAAAATCTAAAATTACTTGTACCGTACGTAGTACTATTTCCACTATTTATAATTTTAATATTTAATATTATCCTTGGTGTTTATTTTGAACCAGGGATCTTAGAGGGTTTTATATAATTAGGGTTTTTTATGGAAGATATTGTTAAAGGCTTATCCTTAATTTTAGAATTTGAAAATATAATTTTAATTTTAGGTGGAGTGTTAATTGGTGTTTTAGTTGGTGCTTTACCTGGTTTAAGCTCACCAATGGCTATAGCTTTATTAATACCATTTACTATAACATTAGATCCCGTAGCCGCTATTGCAATGATGGCTGCTTTATATTGTGCAGGCACTTTTGGTGGATCAATTACCGCTATATTAATTAATGCACCTGGTGCACCACCTGCAGTTGCTACAGCTCTTGATGGGTATCCAATGGCAAAAAACGGGGAGCCTGGAAGAGCACTAGGACTTGCTGCTGTTTCTAGTGTTTTAGGTGGTATATTTAGTTTGATAGTATTTATTTTTGCTGCACCATTGCTAGCGCAAGTAGCACTTGAATTTGGTCCCCAAGAATACTTTGGTTTAGCTATTTTTGCATTGTCTATGCTTGCAACAATGAGCGGTAAATCTTCAATAAGAAACCTAATCTCAGGTTGTATAGGGGTATTAATTGGTACAATTGGTATTCATTTAACAACTGGAGTAGAAAGATTTACTTTTGATGTGCCAGAGTTAGAAGAAGGTATAAGTTTTGTTCCTGTTTTAATTGGTTTATTTGCAGTAAGCGAATTGTTTAAACAATCTGAAACTTTAAACTCTGTCGTTGATAGAATTCATGCTAAGGCCTTAAGATTGCCCACAATTGCAGAATTAAAAAAATTGAAATATACAATTTTAAGATCCTCAGGTATAGGAACATTTATCGGAATACTTCCTGCGGAAGGATCTACAGTAGCTGCAATTATGGGATATAATGAAGCTAGAAGATGGTCAAAAAATAAAGACCAATTTGGAAAAGGTTCGCCTGAAGGTATTGTTGGGCCAGAAGCCGCGAATAATTCTGCTGCTGGTGGCGCAATGGTACCAACATTGGCCTTAGGAATTCCTGGAAGTGGATCTACTGCTCTAATTCTTGCAGCTTTAATAATGCATGGATTTCGCCCTGGGCCTTATTTGATAAATGAAACTCCTGAATTCGTTTATGCTATTTTTGGTGCAATGTTAATTGCAAATTTTGGTTTCCTTATTATTGGTTTAATTGGAGCTAAGTTTTTTTCACTGGTAGCATTCATACCTAAAAAGCTTTTATGGCCGGCTGTTTTTATATTTGCCATGATTGGTTCTTATTCATTTAGTTCTTCAATGTTTGATGTTTGGGTAATGTTAACATTTGGCGTGATTGGATATTTTATGAGTAGACACGGGTTTTCTGCTGCTCCATTAGTAATGGGTTTAATTCTTGGAAAATTAGTTGAAGAAAGTTTTTCTCAATCAATGATAATTCATGATAATAATTTCTTTGCATTGCTAGACAAGCCAATAGTAGTTTTCTTTTTCATACTAACTTTCTTAAGTTTAACAACTCCTCTTTGGACAAAAGTTTTTAAGAAAAATTAAATGTCCAATAAATTTGATGATCTTGGAAATGCAGAAATTTTTTCTACATGGTGTTTTAATTTAGAATATAAAGAAATCCCAAATGAAGTTGTTGATAAAATAAAATTAACATTCATGGATAGCTTAGGTTTAATCTTTGCAAGCAGAAATGAAGATTACATTAAAGCAATAAAACAATCTTTTACTGATAGTGGTAATTGTACTGTTCCTGGACATTTAGAAAAATTATGTCCATCAGATGCCATCGTGTTAAATGGTACAGCAATACATGGAGAAGATTTTGATGATACTTTTGAAGGAACACCTGTTCATGTAGGTTCGGTAATGTGTTCTTCATTATTAACTGCAGCAGAATACTATAAATTAAAACCAAAAGAAATTTTGAAAGGGTTAGCAGTAGGTTCTGAATTAATGTGTAGACTTGCTTTGGTATCACCTATGGCGATACATAAACAAGGATTCCATCCAACTGCAATACTTGGTGCATTTGGAGCATCTATTGGCATTTCAAAAATATTAAAAAATAGTGTATTACAAACAACCTCATCCCTAGGAATAGTTGGTAGCATGGCTTCAGGTATTATTGAATATCTAGCTGAAGGCACCTGGACCAAAAGATTACACCCAGGTTGGGCTGGTGCTTCAGGTTGGAAATCTGCTCACCTAGGAAAAAATAATTTTAAAGGTCCTAGAACTGTTTTTGAGGGAAAAAACGGTATTTTTAATTCTTTCGCTGATAGTAAGATAATTCCTGACTTTAAAAAATTAACTGATGATTTAGGATCATATTGGCATACAAATAACCTTGCTATAAAACCTTTCGCATGTGGAACAATGACACAACCATTTATTGACTGTGCAATCAAGGCTAGAGAAAAAATAAATGATTTAAACGAAATTAAATCAATTATATGTAAAGTAGGAGAAGGAACTGTTCATAGATTATGGGAGCCTTTATCAGAAAAAAGGAAACCTACGACCCCATATAGTGCAAAATTCTCAGTACCTTTCTGTATTGCTGTAGGCCTTTATTTTGGTAAAGCAGGACTCTTAGAATTTACAGAAGAGCAAATAAAAAATCGTGAAATTTTAAATATTTGTTCAAAAATTTCTTATGAAATTGACCCACAAAATGAGTATCCAAAAAATTATAGTGGTGAAATTAATATTATTCTTAAAAATTCTCAAGTTATTCAAGAGACCCAACCTGGTTTACGAGGAGGAAAATTATTTCCCCTAGATGAAAAAGAAGTTGAAGAAAAATTTTTTAATAACTTGAAATTTGGTAATCTTTCTTCGAGAGAAGTTAATAATGTAAAAAAATTTTTTGCAACTTTCTTTACTGATCCAGATTTTTCCTTATTACACTAAATTTCTTTATTACAAAAATCACCAAATAACATTGCTTTGAATTTTGGTCCTTTCTCAAAAAAGTTTCCCCTATTAACTACCCATTTTACATGGCCTTTATAATTTGGATCTGAATTAATTTTTATTCCCCATAGACCTTCAGCCTCATTAGGAATTGCAGAATATCTTACATCAATTATTAAATCTTTGTCTTTGTCATACGCAAGGTACTCTTGTGAAAACCAGCTAAACCTTAAAATATCATTGAATTGCTTACTATCTTTATTTAAATTTTTATAATGAATATTAGTATCAAATTTTTCAATAGTTTCTCCAAAGCAAAACTTAGTCTTTCCAATCAGATTTACAGAATCTACATAATATTTACCCTCATATAAATATACTATTTTCCACAAAAAAAGATTTCCCAAACTCGGTTTAACAGTAATTTTTTTAAAGTCATGATTTCTGTATTTAGCAAGATTTTTTGCTTCTTTTAAGGCTACTGAACTTTGAAAAAACCCAAATCCCAAATACAAAAAGATCCAAAAAAAGCCGATTATATTTAAGAACTTTTTTTTCAAAATAACAGCTAAAATCATTAAGATTAATATCGGTACAGTCAAAAGAGGATCAATTATTGAAATACTATTCCAAGCAAATCGATAATCTGAAAATGGCCAAAATAATTGAGTTCCATAACTCGTGCATGCATCTAGTAAAGCATGAGTAGAATATGCAACAAAAGCAAAAATGTAGTTTTCAAAAAAAGTTACATATTTTTTAACAAAATTATAAGTAAATAAAGTAACAATTAGTGCTCCAAAAGGTATAAATATAAAAGAATGAGTGAATTGTCTGTGATATTCTAAGCTTAGCAATGGATCATAAGAAGATTTAATAAATACATCAAGATCTGGAGCTAACCCACTTATAATTCCAATGGCTGTCGCAACAGTTAATTTTTTTTTAGATGAAAAAAACTGTGAGAATACTCCACCAAAAGTACCTTGAGATATTGGATCCATACAATTATATTTTTGTTATTAAATTATTGACGATATCTATTCTTATACACTACCTTATATAAAGGTACAGTAGTAAAATGTCTAAAATTTCTTATGATGCAATTATAATTGGAGCAGGCTTTTCAGGTTTATATCAACTTTATAAGTTGAGAGATAAATTGAAACTAAACTGTAGAGTGTTAGAAAAAGGTTCTGGCATAGGTGGAACATGGTACTGGAACAGATACCCAGGTGCTAGATGTGACACTGAAAGCCACGCTTATACATATTTTTTTTCTGAAGAAATTTTCAAAGAATGGGAATGGAGCGAACGCTATCCAGGCCATGCAGAAATTCGTAAATATTTAAACTACGTTTCAAACAAATATTCATTAAAAGATGATATTCAACTTGATACTGAAGTCATTTCAGCGACATTTGACGAAGAAAATAATTCATGGATTTTAAAAACAAAGAATGATGAACTATTCAAATGTAAATTTTTAATAACGGCAGTTGGATGTATTTCAACAACAAACATACCAAACATAAAAGGTTTAAATAAGTTTAATGGGGATTACTACCATACTGGGAATTGGCCTAAAAACAATGTAGATTTTTCTGGCAAACGAGTTGGACAAATCGGTACTGGGTCAACTGGAATTCAAGCTGCACCTGTAATTGCTGAAACGGCAAAACACCTGACAGTTTTTCAAAGAACTCCTAACTTTAGTGTGCCAGCCAGAAATAAACCTCTTTCAAAAGAATTCAAAGAGTATGTTAAAAATAATTATGATGAACTAAAGTCAATTGTAAAAGAAACACCTAATGGACATGCTTTTCGGATTAGTGAAAAACTTACTTTTGATGTTCCCCAAAAAGAAAGAGAAAAAAAATATGAAGAATATTGGGAAAAAGGTGGACTTCAATTTAGAGGTGTTTTTAAAGATATAATTACAGACAAAAAGGCAAATGATTCTGCATCAATTTTTTTAAAAAAAAAAATTAGCCAAGTTGTTAAAAATAAAGAGTTTGCAAAAATATTAACAAACTTTGATCACCCATATGGATGCAAAAGACCTCCAATAGATACCAACTATTTTGAAACCTACAATAAAGACAATGTTCATCTAGTTGATATTAAAAATGATCCTATAATTGAAATAGATAAAAAAGGCATTAAAACAAAAAATAATTACTTTAAATTAGATACAATTGTTTTTGCAACTGGTTATGATGCAATGACAGGTACACTTATAAATTTAAATATAACTGGCGAAAATAATTTAAATTTAAAAGATTATTGGAATGAAGGTCCAAAAACTTACCTTGGATTACAGATCCCTGGCTTCCCAAATATGTTTACGATTACTGGACCAGGAAGTCCTTCGGTATTAACAAATATGCCCACTGCAATTGAACAACATGTTGAATGGGTTACAGATTGTATATCATACATGATTGAAAATAATTTTAATAAAGTCTCTACTTCTGAAAAAAATTCACTTGAATGGGGAAAGCAAGTTAAAGAAGCTGCAGATAAAACATTACTCCCTACTGTTAAACATTCATGGTATTTGGGAGCTAATATTCCAAATAAGCCTCGAGTTTTTATGCCATATGCCGGTGGACTACCTACTTATACAAAAATTTGTGAAAATATAAAAAATAATAATTACGAGGGCTTTGCCTTTAGTTAATCTAATCATTCGCTATATTATTGATTTCAGAAATTTTTTTCCTGAGGTTTGATATTCTATTTGACAACTCACCATCAACCTTTGAATCACCTTTTAAAGATGATAATAATTCAGATACTTCATTTGCAAGTTGATTGATTTTTTCATTAGCATCCATTAACCGAACTTGAGTCTTCCTAATCAATGCACTTAAAACTACATCATTATTCTTTAACTTCACAAAATAATCTTTTGGGATAATATTAGCTACAACTTTATGAGAATCTGCTCTTGCTGTAACTGTTCTTTTAGTACCTAAAAGCAAAGAACTTTCTCCAAAAACTTCGCCTTTACCTAAGGTGTTTAGTTTAAACTGGTCTTTCGTTTCTATATTTACATATCCCTCTAAAATTAAATAAGCTTCTTCTGGGATGCTACCAATTTCATAAATAAGTTCACCAGGGTTCCAGATAATTGAATTGTTATTTCGTTGCATAAATTTTTTAACTATCCTAATGGAGGCATCCAAAAAACATAACCCCAAAAGACAATATAACAGAAAAAAAGAAAATATGCGAAAAGGCCCATTGGCTTGTTATTTTTCGTTCTCTCGTTTTCTTCTAGAGTTTCCTTTATATAGGATTGATAATGTCGAATAATCAAATTTGATCTAGGCATATTTTAATTATAACTTAAAATTCAAAAAAAATCGTCTCTTTTTTCCCTTGAAGATGAATATCAAAAACAAAATTTTTTTTGTCCTCTGTGTAAGGAATTAAAGTTTTTAATCTATCTTGAATACTTAAATTTTTAAACATTACATCACTTTTAATCTCATTTTCATCAAAATACATTCTAGTAATTAATGGCCTATTCATACCCCTAGCTACAATCCAGAATAAAATATATGATGGAGAAATGGTGCCATTTTCATTTATTTGATTACCAGGTCTAATTGTTTTGAGTTGATATTCTCCAGTTTTAAAATCAGTAACTCTCCTAGAAAATCCTTGATAATTAAAATATTTTCCATTTTCATCACATTGCCATGTTTCTATCATCGCATCAATTATTGGATCATTGTTTCCATCATATATTTTACCTTTAATATTTATTTCTTCATTTAAAGAGATGTTTTTAAAAGGTGTTGATCCTAATTCATCTTTAAAAATGTTAATTCCTGTAATACTTGGTGTGCAACCTATATGTAAAAAAGGGCCAGCTGTTTGAGATGGTGTGTCGATAAAATTTTTAATCTTAACCATGAAATTATGACCCTTCTATTTTATTCTCAAAATATGTTTGCTGTTTGCCTCTTAAAATTATATCAAATCTATAACCAAGTATTTTTTCCTTATCTGTTTTTGAAAGATCTAATTTCCCAACAAGTAATTTCCTAGCATTTATATCAGGTATAGAATTTACCATTGGACAAGATTTTATTAATGGATCACCCTCAAAATACATTTGAGTAATTAATCTTTGAAGGAACATTGAACCAAACAAAGAGAAATGAATATGTTTTGGTCTCCATTCAATACCTCTATTTGGATATGGATAGGCCCCAGGTTCAATAGTTTTAAATATATAATAACCATCAGAAGAGGTTATAAACCTTCCACAGCCTCCAAAATTTTCATCTAACTTAGTATTGCTAGGGTCATTTTGATGTCTATATTTCCCTCCTGCATTAGCTTGCCATATTTCAATTAAAACATCTTTCAAGGGATTTCCATTTTCATCTTTAACAAAACCATGAACAAAGATTTCTTGTCCTAGTGCTTTTTCACCATTTTTAGAAAAGTTTAAAATTAAATTATTATCATTTTCATTTAAAATATTTTTGTTAAACAATGGCCCAGTTATTTCAGAATTTGAAAAATTTATTAATAAAGGTTCATTTTCAGGTGACCTAACTATACTTGATTTATAGTCAGGAAATCTTCTAAGAGGTTGATGTTTTTTAATCATATTTATATTAAAACATTATTATGTAACATAAAATTATAATACAAATCACTATTTGTAAAATATTGATTAATACTGAATACCTATGAAGTTTTTCAAATTTAACTTTAGACAAATTATCACTTTTATTTATTTCGTCTTTAGCTTTATTAATTAATGGAGTTAGATATTGTCTTGAAAAAAGAAACCCAACAAAAATCAAAACAAAACTTGAAATAATAATTAAATCATTCTCTAGATATGAAACTATTAAACCGATTAAACTAATAATTATGCCAAACAAATAATATTTAGGGAAAAAAGACCTTAAAAATAGGCTAGATTGTTTTTCATTTAAATTTTTAAAAATGCTTGGGGCAACAACTATAGGAAAAAAAACCATAAAACCTAAAATCATTCCAAGAATTAATGTAATCAAATTTGTCTCCAAAAAAATACTTTAAATATTGAACATATTATTATTTAATATCTTATATTATGACTAAAAATTATGACGTCCAAGTTTTAATCGACGAATTAAAAATTAAAAATAGAATAAAAGATTTAAGTAGCGAAATAAATCAATTTTATAAAAATACAAACAAACTTTTAGTAGTTGGTCTGTTAAGAGGTTCTTTTGTCTTTATAGCTGATTTAGCGAGAGAAATTAAAGTACCAGTAGAAATAGACTTTATGACAGTTTCTAGCTATGGAAACTCTATGGTAAGCTCTCATAATGTTCGCATATTGAGTGATTTAAATACAGATATAAAAAATACTGACGTGCTTCTTGTAGAAGATATTATAGACACTGGACATACTCTCAACCAAGTAATTAAAATGCTTAATGAAAGAGAGCCAAAATCCTTAGAAGTTTGTTGCCTTTTAAATAAATCATCAAGACGAGAAACGGATATAAATGTTAACTGGGTAGGTTTTGACATACCTGACGAGTTTGTAGTTGGCTATGGAATTGATTATGCGCAAAATAATAGAAATCTACCTTACATTGGTAAAGTAGTTCAAGCAAATTAAATCAAGCTATTGTCAATCCATTTCAAGTATTCTTTATTTCCATTATCAATGGGTATTTTTAAAATACATGGAACTTCATAAGAATGTTTTTCTAAAATTAGTTTTTTAAGTAAAGGATATTTACTTGAATTAGTTTTTAAAATTAAAAGAGTTTCATCATCATTTTGAAGTTTTTTGTTCCATTTATAAACAGATTTCATTTTGGGAAAAATATTACCACAAGCTGCAAGATTTTTTTCTACTGCTGAATTTGCTAAAGTAAGAGCTTCCTCTTCATTCTTAGTAGTAATGTAGGCAAGAAAAAAGTTTGTAGTTTTAGACATCTTATTCCCATGGTTTTATAACTACTTTAATTGCACCATCAATTCTTTCCCTTGCATATTTTAAAGCAGTTGGCAATTCATTCATTTTAAATGTGTGTGTATGTACAAGTTTAGCATTAAACCTTTTTTGTTTCATAAAAGCCATTGCTCTATGCGTTGCACTTTTACCTTCACCTCTTATGCCATACATATAAATATTATTTATTACCATGTAAGGAATATTAACTTTTATTGGATCATGGGGGAAAGCTGCCAAACAAATTTTTCCACCTCTATTAGTCATCATAATTGCATCATCTAAAGCTTTTTCTGTTCCAGCACATTCAACAACATAATCTACACCTAAATTTCCAACTAAAGATTTAACCGAATCAACAATGTCATTTTCTTCTTTTACATTTAAAACAAAATCAGCTCCAAGTTTTTTTCCTATTTCAAGTCTATCGTTTCTTGTGCCAATTAATATAACTGGATCTGCACCAAGAGCTTTTGCTACCGCCACTCCTAACAAACCAATAGGACCAGGACCAATTACAACTAGACTTTCACCTGCTACTAAACCACCTAATTCAGTTAAACCATACATCGTCGTACCTGCGGTTACAACGAGTGTTGCTTCTTCATCCGTCATATCATCAGGTACTTTGATTAGCGTATTGATATGATTAATTGCATATTGTTTAAATCCACCATCAGAAGTGAAACCATTTGCTCTATGACCTTTATTCTTTTTTCCATAATTCAGTCCATAATTATGACATGATGTATACATCCCCATTCTACATCTTTTACATTGTCCACATCCTGAATGTATTTCTACTGTAACTCTATCTCCAATTTGAAACTCGTCAACTGAAGGACCTAGTGCAACAACTGTACCCATATATTCATGACCTGGAGTAAACTCTTTATTAAAAGGCTTCTCTCCTTCAATCAATGCTGGAGGACCATAACTTATAACATCCAAATCTGTAGCACATATAGCAACTGCATCTATTTTTACCAAAACTTCTGAGTACCCAGGATTGGGTATCGCTTTTGTTTTTAATTCCAAGTCATTGGGACTTTTTAAAACCCAAGCTTTCATATCTTTTGGTAATGAATATTTTTTTGAAACTTTTATATCATCCATATTATCTAAATATTATATGAGTTTTAAAAACTTAAAAAGTTTTTTATAAAACAAGTGGACACATTAAGTGTCCACTATAATTTTTTTTTGGAGGATATCGTTATACTTTAACTTACGACTATTTATTATTTTTGTTTAATAACTCTTTTTGTAAGTTTAAAATATTATCAATATGAAATTCTGCTTCATATCTTTGAGCTTCATCAAATTCTTGAATATTACCTCTACATACATCTGTAGAAAATATTTCTTCAGCAACTCTTAACATTTTATAAAACTTAATTGATATATCTATATGCTGATGCGCAAAAGAAATAGCTGGTAGAATTCTATAAAAAAGTTTTCTTGCCTCTTTTTCTTCGTTATTTATCATCAAATTATAAACAGAATTATAAATTGTTTCCATGGTAGAAGGTATAAATCCATGAACGCCTCTTCTCATAGCCTCTATAAAACCAGTTGCAGCCCACCCTCCAGTAAGATGTAATTTATTTTTTGTTAAATTTATAATATTTGAATATTTTTTTCCTGAGTTTACAACTTCTACTTTTAAGGATTTAAAATTTGAAACCTCATTAATAAGATTTTGAATTATTGCATCTGAAAGACCATATCCATCCCAAGACAAATCTTGTATCATCAAATGAGATGGTCCAATTTCATTTATTTTTTTGTAAAAGGCTATCAAATCACCTTCACTTAAATTGAGTGGAGCTTGAATTAAAACCCATTTAATTTTTTTTTGTCTTGCAAGATCAACTAAAGAATAAATTTCTTCTATTTTTTGTGAACTACATCCAAAAATAATTGGAATTATATTTCTGCTTATATCTAATACAAATTCCATCATTTCTGCTTTTTCATTAAATGTTAAATTTTGAGTTTCACCTGCAACAGCTGACAAAAGCATACCAGCACAATTCGTGTCTATCGTATGTAAAACTAACTTTTCAAGACTTTTATAATCTATAGATTTATTATTTTTAAATGGTGTATGTAAACTAGGTATGATTCCATTTAAATCATTAATAGGAGAAAGTTTGGCATTCATCCTATTTTTGTGCCATTTTCAACATTAGGATTTACTCCAAGCAATTTGACTTCTTTATCTGTAATTGCCCCTAAAATTAAGACTTCAGATAAAACGCCAGCAATATTTTTTTGTGGAAAATTAGTTACAGCTATAATTTTTCTATTTAATAATTCATTTTTTGAATAGTTTGTAATTTGAGCAGATGATTTTTTTATTCCATCTTTTTCTCCAAAATCTATATCTATTACATAAGCTGGCTTTCTTGCTTTTTTATTTTCTTTAACATCAACAATTGTTCCTACTTGAATATTAAATTTAATGAAATTTTCAAAATTAATTTCCATTTAACTTTTTAAAACTTTACTTTTTAAAGTCTTTTGATCAGACATCTTTACAACTTTTGATGAATTTAAATACCCACCTTCATCAATCTTTAAAGTTCTATAAAGCAAGTCACCTTCAACTTTCCCAGTCGACATGACATGTAATTTTTCCACAGATATATCAGCTTTAATTTGTCCTTCTACGATAATTTCTTGAGCCGTAATATTCCCAATAAAGAATGCATTTTCATTAATAATAAGTTTATCAATTTTTATTGTTCCTTTAAAAGTTCCACTCAAATTTAAATTACCTGATCCAAAGTAGTTTCCTTCAAAATTATCATCAAATCTAATTTTCGAATCATATTTCATATTTTTTCACTAATAATACCATTTACTTTATAATTTTATAAATCTAGATAAAGTGCTATAATATATCATGTTTATTACAATAATAAATAAATTAAAACTTTCTTTTTTTATTTTCCTAATAATATCAATAATTATATCGCTACCTATTGTTGCCAAAAATAATCAGCTACTTCAAAATGTTTTATCTTTTTGTGGCTTTTAAAAATTCCTCTTTTTTAATCTAATAATTATATTTCAATTAATAAATTGACATAACTTAGCATCTCATTATTTTAATAAAAAATTTAAATAGCAATTTAACTATGAACATAAAAAGACAACTAATAATTCCTTGTACTTTAATTGGTCTATTAATTTTAATACCTATTTATTCACTTGTGGTAAGTTATTTTAAGTCAGCTTCGTCTTTATCATTAAAATCTACTTTAACTGAAGTGAATCTCTTTTCACATCATGGAAAAATAGTTAATATTAAAGATTTTAAAGATACACCTACTTTGCTTTTTTTTGGATTTACTCATTGTCCTGAAGTTTGCCCTACAACTCTGTCTAATTTGTTAAATAATATTGAATTGCTAGAGAAAAATAAAAAAAATTATAGAGTTTTATTTGTAACTTTAGACCCAGAAAGAGATACTATAAATATTTTAAATGATTATCTACAAAACTTTAATTCATCTGTGATTGGTTTAACTGGTGAATTAAATGAAATAAATAAATTTGCTAAAAATTGGAATATTTATTGGGAAAAAGTTTCCGAAGGAGATGACTATACAATTAATCACACAACCACAGTATTTATGATTAATAAAAATGGAAATTTTGCTGGAACAATAGCCTGGGGAGAAAGTGATAAATCTATAAAATTAAAACTACAAAAACTTCTTAATTTGTAATTCTATAACCAAATGATCTGATAATTTTTTTAGTATCTTTAGATTTTAAAAAATTAAAAAATAACTTTGCCTTATTATTATTTTTTGCATTTTCTAAAAGAATAACATCTTGTTTAATTGGTGAATAAAGATTTTGTGGTATTTCTTTGAAATATCCCAATTCATATTTTTTAAGTTTAAGCTTATCTGAATTAGAAATGATGCCTAAATCAACATTACCTGAATAAATAAATGATGAAACTTGGTTAATATTTGAAGCAAGAATTATCTTATTTTCAAATATAGACAACATACCTAAACTTTCTAAAACCTGCTTAGAAGCACGCCCATATGGTGAAAATTTAGGATTAGCTATAACAATTTTATTTGATAATCTTTTTAAAAGTATATTTTCAAATTTAATTTGGTTATCTATTTTTGTTTTGGAAAAAATTATAAGACTTCCAATAGCGTAAGTGAATTTAGAAACTTTAATTTTTTTATTATCTGGTATCTTTTGAATTGTTAACCGATCTGCAGATAAAAATATATCAATTGGTGCTTTATTTAAAATTTGAGCAAAAAGTTTAGCTGTTGATCCCGTAGATATTTTAAAAGATGTTTTATTGTTTTTTAAAAATTCTTTTTTTATTAAATTTAATGGTTCTATAAAATTTGATGCAACGGCAACATGAATTTTTTCGTATCCAAAAGAATTAAAGCTATAAAAAAGAAAAAAAATAAAAAGAATGAATTTTATCATTTATTTAAATTTTAAATCTAAATCCTGCAACCCTCTTGAAACTTCAAGTTCACAATCTCCTTCAAATCTAGTAACTTGACCACCCATTTCTTTTATTTGATCCCAAAATTTATTTGATTTAGTTGTTCTAACTTCCTCCATTTCTTGCTTTGTTCTAAATACATGAAATATTTCTACTTGATTTTCTGTTCTATCAACAAAACATCTCAACATTAATCCATTATTTTGAAATAAATCATTACTCCAATCTTTTAAAGCAAGAATAATTGCCTTTTTTGCTAATTCATTTTGTACTTTAATTGTTACATTAACTGCATACATAAATCCCTCTTATGTCTAAATTAAAATTTAATCTCATCATTTATTTTTATAGTACCCTTGTTCAAAACTCTTCCATATACACCTAGATCATAATGACCATAAATTTTTTGAAGTTGATTGGGTATATTCAAATCCCTTAAACCAGTTTTGGGATTCACATTAGTAGCAGCACACCTTTTTGTTTTTCTAAATATTTCAAATTTAACACCTCCAATGGTAATAATTTTTCCTAACCAATTAAATTCTTCCCATGCTTTTATTCCTGAAAAAATTACATTACCTCTAAATCTATTGTAATTAACTTCTTTTTTAATCTTTACTTCAAAATCATTTATAGTATCCAAATTTATAAATGATAAAGCCTTATCAGGTATATCTGAAAAAGAATGTTTATTGTTGTTTTTAACATCAGATTTGTCTGTAATTAATCTTGGTTGTTTCTTTAAATTAATGTTGAGAAAATTTGCTAAGCATAAATTTAATGTTTTTATATCATTATTATTGTTTAAGAAACCATTGAAAATTTCTTTATCTTTATAATTCAATGTCAAAAATTTAGTTTTTAAATTGATTTGAGGCTCCAATAAAGATAGTTTTTCTTCCTTAACTAACGCAAGAAAATTTGTTTTTTTCATATGAATTAAAGATTTTTCACAAATATCATTTTCAAATTTTGCAAAAGCATATTTCCTATCACCTGAGATTGTTGACCCTGGATATAGGTTTGCTGTATTCATGAATTCCCCATTAAGACCTTTTATAGGATAACGGATAATATATTTTACAAATGTCATAGTTTATAATAATTGATATAAATAAAATATAAATATATTTAACTAATATAATTTATAGTGAATTATTATTATTTATTACTAGATTTTAGTTTTTTAAGTACATCTGACAATAATTTGATAGCAGTCTCATTATCTTCAATTTCTGTCTTATCTATAGATAAAGATAAGCCAGGTATATTTTTTTCAAATAAATTTTTATTTAAATTTAAAAAGCCAGTTACTTCATAAGTTTGTATTGGATAGGAGATACCCTTAACTTTTATTGATTTTTTTTTCTTACAAGCAATTTTATTTCTTACAAGAAGATACGTATCCTCTGATAAGAGAATTTTATTTACTTCTGAATTCGTTTCAAGTCGAGATGCTAAATTCACTCCATTTCCTATAATTGTATAATCTAGTCTGTCTTCTGAACCAAAATTACCAACAGTACATACGCCTGTGTGTATACCAATTCTAGCATTTAGTGGTTTTGCCAATCCTTTTTTTCTCCAAGTGTTTCTCAAGCTATTTAATTTTTCTAACATTTCAATTGCCATAGATACACAGGATATAGCATCTTTTTCTTTTCCTTTTGTTTTGGGGTCGCCAAAAAATACTAAAATTGCATCTCCAATAAATTTATCTATTGTTCCACCCCATTTTATGGCGATATTAGACATTTCAGTTAAATATTGTGTTAATAATTCGGTTAATACTTCAGGTTCTAATCTTTCTGTAAGTTCAGTAAAACCTTGTAAATCAGAGAAAAAAACACTTAAGTGCTTTCTCTTGGTTTGAACCTTAACATCTAGTTTGCCAGAAAAAATAGACTCATACACTTGAGGAGAAAAATACTTAGCTAGCTTCTCTGAAAGTGCACGCAATTCAGAAGTTCTCTCTTCAACTTTTTTTTCAAGATTTAAGTTTAAATTTTCTAGCTGAAGGTGAGCATTATTCAATTCATTTAATCTTTTTTGTTCTAACTGGTAAAGTCTCGCATTTTGCAATGCGTTAGCTGTTTGATTTGCTAAAATTCCTATCAAAATCTCATCATCTTTATCAAATATATTTAACTTTACACTTTCAACTGAAAATACTCCCACTAACTCATCATCAATAAGCATTGGGATAGCTACTTGACTTTCAGAATTTTTAAGCCCGGGCAACTCAATTTCATCTTGCAATTTTTTGTTATCTGAAACACTTACTTGCTTTCGAATAGCTTGCATATAACTTCTCTGCATCCCTAAATTTGCCATTCTCATTAATTTTTTCTTCTGAGCTACAATACCAATTACGCCAATACCAAAATTGACCTTAGCACCTATGCCTTTATTTTCGTAACCATACGTCTCTAATACATTAAGACTTTTTTTATCCTCGGAAACTAGAAGAATCATTGAGTGCTTAAAACCAAAATATTCATCCATTAAAGAAAGCATTGTTGAAGCTATAACAGAAAGATTAAGTGATTTATTTATTTGACCAGAAATTTGTTTAATTATCTCAACTTCTTTAGTTCTTCTTTCCAAAAGATCAGTAATTTTTTTGGTTTCTATTTCAGATTGATTTTGCTTATTCATTTTAAATTATTTTATTTAAAAGAGATGTAGAGACATATTTTTAAAAATGATATTAATCTGTGATTGAAAGAACCTCATACACGTCAGCTGCTTGCAGCTTAAAAATACCAGTCATTCCAGTCATAGATGCAATTGCTTGTAATTTCATGTCCATTTCCTCAAATAAATCACCTTCAGTTTCAGCATGGTCAAATTTCAGCTCTAAATTATATTGTTTTAGAGTTGACGGGTCTGAAATTGTTGCATATGCGTAAGGGTTTTCAGATATATTTTTTTTTGTTTTATTAAAAAATTGAAATGATAATGCTACATGTTTTTCATCTACATACCATATTTGAGAGATAACTGTTGTATTTGGTTCTCCATCTTTTGAACAACTCGTTATCCAACTTGGAAACATGCCCTGAAGCGAAGGTAAATGAATTTCCTTTATCATACTTTTGAACTATTCTCCAATTTCTTTTCCAGCGTCAGGTCCAGGAGTTTGAACGAAAACTTTATCAACTTTAAATTTTATACCTATATCTGGTATTATTCCATATTTTGACAAAGCTCCATCTTTGGAAATGCCTATACTTGTAATTGTATCTATAATTTTATTTCTGTAAATATTTGAGGCTTCTAGATCATCTTTTGATAAATCAATCACTTCGACAAATTGACCTTTGAAATTGTAGGCTTCATGAGTTATCATTCCTACAAAAAAGCTTATTCTTCCGCACTCATTAAGAAATTCTAAAACTTCTTTAGTTTCATCATTCCTTACGTAACAAGTTAATGTTGAATTTTTACTGTCAACATCTACTCCCAATGTGTCCACATGACGAGTTTTGTTATTTTTAGATGAAACACCGAAATGGCCAAATCCATTTTTTAATGCACTTAATGTTAAATCAGGTATCAAGATTATACCACTAATTTAATTGGTTACTTTGAAAAGAACCTCTGGGTTTGTCATAGTCTTAATCTCCAAAACATTACCATTTGGATCTTCAACAAAGAAGGTTTCTTGTTCAAATTCAGTACCTTTAAATCTTCTGTATGGTTTATCTAGATAATCAATATCACTAGCTTCAATTCTTTTTTTTACATTTTGAAATACGTCCTCATCAAGATGTACTCCAAAATGTGGCACACAAACATCTCCCATATCGACGTGATGTCTTTCTCTATTCTGTCTAGTCTCAGTTTGATGAAGAGTTAGTTCATTTCCCCAAAAATCAACATCAATCCAATGACCTTCTTCTTGATTCCCTGTTTTACATCCTAAAATATCTTTATAAAACTTTAAAGCTGTCGGGATATCTCCTGCAGGCACTGCCAAATGAAAAGTGTTAGCCATAATATAACTCCATTAATTTTATATATGATATTATAGTTCTTTTAATAATTTCTTAAATATTTTTTTTGATTTTCCATAAAGTTTAACTTTTTTTATTTTTTCAAGATTACTTTTATCTCCACCAACAACTACAATTCCTATCATGCCCATAGCCTTATGTGGAGTACACTGGTAAAGATATATGCCAGGTTTTTTAAATTCATATTCTGCTTTTTTATTAATTTTTGTTTTAAACTTTTTAACGCCTTTTGGCATTCCAATGAATTCAACATTGTGACCCTTGGATACATGGTTCCAAATAATTTTATCATTTAAATCAACCTTAGCTACTTTAATAGAATAAACCATTTTCTCTTTGCCAAGTTTATTCAACATATCTATTTTAATAGTTTTTGCGTAACTTATTGATGAATAAAATAATATAAATAGTATAAAAATTAATTTCTTTAACATAAATCTACCTTCCGTTTATAATATTATAATTAATTATTAAATGTTTAATTAAAAGACCTATAGTTTTTTAATAATGGATTTTTTTGCCCAAGTATTAAAAAAGAAAAGATTAATAAAATAATTACAAAAGACATACCAATCCTATGATCATCAAAAATAAGTATTAAAAAACCATACACTAAGGGACCTAAAAAACTTGTAATTTTTCCAGAAAAAATAGCAAAGCCAAAAAATTGGCCTCCTTTTTTTGAAGGGACTAGATCACTTATTAATACTCTACTTGAAGATTGTAGTGGACCAATAAAGAGACCTAAAAAAAAACTTACTATCCAAAAATATATTTCATCTTTAATTAAAATTAAAAATATACCAAAAACAATTAAAGATATTATACAACATTGAATAACTCTAAACGAAGAAATAATCCTATCATAAAAACCACCAATAGCAGCACCTAGAGCAGCAGATAAATTTATTAAAATTGCAAAATATAAAATTTCTTTTGTAGAGAAATCAAATACATTTGATGCATATATACCTCCAAACGCAAATAACGTAGCTAAAGCATCAAAATAAAATAATCTTGATAAAAAAAATCTTAAAATTAATTTCTCTTTTAATATAAAAATACATCCTTGTTTCAAATATGCTAATGTACTTTTCTTTGTTTTATTTTTCTCTGGTTCAGAAATAATTATAAAAAGTGGGATTACAAAAATTAGCATCCATATAGAAATAAATAACATGCAGGCTCTAATATTTTCACCATTTTCTCTAGTTAAATCAAAAATTAATTTTTCAGGTAAAATAAAAAAAGTTAAGCATAATAATAAAGAAATAATTCCAGCTAAATATCCTGCTGCCCATGATAGGCCAGACAAAATGCCATAGTTTTTTTTGTCAGTCGAAGTTGACAGCAGCGAATTATATAAAACAAAAACAACCTCCATTGTTAAAATACTTATGCAGGATAAAATACTTGCAAATAATAAGTACTCTACACTTGGTTTTGCAAACCACAATAACATAGTTGAAAATCCACCTAATATTGTGAGAATAAACAAAATTAATTTTCTTTTTCTTTTTTTATCAGCATAACTTCCTAAAGTTGGTCCAAAAAGAGCTGTTAATATTGATGCAATTGCAATGATAACACCCCATAAAAAAGATCCATTCTCGACTGCAATTTTTTCTACAAAGTAGACTGAAAAAATAAAAGTTGTATGAATAGTTGTAATTGGTGATGTAGCCCAATCATATAAAATAAAAGCTAATGATTTTTTATTTAAACTAACCATTAAAGTAATGAATATTAGTTAAAATTAAAAAGATTAACATAGTCAGTAAAATAGTTGTCATAACATTTTTAAATAAAATAGATATTAATATTGCTAAAAATCCACAAATAATTTCAAAATTAACAGATTCAATCAAATTATCATTTCTATCAAAAAATAAAGCTTGAACAATAATGGGAGTTAAAACAACTATTGGTATTAAATTAATTACCTTTAAATATAATTCTGAACCTTTAAATTTAATTAATCCCGAAAGTGGGATAAACCTAATTAAAAAAGTTAAAACTCCACACAAAAATATTAAATACCACACACTCATTGTGAATTATCTTTTTGAATAAAAGGTAAGGAAATTAACAAGCTTAATAGAGCAGAAAAGATTATCCATAATTCGAAATTTAATTTATAAAATAAAATAGCTAAGATACCAGAAGCTAAACATGCAATTATCTCATACTTTTGTTTTATCATTGGTGTAATTATCGCTATAAAACTCAAAGGTATTATAAATGCTAAATTAATATTTTCGGGAATTAATCGTCCAAAAAAAATACCAAATAAAGTTGAAATTTGCCAAGTTAAAAATAATGTCAAACCAGATCCTAAAAGATGATAGTGCATAAATTTTTTATTTTTTTTTGTCGCAAAATATTTAATTGAAATTGCATAAGCTTCATCCGTTAAAAGATAGGACAATATTATTCTCCATTTTAGAGAAAGTTCTTTTAAATATTCATTAATTGAAATGCCATAAAGCAAATGTCTCAAGTTAATTGAAATTATTGAAGTAATTAGAGAAAAAGGAGAAACTACTAAATAAAACTGAGCAAAAACAATTTGGCTTGCTCCAGCAAAAATAATTGAAGACATTAAAAATGCTTGTAATAAAGATAATCCGCTTTCAATGGCTAATATTCCGTATATTAGTCCAAATGGAAACACACCTATTTGCAAAGGTAATTCCTGTATAACACCAGATTTAAAATGTTCTAATTTTGTTTCCATTTAAATTAAAGATTAGTTTAAATTTTCTTATAGATATTTTATATATTAAAGTATGACAAATTTTAAAACTATTTTAATAACTGGTTCGAATAGAGGTATAGGCCTAGAATTAGTTAAAGAGAGTTTGGCTAAAAATTTTTCTGTATTAGGAACATTTAGAAACAAAAATAATGCTCAAGAACTTTTAAAATTAAAATCTAATAATCTCAAACTTTTTGAAATGGATGTTGTTAAAGAAAACTCTATTTTTAATGTGTCAAATAATATTGATGATACAATCGATTATTTGATATGCAATGCTGGCATAAATAATGGCTATGGCGGTATTTTTGATCAAGATCATAGTTATGAGAAAATGTTAGAAGTATTGAACGTAAATGTATTAGGTTGTATTTTGACAATTAAGCATTTTACTAGAAATTTAAGAAAAAATGCAAAGATAATATTGATTTCATCAATTATGAGTGTTCAAAAACATAGTGGCTCTAATGCTCTTATTTATAGAGCATCTAAAGCGGCAGTTAACAATATAATGGTTTCGATTTCACAAGAGTTTAAATCTAAATACATAACTGTGTCATCTTTTCATCCAGGTTGGGTTAGAACAGATATGGGAGGTCCAAATGCAACACTTTCAGCTAAAGAGAGTGCATCGTCATTGTTAAAAAGCTTTGAAAATTTAACATTTGAAGATACTGGAAAATTCTTTAATTATGATGGAAACGAAATGAATTTTTAAGAAGGAGATAATATGCCAAAAGGTTATTTTTTAAGTGCACATAGAAGTCCAGCAGATCCTGAGAAAAGAGCTGCATATTTAGAATTAGCTGGTCCAGCAATTTTAAAAGCTGGAGGTAAAGTTTTAGCTAGCACGAGTGATATTGTCATTCACGAAAAAGGAATTTCTCAACAAACGGTTTTAGTTGAGTTTGAAACATTCGAAAAAGCAGTTGCAGCATACGAAAGTGAAGATTATCAGAAAGCATTAAAAGCATTAGATAATGGAGCAGATAGAGAAATTAGAATTTTTGCTGGTGTTTAAATAAATGGAAGTGAAATATAGTTTTTTTGAATATAATCAAAATAAGCTGTATTATGGTATCGTTGGAGATGGTTTTCCAGTTTTATTGTTACATGGTTGGCCGCAAACTTCTTACATGTGGAGACATCTTTATCCATATTTAGTAAAAAATGGATTTAATGTAATTATGCCAGATTTACCTGGGTTTGGAAAATCCTCTGCTCCTAGATCTTTCGATAAAAAAACCATAGCTTCCTATATTCAAGTCTTTGTACACGATTTTCTTGGATTAGATAAAATTTTTATAATTGGTCATGACTGGGGAGGGCCAATTTCTTTTTCTTATGCGCAAACACGTCAAAATAAGGTTAAAAAAATTGTACTAATTGATGTTCCAATACCAGGAGATGGAAGTGCTGATTTTTCCGAAAATAGATGGCATCATCAATTTCATAAAATTATCGACTTACCTGAAGAACTTACATTAGACAGAGAAGAGATTTATTTAAATTATTTTTATAATAATTGGAGTGGAAAAAATTTTGTTATGGATAGAGATGCCCAAAAAAAATATTTAGATGCATACGCAAACAGAAATTCTATGAAATCAGGATTTGAATATTATAGAGCTTTACCACAGGATATTAAAGATAATCTTAAGTTTTTAAAAAAAGGGAAATTAAACATACCTTTTCTTGGAATTGCAGGAAGAGAAGGTTATGGAAGGGGCATTAAAATCATTTTAAACTCATTGAAAAGAGTAACAAATAATTACGAAGGTTATGAAATCTCTAATTGTGGACATTGGGTTGCTGAAGAAGAACCGGAGTTAGTATCAAAATATATTATAAAGTTCTTTAATAAAAAATAAAAAATTCATGACCTCTCTTTTTTACAAAATACTCTACTACGGTCTGTTATTTATTGTTACTTATTTACTATTCGTATATCCGTCAGAAGTTATAGAATTGTTAATATTAAATGGAGAAATTTTTAATTTAAAATCACTATTAACTACCCTGTTTATAAATTTACTAATCTTAATATACTTTAGAACATTTAACACAAACAAGCTTTTGAAATTATTTGTCAATGAAGGAATAGGTATTGGATTTGTAAGTTTTTGGATAACAAGCTTATCGCTTATTTTTTCATTTTTAATAACACAATATCAAACCGAAAGTGGATATGCCTCTATTTTTTTAATTATTTTAATTACTATTCACGCATATTCAAATGGCGCAAAAATCAATTTAAAATTTTTAACTTTTAATTCTAACTTAGTTAAAAATAAATCCAAAATTATCTTTATGAGTGATTTGCATCTTGGGACTAATTCAACAAAACATTTAAAAAAAATTTTAGATAAAATTAGTAAAATTGACTTTGATTTTATTTTGATTGGGGGTGATTTGATTGATTCAAGTCAATTTAAATTATCTGATTTAGAAATTTTTAAAAAAATCAAAAAACCAATTTTATTTTGTACTGGAAATCATGATTACTATATCAAAGGATCTAAAGATAAATTAAATCAATTATCTAAATATAATATTACTTATTTAAATAATCGTTCTAAATTAATAAAAAATTTTAATATTATTGGTATCAATGATAATCAATCAATCGAAGAACAGAAAAATGTTGCACTTAGATATTTTAATAAAAATAGATTTAATATTTATTTAACTCATAAACCTTCACTCTTTAATATACTAAATTTATCTGGATTAGTTTTGTCTGGACATACACATAATGGTCAAATATTTCCATTTAATTTAATTGTGAAAATAAAATTTCCTCATGTTTATGGATTTTTCAAAAAAGGGAATACAGATCTATACGTTTCTTCAGGATCAGGTTGTTGGGGACCAAGAATGAGATTAGGTTCTAATAATGAAATCATTATATTAGAATTTATTTAAAGTATTTATTAATCAAAGTTTTTGAACATTCTATTCCTGACAAAAATGCATCTTCAACTCTCTGTCCATTTGCACAATAATCTCCATTTAACATAGGTGGACACCAATCACCAGCAATACCAAGAGGCATTATTTTTGAAATTTTACTATGCTCTAATGGGAAGTAATTCTTAACTTTTGCGTATCTCCATCTATGAATATTTTTATAAATTATATCACTATTTTTAACTTTATAAATTTTGGTAAATTCTCTTATTATTTTATCTAAAACAAATTCTTTATTTTTTTCTAAATGATCAAGTGAGAACTTTTCATTTGCATGTATAGTTATACAATTATCACTTAATGAATTTTTAATTTTATTATTTTCAGAAATAATCCAACTGAAAATGCTGTTTTCTTCAATTTCAAATTTTTTTATGTTCATATCTTTTATAGATATCATGACACACCAACAAGGAAAATATGTGACATTTTCTATTAATTTATAAATTTGGATATCCAAGTTTTTTATTAATCCAGCAGTTTGAGATGCAGGAGCTGTAATTATTAACCCATCTGCGGTAAAATTTTTATTATTAGTAATAATAGTAAAAGTGTTATTGTACTCAATATTTTCAACAAGAGTTTCTTGATATATTTCTAAATTTTTTGAAAACCAATATGAAAATTCTCTCATATCTGGATTTCCAATAAATCTGTCTTTTTTTGAGAGTGTATTCCAATTTATTAATACATTATCCTCAACTCCAAGCTGGCATATTTTTTTAAATTCTTTCGATTTAGCTGTAAAAAATTGAGCGCCATGATTAAATATAAATTCTTTATTTTTTCTTGTGCTAATTCTTCCTCCAGGATATTTTCCTTTATCTAGAACAGTTATTTTAAAATTTTTAGAATGAAAATGCTTTGCTGCAGCTAAACCTGCAATACCACTTCCTATTACAACTATTCTTTTCATAATTTTAAAATAAAAGTCTCAGCGCAAGTAAAAATAAAATAGAATCAAAAATAACCTTAAAAGTTTTCTCGTCAATTTTGAATAATAAAATTTGCCCTACCATGCTACCTAATATTGTACTAGGTATCATTAGTAAAATTAAAGTTAAATATTCATAAAATTCAAATCCTATAAACATAAATCCAAAAATTTTAATTAGGTTTCCTGTGAAACCAAAAAAACCTAAAGTACCAACTATTTCTTCTTTTTTAGTTAAATTATTTCTAATTATTATAGCCAATATTGGTGCTATGACACCAACTAACATATTCATAATTCCTGTAAAAAAACCTAAGATATAATAAAAATTTTTAGGAATTCTAACTTTTTTATTTTTCTTCATATTTTGAAATACTATTGTTGAAATAATGAATGCACCAATTAAAAACTTAATTTTTTGTGAATCTAAATTTTGAAAAATAGTTAATCCTAAATAAACTCCAAATGGTAAAAACATACAAAAAGGAATTATTAATTTCCAAACCAAATACTTTCTAAATAAAAATACTCTTGCTATATTTGAGGTTAACTGGACAGTACCATGAATTGGTATTGCCACTAATGGATTTATAAACTGAAGCATGTAAGCTAATAAAATTGTACCACCACCAGCGCCAGCAAGAGATGTGATCATAGCAGTAAAAAAACTTATAACTATTATAGAGATAGTAATTAAATAATTATCAAGTATAACGTCCATAAACTATTTTTAAATTTCTTTAAATTTTAAAAAATGAATTTGAAATCATATTTAAAAATTTCTAATATTTTAATTCTACCAATTTTTTTGTTTTTGAGGAAAGTTTAATAGCTTCAATAACCTCAATAGTGTCTTTAGCAATTGAGGCAGTAATTATTGGTTTTTCTTTTTTTTTAATCACATTACAAAAATGTTCAATTTGATTTACTAAAGGATCAGAAAATTTATAAGGATAATTTGTACTAGAAATTGGAGTGACCCAATGCCCATTTTTGGAATGTTGCCATAATTTCAAGTTTGGCAAAGACATGGAAGCTTTTGTTCCACCAATTAAATAACTTGATTCTTCTGTTGATGGATAAATCTCATTTTCTCTAGCTGTTAATTCCCAACTCCATGGTGAAACAACACTGTCAGATGAAAGAAAAGTAGCTATGATCCCACTTTTAAATTCTAAAACAGCTCCAGATACATCTTCATTTTTAAACCCTCTTAGTGAGTTTTGTGAAATTGAAAAAACCTTTATTATTCGTCCAAATAAAAAATTCATTAAGTCTAAATCATGAATTAGATTTACCAGAACAGGTCCAGCTCCATCCTTTTTTTTCCAAACAGCTTGTTTAAAGTAATTGTCAGGTTTATACATTTGGCAATTTATATTTATAGTCCTAACTTTTCCAAGCATATTGTTATCTATTAACTCTTTAGCTTTTTGCATTAATGGATTATGCCTTCTATGATGTCCAACTAAAATCTCAACTTTCATCTTTTTTGCTACAGATATTAATTTCTCAGTGTCTTTGGAGTTTGTTGTGATTGGTTTTTCTATCAAAACTGTACATTTATGTTTAATAACTTCAAGACTATCCCTAAAATGTGATGCATTTGGAGTAGCAACAATAACACCATCAATTTTTTCAAATTTAAACATATCTCTAATTGAGGTATAAAAATTTGAATTAATTTTTTTTATGAATGAATTTTCTTTTAAATCAACTACTGCTGATAATACCGCACCTTTAGTTTTTTTTATCGCATCAATATGTTTCAGCCCCATGTCTCCAACGCCAATAACAGCTAATTTAATTTTTTTATAATTCATAAGTTTATGTAATAATTATTTCATATTTCATCAAATTTATAATTTTGAATGTATAGTTGTTTATAAAATAAACAGATCTACAAAATCAATCCGTTTTCTAATATAAGATTCATAAAATTTTAGGTGTTATACTTTTTTTGAAATTTCTAATTTCTATTTTTTGTCACTAATATAATTATTAAGCCAAACGAAACAAAAGCTAATTAAAGTTTCTCTAAAAGATTTCACTCAAAATTTGATCATTTTTGTAATGCTTTAATTGATAATATAGGAATTTTTTCAATAAGAAAAAAAATTTATAAATCACAAACTAGCCATATTCATTTCTAAATTTTGTCATAATTACGGATTATTAAAAATATATTCATAAATCCTCCCAAAATTAGCATTAGTTTTTTAAAAACTAATGCTTATGAATTTTAATTAAAATCATTTATCGTAGTTTCAATAAAACCATATTCAGTTTTTACATAATAATTTTTATTATTCTCCTTCAATATATCATTTTCGTAAGCTATTATAAATCCCATGTTTTTTTTGTATTTTGGAGAAAAAATAATCGAGGTAATATCACCAATCTCTTTTTTTTCATGATAACATTTAAGCTTACTTTTAATTTTTAAATCACTATCCCCAAAAAAAACACGATATATATTTCTTTTTTGTTTATTTTTTACATAATTAGTTAAAGCTACTTTACCTATGAAATCATAAGACATGTCTATTGAACAATATTTTCCTAAAGAACAGTCATATGGAGTATCTTTTGAAGTCATATCATTTCCATAACTTAATAAAGAGTTTTCAACTCTTTCAATCATATTTGGGCATCCAACTTTTATATTAAATGTTTCACCTTCCTTCATTAAAAAATCCCAAAATTCACAAGCAATTTTTGCATCATCAAAAAGAAATTCAAATCCTCCTTGCTTACTATATCCCGTTTTAGAAACTAGAACTCGAGTATTCTTAAAATCAAAAAAATCAAAGCTGAAAAAAGGTAAAGAAAGGAATTTCTTATCAATTAACTCTTCAGTCAATTTAATAGCCTTGGGACCTTGTAACGCTAATGTATAAATGTTTTTGTTTTTTACTTTAACATTGAAATTCAAATTAACTAACAAACCACTAAACCACATGAACATGTCAGAGTCTGAAATTGACACCCAAACCGTTTCATCGTCGATGGAGTATATTAAAGTATCGTTTAGCAATCCTCCGTTAAAGTCAGTCATAGGTGTGTAGTAACATTTAAATTTATCAATTGTTTCAAAATTTCGACAAGATACATAACGAAGAAAATTTAATGCGTCAGGTCCTTTAATCTCTATAATTTTTTGACAAGATACATCCCACATTTGAACATGATTGATAAGATGATGATAATCTTCTTCATAACTATTAAATATTGTAGGCAAAAGTGTCTTGTTATATATTGTATATGACGATACTCCAGCAAGAGCATTCCTTGATGTAAATGGTGTAGAGTCAATTCTATTGGATTGAGTTAATTTGTAATCCATATACAGAAAATATAAAAGGAATAAGATTTGATCAACAACAATTTCGAAAAAAAATTAAAAAGTAAAGAGTTTGTATTTACAGCTGAGACATCACCTCCTGATTCAACAGTTAGATCTGAAATAACTGATAGAGTTCTTTGTCTTAAGGATCTAGCAGATGCAATAAATGTAACAGATGGTGCAAGTGCAAAATCACACCTTTCTTCACTTGTGGTTTCATCTATAATTAAAGATATTGAAATTGAGCCAATTCTTCAATTGACAACACGAGATAGAAATAGAATAGCTATTCAATCTGATTTACTTGGAGCCTGGACATTAAATATACAAAATATTTTATGTATTTATGGAGATCAAGTGGAAACAGGTGATCAACCAGAAACAAAAGAAGTTCGTGACCTAGATACTTTAGGAGTTATAAATACTGCAAATTATTTCAAAAAAGAAAAAAAATTTCCATCTGGCAGATCTATAAAATCAGCACCTGAGTTTTTTATAGGTGGTGCAGATACTCCATTTGAAATAGATGACAAATTTGATTGTGCAAATTTAATTAAAAAAATTGAACAAGGAGTTAATTTTTTTCAAACTCAGTATGCTTTTGATGCTCAAATTCTAAAAAAATATATGGATAGATTGAAAAAATTTAATATTACTAAAAAGGCCTATTACCTTGTTGGTTTAGGGGTCATCAAGTCTGCTAAAAGTGCTAAATGGATGAATAAAAATCTTTTTGGTATTAACATTCCAGATTCAATAATTCAAAGATTAGAAGATTCTACAAATGAAAGCAAAGAAGGAATTAAGATTTGTATAGAATTAATAGAAAAATATCAAGAAATTGAAGGTGTTCATGGAATTCATTTGATGGGTTATCATCAAGAAGAACAAATTGCAGAAGTAATTTCACATTTTAAAAAATAGAGGTTTTTATGACTGATTTACAAAAAATAAGAGAACTTCAAGGTAAAGTTATGAAAGACATAGCTGCAGGAGCTCTTATACCAATAATGATGATCGGAGATGAGTTAAATCTATTTGAAAAATTATATAAACTTGGCCCAATATCCTCTAAAGAGTTTTCAAAAAAAATTGAAATGGATCATAGGTATATTAGAGAATGGTTATTAGCTATAAGTGCATCTAATTATATCAACTACAATTCGAAAGAACAAAAATTTTATATGACTGAAGAACAATTTTCAGTTCTAGCTGATGAGGAAAGTTCATCTTTGATGATTGGTGGTTTTGAAAATTTAGTAGGAGCTGTTCATAATTATAAAATTATAAAAGAAAATTTTAAAAATGGACAAGGAACTGAATGGGGATTACTTCACCCATGTTGCTTATCTGGATCTGCTCGTTTTTTCAAACCAGCCTATTCTATTTTTTTAATTAAAAAATGGCTTCCAAGTATTGATAATGCAGTTGAAACTCTAAGTAATGGTGGAAGCTTCGCTGATGTAGGATGTGGTTACGGACACTCAACTGAAATAATCGCAAAAGAATTTCCAAATGCAAAGGTCGTAGGTATAGACCCACACGAACCATCAATTCAAGAAGCAAAAACAAATTCTGCCTCTAAAGGACTAAATAATCTAACATATCAAGTTGCTTCAGGAGAAGATTATCAAGGTAAGTTTGATATCATTTCTTTTTTTGATTGTCTTCATGATATGGGTGACCCAGTTAGCGCAATAGAATATGCAAAATCAAAACTAAATACTAATGGAACTTTAATGCTTATAGAGCCCTATGCGGATGATGAAGTTTCAAATAATTTCAATTTAGTAGGTCAGATGTATTATTCATTTTCAACTATTGCCTGTGTTCCTGCATCAAAATCGCAAAAAGTTGGTTTAGCATTAGGAGCTCAAGCAGGTGCAAAAAAACTTTCTAAAATTTTAAAAGAAGGTGGCTTTAACCATATAACAGTAACTTATAAAACAGCAACGAATATGGTTATTCAAGCAAAAGTTTAATAATATCATCACACATGTTAAGAAAAGAAAAAGTTAATTTTATTTCGGAAGAACTTAATAAATTATACCCTAAAACGCCTACTCCTCTTACACACCAAAATAAGTTTGAATTATTGATAGCAGTTCTATTAAGTGCGCAATGTACTGATGAAAGGGTTAATAAAATCAGTCCACTTTTATTTAAAGTTGCCAATAATCCTTTTGAAATGGAAAAAATATCTAAAGAAAAAATCTACAGTATCATTAAACCTTGCGGTTTAGGGCCACAAAAATCAAAAGCTATTTCAGAATTGTCTAAAATTTTAGTTAAAGAGTTTAATGGTAATATCCCAAGAACTTTTAAAGAATTAGAAAAATTGCCTGGTGTAGGTCATAAGACTGCCAGTGTTGTAATGTCTCAAGGATTTGGATTTCCTGCGTTTCCAGTAGACACCCATATTCACAGATTAGCTCAAAGATGGGGTTTAACTAATGGTCGTAGTGTTAATCAAACAGAAAAAGATTTGAAAAAGTTGTTCCCTAAAGAGAGCTGGAATAAATTACATCTTCAAATTATTTTTTATGGAAGAGAGTATTGTACTGCCAGAGGATGTCTGGGCGTTAAATGTAATATATGCAGGACATTGTATCCAAAAAGGATTAAACCCATAAAAACAAAGAAATAAATTTCTAAAAAGTTAATGCATAGTTTTTGTAAACTAGACTTATTTCTTTCATAATTTCATCATTTAAATCAACATCCAAACCTTTTATTACAACATCTAATTGTTCATCAGTTGTTGCACCAAATATAACAGATCCCATAAATGGTCTTTTTGTACAAAAAGCCAAAGCCAAATGTACTGGGTGAATATTAAATTTTTTTGAAATTTTCATATATTCTTGAACAGCTTTCATGGCATTTTTATTTACCCTATCACCAATTGTTGACACTCTTGTTATTCTTGAATCA
>CACOVB010000007.1 GCA_902630555.1 uncultured SAR116 cluster alpha proteobacterium
GAATATAGAGGTGGTGATGGTCAAATAATTGAAATTAAGTCATCTTTAGAAAAAGATTTGGAAATTTTGGCAGCTTATGACCGAATAAAGTTTCCTCCGAGGGGAAGAAAAGGAGGAGAAAATGGAAAAGCTGGATCTATTAAAATAAAAAATGGTAGAAATTTAAAAGGAAAAGGTACTCAACTTATAAATGCTGGTGAAATTTTGGTAGTTGAAACACCAGGTGGTGGTGGATATGGACCTTATAAAAACAGGTCAAAAAAATTATCAATTTTAGACAAAGAAAATGAACTAAGCTAATTAAAGTTTTTTACAAACTTGTACAAGTCATTTAAAGTTTTACGTTCTAAATTTTCTAAATTAGTTAAGTTCCCTGGTGGCATTGCGTATGACATTACTGCTTGAGAGTAAACTCCTTCAATGTTTTTTATTAAATCATTGACCGTTTCAAGATTAACTAGTTTTGGAGAGTGTTGCATATTTTCCCATAGTGGTTCTTTTGCATGACACATTGCACATTTAGAAACAATTATTTCTTCTGATGCTAATATAAGATCTTTTGGAATTTGCTCTATGATTACATCTGCTCTTTCATCATTATTTGTCAGGTTAGGCTTACCTATTTCAGATAAATAAACTGCAAATAGAATTATCATTAATACAGGAACCCAAAGCAAGTAAGGAGGTTTTTTTCCAGAATGTTTTATATTGAAAAATTGTCTAATCAATGCACCAGTAATAATTATTAATGAAATTATTATCCATGAATAATCAGTAGCGTATATTGTTGGGTAGTGATTGCTAATCATTATAAATATCACAGGGAGAGTTAAATAATTGTTATGTAAAGATCTTTGTTTCGCAGTTATACCGTGAATAGAATCAGGTTTTTTATTTTCGAGTAAACTCTTAACTACTTTCTTTTGTCCAGGAATTATAATCATTAAAACATTAGCTACCATTATAGTTCCTAACATCGAACCAATCTGCATGTAAGCTCCTCGATGTGAAAAAACTTGAAAATATAACCAACTAAAAAATGTGAATACTAGAAGTATAAAGATAGAGAGCATTATATTATTTTTATTTACTGTTTTTTTACAAATATAATTGTATAAAACCCATCCTAAAATAATTCCTATTAATGAAAGTGATACTGCTTCAAAATTTGAAAGATCAATTTTTTCAATTTCGATCATATAAAGATCTGCACTGATATAATAAACTAGTATTAAGAGTAAAAAGCCAGAAATCCAGGTAGCGTATGCTTCCCATTTGAACCATGTTAATTGAGATGGAAGTTTATCTGGAGCTACAAGATATTTTACTATTTGGTAAAAGCCTCCGCCATGAACTTGCCAAGCTTCACCATGAGCTTCTTTGGGAATATCTTTTCTCTTTAGTAAACTTAAATCTAAAGCAATAAAATAAAAACTTGACCCAATCCATGCTATTCCAGCAATCACATGTAACCACCTAACTAAAAACTCAGTCCATTCAAGTAAAATATAAGACACTTTAGCTTCCTCTATAAGTGCTATAGCCAAATGGAGAAACTAACAAAGGAATATGATAATGACTTTGATCGTTAATTGAAAAATCGATACTAATTTTGTCGTAGAAAGAATAATCAGAATTTACAATTTCATTTTTTAAAAAATAATCTTTTACATGAAATACAAGTTGGTAATTTCCAAAATTAAAATTTTCATCAGAAAGTAAAGGTTTGTCGACACGACCATCTTTATTTGTAGTACATTCTAAAATTTTATTTTTAACTTCATTGTTTAAAAAAAATAATTCTATTAGAATATCATGTGCAGGTTTGCCAATGCTTGTATCCAATACATGTGTAGTTAACCCAGCCATAAATTTTTATATCATATATGTTGAGGCAAAGAAATGGAAAATGAAATTATCAATTTTGAAAATAAAAATTTTAAAAAATCAAAATTTGTATCTTTATTTGAATCGATATATGAGCATTCTGATTGGGTAATTAAAAGCGTTATTGAGGATAAATCTAATATTCCAAATACTTTAAATGAAATCAGATCAGCTATGAGACAAGTAGTAAATAAAAGCTCAGATAATTTAAAACTAAAGTTATTAAGAGCTCACCCTGAACTTGGAATTAAAAAAAGTCAATTATCTAATCTTACAGTATCATCTCAAGAAGAACAAAAATCTGCTGGTTTAGATCAGTGTTCAGAGGAAGAATATGAGGAAATTAAGTTACTTAATAAATTATACAAAGAAAAATTTGAGTTTCCATTTATAATAGCAGTTAAAGGACTAAATAGACTAGATATAATTAAATCAATGAAAAAAAGAGTTAATAATAATTATGAGGAAGAATTTTTAACTGCAATTAATGAAGTTCATAAGATTGCTAAAATTAGATTGGATGCTCTAGAGCTTTAGTTTTATTAATTTTGGTGCATCAAATATTGTAATAGAAGGCAAATCTTTTTCCCATTTATGTATTTCAACTAGAGTAGAATGAGCCGACGGACCCTGACTTAAAGATGAGCAACCAATATCATCAGTCAGAACATTAGGGTTGCCATGAATGCAAAATGTGTCATCATCAGCTGAAGGATTATACCAAGCACCAACTGGAAGAAATACAATTCCTTCCATTACATCATCAGAAATTTTTATACCTGCCAGGCATGAACCTCTATCATTACAAACTTTAACAATATCGTCATTTTTTAAATTTCTTACTTTTGCGTCATTTGGATTTATTAAAAGTGGTTCTCTTCCATGGATTTTAGATTTTTTACTATGTTTACCGTTATCAAGTTGACTATGTAGTCTATTTTCAGGTTGGCCTGAAATTAGATGTAATGGATATTTTTTTGTTATATTTGAACCTAACCACTCCTTTGGTTCTAACCATTTAGGATGACCAGGGCAATCAGAGTAGTTAAAACTATCTACATCATCTGAAAAAATTTCAATTTTTTTAGACCGATTTGATAAAGGAAATTTTTCAGGCTTTTTTACAAAATCTTCCATTAATATCTGTTCATGTGTAGGTTTTAAAACTTCAAAGAATCCTCCATTCCAAAATTCATCAAAATCAGGAAGGTAAAAATTATTTTCTTTTGCACTTTCCTTTGCCTCGTCCCACAAAGTCTTGAGCCATTCTTCTTCATTTTTATTTTCTGTAAATTGCTCTTTAAAACCTAGTTTTTCTGAAATTAAAGAAAAAATTTCATGATCACTTTTTGAATTTCCTATAGGATCTATTACTTTATGCATTGGTGATACGGTTTGCTCCCAATGTCTAAAGCCAATATCATTTCTCTCAAGTGATGTGGTTGTTGGTAAAATTATATCACAATGTCTAGCTAGACTATTCCACCATATCTCGTTTGTAATAATTGTATCAGGTTTAAATGTGGCCTTTCTTAATTTTGATAAATTCATCTGATGATGAAATGGATTACCTCCGGCCCAATAAACTAATTTAATATCTGGATATTGAAATGTTTGTCCATTAAAAGAAAAACTTTTACCTGGGTTAAGTAACATATCAGAATATCTTGCTACAGGAATGAAATTTTGTATCTGGTTTTTAAATTGATCTAATGCAGGCCATTTAAAATTCTTTACTGGGTTTCCAATTCCATTCTCTGCACTATATCCTAAACCAAAACCACCGCCAGATTCTCCAATTTGTCCTATCATTGATGCTAAAACAACTATCATCCAATGTGGTTGTTCTCCATATTGTTGTCTTTGAAGAGACCATGAACCAGAAACAAGAACTTTTTTATTTTGGATTATGTCAATAACTTTGTAAAAAACTGTTTTATCAAGTCCTGTTATTTTGTGTGCCCATTCTGGATCTTTTTTCACTCCATCATTATTACCAAGAAGATAATCTTTAAATTTATCATACCCATGGCAACGTGTTTTTAAAAACTCTCGATTGCATAGATTTTTACTTTCTAATAAATAAGCAAGACCAAGCATAAAAGCTGTATCAGTACCTGGTCTGATCTTTAACCATTCGGCATTAACTAATTTATCGGCTTCAAAATTTGTTGGACTTATATTAAAAAATTTTACATTTCTTTTTTTACATTTTTCTAAAAAAGTTTTTGTAGTATGAAAGCCAACGCCACCTGAAGTTACTTGAGAGTTTTTTAATGGCAAACTTCCAAACATCAAAATCACATCTGTATTTTTTGAAATACTATTCCAATCAGTATGTTGATCTAAAAATTTTCTATAAGACATTCCTATTACATGGGGAATTATTGTTTCACTTGCTGCATAAGAATATGTGGTAACTGATTTAACGTAACCACCAAAACAATTAAAAAAACGGTGTAACTGACTTTGAGCATGATGAAATCTTCCCGCAGATGCCCAACCATAGGATCCTGCAAAAATAGATTTATTAGTAAAACTTGTTTTAACTCTGTTTAATTCTTTTGAAACTATATCTATAGCCTCTGCCCATGAAATCTCAATAAATTCATCTTTTCCTCTTTTTTCTCTAGCTCTATCAGAGGCTATATTATTATTTTCACTTTCATTTAAATAATCATGGTACCAACCAGCTCTAACACAAGGATTTTGAATTCTTAATCTATCATTTACTGCATCAATCATTCCCTCTGAAATAAGAGATGGGTTTTCATCTTTTTCATAAGGATCAAGGGATATAAGTTTTTTATTTTTTACTTTAGGGTAATAACTTCCCCAATGAGCACTTGTTGTTTTAATTTTCATTATTTATTAATTTTCTCTATAATTAATGGTTCTAAAAAATTTGCTATATGAACAGCTTTTATTTCAGATTGGTCTTTGATTTGAGCTCGGCAGGAAGTGCCGTCAGCTATAACAGTTGGATTTTTATACTTTAAAATAGAGGGAATAAGTTTAGCCATTGCCATTTTTATTGATACTTCATACGTCTCTTTATTGTACCCAAATGCACCAGCCATTCCACAACAGCTTGTTTCTATATTTTCTAGCTGAATTTTTGGAATTTTTTTCAAAATATTTACAATAGGGGTTACAACATCAAAGGCTTTTTGGTGACAATGTCCATGAAGTAAAACTTTATCATTGTATGGCTTAAAATTAAAGTTGGATATTTTTTTAGATAGGAGTTCTTCAAATGTAAAACTATTTTTTGAAAGTAAAAGCGCTTCTTTACTTTTTATTAAAGAGGGTAACTCGTCTCTGAAAGATAAAATGCAAGATGGCTCTAATCCAACAACTGGAATACCTTTTTTTAAAAAAGGCAAAAATGTTTTTAAAATATTTTCGTATTCATTTTTTGTTTTTTCTATTAATCCATAAGTTAGAAAGGTTCTACCACAACATAAATTTTTATTATTAATTTTTGGAAGAAATGGACTGAAACCCAATTTCTTTAGAACCCTTATTGCAGCTCTTATATTTTCAGGTTCATGGAACCTATTAAAACTATCTGGAAAAACAATTACAGGATTTGTAATGTTTTTATCAAGTTCTGAGGCTAATTCATTATCTTTAAAATAATTCATTTTAGTTAAAGGAATATCTCTTTTTGCTGAAATATTTAAGAAAGTTTCATTAATAAAATTTAAAATTTTTAACTTCTGTAAAATTTTTAATATTGGATAAAAATAACTTAGGTATTTACTGTATTTTGGTAAGTATGCTACCAATTTTTGTGATAAAGAAAGGCCATATTTTTCATGACGTAATCTTTCTATTTCAATTTTCATTTTTGAAATATCAACACTCGTAGGACATTCTTTCTTACATGCTTTGCATGAAACACAAAGTTTCATCGTTTCAAACATTTCTTTTGAAGTAAGTGCATCATTTTTAAACTGGCCAGTTAAGGCTAATCTAAGAGTATTTGCTCTTCCACGTGGTGAATCTTTTTCATCTTTGGTTATTCTGTACGAAGGACACATAACCCCATTTTCTAATTTACGGCATGATCCATTATTATTACACATTTCAATAGCGCCTTGAAAACCATCGGATTTTCCTGGCCATGAAGACCAATCCATAACCGTTTTTATATCCAAGGCTGAGTAAGCAGGAGAATATCGAAATAAATTTCTATCATCCATTTTTGGTGCATCTATGATTTTTTCTGGATTAAAAATTCTATTAGGGTCAAATAAATCTTTAGCCTGTCTAAAAATATTATTAACTTTTTTATCAAACATTTTTTCAATGAATTCAGATCTAACAATCCCATCTCCATGCTCACCTGAAAAAGAACCTCCAAATTTCTTAACTAAGGCACAAGCTTCTTCTGCAATCATTCTCATTTTTTTAACATCTTCATTAATTTTCATATTTAAAACAGGACGGACGTGTAAACATCCTACTGAAGCGTGAGCGTACCAAGTGCCGTGCACATTGTATTTTTTAAAAATTTTCGTTAAACCATCAGTGTATTCAGCTAGATTCTCAAGATTTACAGCACAATCTTCTACAAAAGAAACGGGTTTACCTTCACTTTTCATGGACATCATTATATTCAATCCAGATTTTCTCATTTCTGTAAGGCGAAATTGATCTTTGTCATTTAGTATTTTTACAACTCCTCCGGTTTTAGCTTTACTATCCCAACTAAAACCAAGGTCTTGCATCATTTTTTCTAATTCATTTAATTTATCTAAGTTTTTAGTTTGATTTTTATCTGCAAACTCAACAACGAGTAATGATGCCGGATTGCCCACGACAATATCTTTAACAGTTTGTTTGAAAATTTGAATATCATTGGCCAATTTTAACATTGTGTCATCTATTAATTCTACTGAAACTGGTTTCAATTTTACAATATGCTGAGCAGCGTCCATTGACTCATAAAATGACGGAAAATGACAAACTCCCATTACTTTTTTACTAGGTAATTCTGATAATTTAAGTTTAATTTTTGTGAAGTATCCCAGCGTCCCTTCAGATCCAACTAGAAAATGAGATAGGTTTATACCATCACCTTTTTTCCCATTTGGTCTGTAGGACATTGCATCTGGCAAAAGAGCATCTACATTATATCCTGCTACTCTTCGTAATACTTTTGGGAAATCATTTAATATTACATTTTTATTTTTCTTTACCTGTTCATACAATTTAAAAATGTTATTGTTAAAAACATTTAAATTAGAATTATTTTTTAGTTCATCAATATCTATATCACCAAAACAATATTCTTTTCCGTCATTTAATATTGCTTCAATTGACAATACATTATCTCTCATCATTCCGTATTTAAGAGATCTTCCACCACAGCTATTATTTCCAGCCATTCCTCCAATGGTAGCTCTACTAGATGTTGATACATCTACTGGAAACCAAAGACCAAAGGGTTTTAAAAATTTGTTAAGTTCATCTAAAACAATTCCTGGTTCGACAGTACAAGTTTTATTTTTTTCATCAAAATCAATAATCTTATTAAAATATTTTGAATTATCAATTACAAGTGAACGATTAACTGTTTGACCACATTGTGAAGTACCCCCTCCACGTGGAAGAATTGAAATATTATTATTAAGACAAAAATTAACTGCTTTAATTACATCATCTTTAGATTTAGGAATAAATACAGCTAAGGGTTGAATTTGATAAATTGATGCATCTGTTGAATACCTTCCTTTTGAAAATTCGTCATCATAAAATTCTCCATTGGTAATGGTTTTTAATTCAGAAAGAGGAATTGGTGCGAAATCTTTTGGCATTTAAAATCTTAAGTTTTAAAAAAGGTGTTATTTGTATTTAATACATATATATATATTCTTATAATATTAAAGATTTAACAAGGATTAATAATGAGTGATCGAAAATACAAACCCGGCAAACATTTTTTACAATTGCCTGGACCATCTAATGTACCAGATAGAATTTTGAATGCTATGTGTTATCCTACAATAGATCATAGAGGCCCAGAGTTTTCAGAGTTGGCATTGAAATGTCTGAGTGGTATCAAAACAATCTTTAAAACAAAGAACCCTGTTATTATTTTTCCAGCGTCAGGAACAGGAGCTTGGGAAGCTGCTTTAGTTAATACATTAAATGATGGAGATAATGTTTTGATGGTTGAAACTGGACATTTCGCATCTCTTTGGAATAATATGGCACAAAAATTAGGACTTCAGGTAGAACTTTTAAAGACAGATTGGAGACAAGGTTTAGATCCTAATGAAATAGAAAAAAGATTAAAACTTGATGTAGAAAAAAAAATTAAAGCTGTTTGTATAGTTCATAATGAAACTTCAACAGGATGTACTGCTAATGTAAAAGCTGTTAGGGATATTTTGGATGATTTAAACCATGATGCATTATTAATGGTTGATACAATTTCCGGTTTAGCATCTATAAATTATGAACATGATGAATGGGGTGTTGATATTTGTATTTCAGGATCTCAAAAGGGGTTAATGCTGCCACCTGGGCTATCATTTAATGCAATTTCTGAAAAAGCAATAAATGTCTCAAACAAATCAACTCTTAAAAAATCTTATTGGGATTGGAATGAACATCTAGAATTTAATAAGACAGGTTTTTTTCCATACACTCCCGCTACAAATCTGCTTTTTGGACTCAAAGAAGCTATAGATATGCTTCATGAAGAGGGACTTACTAATGTTTTTAAAAGACATGCAAGGTATTCAAAAGCTACTAGAATAGCTGTTGAGGCATGGGGTTTAGAAGTTTATTGTCAAAATTATGAAAGGTTTTCTGATGTGTTAACTGCAGTATTAGTACCTGAAAACAAAGATGCTGATCAGTTAAGAAAAATTATATTAGAAAATTTTAATATGTCCTTGGGAAATGGATTATCCAAACTAAAAGGTAAAGTCTTTAGAATTGGTCATCTAGGTGACTTTAATGATATTAGTCTTTTAGGGATATTGAGTGGAGTTGAAATGGGCTTGGATTTAATGCAAATTCCAATCAAAGAAGCAGGAGTTGAAAAGGCAAGAGAGTATTTAAAAGAAAATTTATAAATATGAATAAATTCAGTTTTTTTAGCGATTTAGTAAATACACTATTTGATAAAAATAGAAAAAAGAATTTTAGCTTTTTGTTTGAAAAAAAACAAAATAAGTCTTTACTGGAATATATAGAAAACGTAAATGAAGCTAAAGGCGAGATATCAGCATTAAATTATTCAGAAGAACTTTTAGACTATCTTAGTAATTCTGATCACAAAACCTTATTTAATTTTTTTGAATATTTAGAAAAAGATTATGATATAGAAATTGCTTCAATCCCAGAAATTTTAGAAAATTACAATAAGAAAAAAGAATATAATTTTTACAAAGATATTAAAAAGATATCTGAATCAAAACGTTCAGAAATATTCAGACGTTTAAATTCAACTCAACATGGAACTATCAACCTAGTTAAATTAAGAGAAAAGTTACTAGACCTTTTAGATAAATACCCAAATTTTCGAAAAATTGATTTTGATTTATCATCTTTATTTAAGGATTGGTTTAATAGAGGTTTTTTAATATTAAAACCAATTGATTGGGAGACACCGGCTAATATTTTGGAAAAAATTATTGAATATGAGGCTGTTCACCAAATCAAATCTTGGGACGAATTAAGATCTAGATTAGAACCAGAAGATAGAAAGTGTTTTGCATACTTTCATCCAGCTATGCAAGATGAGCCCTTAATATTTATAGAAGTCGCTTTAACTGAAAATATACCTGAAAAAATAAATCAAATCCTTAATCCAGATAGAGCAATGATTAATAGTCAAGAAGCGACAACAGCTGTATTTTATTCAATTTCAAATTGTCAAAAAGGCTTGCAAGGAATATCTTTTGGTAATTTTTTAATTAAGCAAGTTGCAACGAATTTACAAAACAATTTTAAGAGCTTATCTAAATTCGTAACTCTATCACCGGTTCCAGGTTTTAGTAAGTGGCTAAAATCAAATGACACAATATTATTTAATAAAATGCACAATAAATTATCTCTTAACAAAATTCAAAAAAATGAAGCTATATTAAATGAAACTGTTTTAAAATATTTCTTTATCTCAAATAGATCAGATAATTTGCCAAATGATCCAGTGGCAAGATTTCATTTGGGAAATGGAGCTATTTTAGAGAAAATTAATTTTTTATCTAACATTTCTGAAAATGGATTAGAACAATCTTTGGGCTATATGGTTAATTATTTATACAATTTAGAAGAGGTTGAATTAAATCACGAAAAATATGTTGTTGATAAAAAAATTAATACCTCTAAAAGTTTAGAAAAAGAATTTATAAAATTAAATGTTGATGTGGGGTAAAAATGAAAAAAATAATTTATTTATTAACAACTGTTTTAATTATTTTAATATCTCAAAATAGTTTAACTGCTTCAGAAAAAAAAGATCAATACTCTTGTAAGCCAAAGCATGCTGCAGCTATTCGTTCTAATGGCATACAAACTTTTAAAATTAAAGGTGATGAAAAACCTGTATTACTTTCTATATATGAAGGTTTTTTAGAAACTAATGATATGAAGTATAAATTATATGAAGCAGGAGGTAGAGCTTTTGCTTTTTCACCTGAAAGAGCTTGGGTGCATTTTCAAGATATTACTGTACTAGATAATGGACAACTTTCTTTTGTTATGGCTGTGAATAGTTCCATATCTAGATACTTGTGTGATAAAAAATAAAATAAAAAATAATAAAAACTTATTAACAGTTATCTTATTAATTTTTTTGATAATTGTTTGGAGTTCTGTTTGGTCTTTATTCAAAATAGCACTTCAAGAGATTCCACCATTAAGTTTTAGGGTCATGACTGGAGTGCCTGCAGGTATTTTGTTATTTGTTTTTGTTCTAAATAAAAAAAAATCTTTATCCATTCCCAGAGAAAACTGGAAATCTTTATTACTTATAAGTTTTTTTAATGTTACATTGTGGCAAGTTTTAATGCTTTATGGTTTGTCTTTACTTGGTGGAGGAAGGGCAGCTGTTCTCGCCTACACTATGCCCGTTTGGGCTACAATTTCAGCCGGACTAATTGGTTATGAAAAAATCAATTTCTCTGTAACTCTTGCTTTGATTTTTGGAATGATTGGAATTTTTTCATTATCGATAGGAATTGGTGTTTTAGATAATATTTTAGGATTATTTTTAACACTATCAGCAGGTTTGTCATGGGGCATTGGTACCATGATTGTAAAATATGGTGGATTCAAATCAGATGGTATGTTGGTAGCTGGTTGGCAACAACTTATTGGTGTATTACCATTAATTCCCTTTGCTTTGTATTTTGACTTAAATAACTTTGGAAATCCTAATTATATTCATTACTTGATAATTTTTTATGCAATATTTTTTTCAAGCGCATATACCTATTGGGCTTATTTTACTGTATTACAAAAATTTTCAGTTAATATTACATCTATTTCTGTTATGATGGTTCCTGTTTTAGCAATCTTAATAGATTATCTTTTCATGGGAGTGTTTTTAACAAATTTTGATGTTATTGCTGTCATATTCATTGTTTCAAGTATTTTTATAGCAGCTACAAAACCATTTAATAAAAAATTAGACTAATGTTTTTCCAATAAAATTATGCAAAAAGAAAATTTAATAAAATTCTGTAAAAATATTTTAATAAAATTAAATATGGATTATGATAAAGCTCATGCCACCTCTGAGATTTTAGTTGAAGCTGATATGATGGGACATAGCACTCACGGTGTTAGACTCTTGCCAAACTATGTTAATGACATTGAAAAAGGGATAATGAATGTTAGTGGAAACTACAAAGTAATTTCTGAAAAAAAGTCAAATATAACAATAGATGGAAAATTACTACCAGGGATTTGGCTTACTCAAGAGGGATTAAAAATTGGAATTGAGAAAGCTAAAGATTTTGGTGTCTCAACTGTAACAATTGGAAATAGTCATCATAATGGAGCACTTGCAGCATATTTAAAAAATATTGTAGATGAAGGTTTTATTGCAATTATAAAAAGTTCTGTTCCTTCAAATTCAACAGTTGCACCTTTCGGTGGCACTGAACCACTTTTTACTCCAAATCCAATGGCAATAGGTTTCCCAACAAATAATTTGCCTGTAATTATTGATATAAGTGCATCTATAACAACAAATAATATGATTGCAGAAAAAATTGCAAATGAACAAAAATTTGATTTCAATTGCTTATTAACATCTGAAGGAGTTCCAAGTAATGATCCATTAGAAGTGAGAGATAAGAGTGGAACAGTTCTTCCTGTTGGAGGGATGGAGTATGGGCATAAGGGATATGGCCTAGCTTTAGGGATTGAAGCCTTATCTCAAGGTTTGTCTGGATTTGGAAGAGTAGATAATCCTAAAAGCATGAATTTATCAACATTTATACAAATTATAGATCCTGAATTTTTCTCAGGGTTAGATGAATTTAAAAAACAAATGTCGTATACTGTTTCAAAAGCAAAAGCAAATAAACCTATTCCTGGAAAAACTATATACATTCCAGGGGAGAGAGCTTTAAAGAAAAGACAAGAAACTCTGAAAAATGGAATTTTTTTAAATGAGGTAACTAAATCTTCATTGAAAGAACTAAGTACAAGATTTGATGAAAATTTTTAATTTCTTATCTAGACCTCCAGTCAATTATTTCGGTGAGAAGATTAAGAATTTTGTTGATTTTATCTTCACCATATCTTTTTTGAACTGACTTTAAAATTGCTAAATATTCAGGCTTAATCGATTCTAATTTTATTTTTCCTTCATCAGAAATTTCAAGAATAATTTTTCTTTTATCTAATTTATCTTCTTTTTTAATAATGAATTTATTTTCAATAAGTGTATTAATGATCCTAGATAAACTCGGTGATAATATACATGCTTCTGTAGCTAATTGACCAGCATCGCAAGGTCCTTTTTCACCTAACACTCTAAGGACTCTCCATTGCTGTTCGGTAAAATTATGTTTTGCTAACATTGGCCGAAATGACATCATTAAAGATTCACGGGCTCTAAGTAAAGTAATAGTTAAGGATTTTTTTGTTTCAAATAGAGTTATTAAGCTATCTGTTTTTTTATTTTCCTCAATCATATTTTAATTTTATTAAAAATATGAAAATCGTGCAAATATTAAATAAATTTGCTTGATATGAAAGTTTAACCGTATAAGATTTTTTTTTGTGGAGGAATTGTGATGAAGTTTCAAAATATTACAAAATCAAAAATACTGAACAAAGAGATATCTTTTGGTGTCGGTATAAGGCAAGCACGAACTGTTGATATTGGAAAAATCATGAAAACATGTGGATACGATTGGCTGTTTATTGATTTAGAGCATAATAGTATGGATATTGACATGGCAACTCAGATTTCTATGGCCGCACAAGATACTGGCATTACTCCTATCGTAAGAGTGCCTGATTTTGCTCATCATCATGCAACAAGAGTCTTAGATTGTGGTTCACAAGGTATAGTTTTTCCTCATGTAGACGACAAAGAAACAGCAGAACGTCTAGTCTCTAATTGCCTTTTCCCTCCAAAAGGTCATAGATCAATGACAGGATTGCTGCCTCAGTTAGATTTTAAAAAATATCCTGTTGGTGAAGTTTCCAAAATAATCAACGACGATATAATTATTGTAGTAATGTTAGAGACACCTAAAGCAATACATAATGTGGAAGAAATTGCATCTGTTCCTGGAATTGATGTATTACTGGTGGGAACAAATGATCTTTGCATGGAAATGGGAATCCCTGGTGAGTTTAATCATAATGACGTTAAAGAAGCGTATAAAAAAGTTATTCAAGCTTGTAATAATAATAATATTCTACCAGGAATGGGTGGTGTTTATGATGAGACTTTAATGCATGAATACATCGATTTAGGAATGAAGTTTATATTATCTGGATCAGATTTATCTTTTTTAATAAAAGGTGCTGAGGACCGTTTAAATAATTTAAAAAATAAGGGTTAAATATATGATAGAATCGAATTTATTTTCAGATTTTAGTCTAAATAATAAAATTTTTAGAAATAGAATTATTTTATCACCAATGTGTCAGTATAAAGCAAATAATGGTTTTATAGATGAATGGCATTTACAACATTATTCTAGATTTGCTTTCTCTGGTTTGGGAGGCGCGTTTATTGAAGCAACAGCAGTCTCACCTGAAGGTAGAATAGGTTATGGTTGTACAGGTATATGGAATGATGACCATATTGAAGGATTAAAAAAAATAACTAAAATTTTTAGAGAATATAATTGTAGAAGTGGAATACAATTGGCTCATGCAGGGAGAAAAGCAAGTTTTTTAAGACCATGGGATGGAGCTAAACCAATTGAAACAAATTATGGTAATGAAAGTAAATGGCAGACAATTGGACCTAGTGCTATTGCAGTAAATGCTGACACTCCAACACCTTTGGAAATGAGTTTAGACGATATCAACAGAGTTAAAGAAGATTTTAAAAATGCAGCTATAAGATCTATTAAAGCTGGCTTTGACATGATAGAAATTCATGGTGCGCATGGATATTTATTACATTCATTTTTTTCTCCATTATCAAATAAAAGAACTGATAACTATGGAGGAAGCCTGGAAAATAGAATGCGTTTTGGATTAGAGGTTGTAAAATTAATAAAGTCAATTTTACCTGATGATATTCCATTATTTTTTAGAATATCCTCTGTTGATGGTGCTGAAAATGGAACAAAGTTTGAAGAAAATATATCTTACGCAAGAGAACTTAAAAAAGCCGGTGTTGATATTATTGACTGTTCTTCAGGGGGTATAGGAGGCTCACCTGTTTTAACAAAATCTAAAATTATTCCAGGCTTTCAAGTGCCTTATTCAGAAAGAATTAAAAAAGAAGCTAATATAAATACCATGGCAGTTGGAGCAATAATCGAACCAGATCAAGCTGAAAACATAATAACTAATGGTCGAGCTGATTTAATAGCAATAGGACGAGAACTTCTTGCTGACACGCAATGGGTTTATAAAGCAGCTACGAAGTTTGGGCTATCTAACTCTAAAGATTTTTTGCCAGATAGTTATTCTTTTTTCTTAAGTAGAAGAGATGATTACCTCGACAGATCTGCAAAACCAGCTTAATCAGTTATTAGGGTTTTTAAAATCATAAAAATCAACAGTTTTTACTAGCTTGTTTTTTTGAGACTCTAATGCTCCTAACTTAGCACTTTCTTGTGTATAATTAATCCAATCTGGATCTAACCACATTTTCGCTCTCTTCTTTTCTCTATCATCGGCATTTTCATAAATCCAAATATGAGTATACTCATTAGGATCACCTGTTTCACATACTGCAAATAATAGGGGTTGTCCTAGATTTCTCGATTGTGGCTTTTTTCCCAACTTTTCATAAAGTTCTAAATGTTTTTTTATAGTTCCTGGTTTGCATCTATAAGTTCTAATATCTAAAAGCATTGTATCCTCAAAAATTAATTATATACTAATTATTTATATATTATTGCTTATTATATGGAAATTATAAAAATTAATACTGTTGAAAAACTATCAATTGATTCTTCTAATACAACCAGATACCTAGGTTATCCAAGAAAAGTTCCTCTATGGAAGTTAGAGTTCAATCTTCCAGAATTGTGTTCCTTGGTAAGAGGTGAAGATAATTCTGACATAAGTTTTGAAATAGAACATTCTAGTGGCGTTGCATTTGTACCATCTTTATCAAATAAAGAGGCACAGTATAGGTTAAAAAAAATGTTTCCAGATGTTTTGAAAATTAAAAGTTGTTTAAGAGCATAAAAACATATAAAAAAAATTGCATATTTAAATTTAATTTTATATTTTAAATATATACTAAATTAAATAGAGGATATCTCTATGAGACTAACTTGCTCAAATTTTTGTTCAAACTAGTCTTAAGTTTAGCATAAACATATAAAGGAGTTTTTATGCCTAACGGTACAGTAAAATGGTTTAACAAAAAAAAAGGTTATGGTTTTATAGAACCTGAAACTGAAAATGAAAAAGATGTATTTGTTCATATTTCAGCAGTTAAGGAAGCTGGATTATTTAATTTAGATGAAGGTGACAAATTGACTTATGAGCTTGAAACTGGTGAAAATGGTAAAATATCAGCTGTAAAGTTAAGCAAGGCTTAAAACTCAAGTATGAAGGCCTATTGGGTAGCTAGATCTAAAATTATAAACAAAGTTAATTATAAAAAATATACAGATTTAGTTCCTGATATAATTGAAAAATATAACGGTAAAATCTTAGCCCGTGGTGGTAACTTTAAAGTTCTAGAAGGTACCGATCAATTCCATAGATTTGTGATTATAGAATTCCCTTCGCTTGAGGATGGGAAAAGATGTTGGTCATCAAAAGAATATCAGAAAGCTTCATCGTTTAGAAAAAATGGATCTGGATTAGTTGATTTGATTTTAGTTGAATCTGGAGATGCAACTAAATAATGAAACTACACCCAAAATTGAAGTCTGAGTTTATAAATGTTCCCGATAGAGGTTTTGGCAAGTCAAAAATTTTTACAAGCCATGGTGGGAATGGTCCACCTTTATTACTTATTCATGGTAACCCAATGTGCCAACTAACATGGCACAAGATTTTACCATATCTTATAAAAAATTTTTATATTGTAGCTGTGGATATTCGTGGTTATGGCGACAGTGAAGGCCCAAAAGCAGGTGGAGAAAACCATATTAATTATTCTTTTAGAGCTATGGGTGATGACTTTAAATTTATCATGGAAAAACTAGGGTTCGATAAATTCTACGTGGCTGGTCATGATAGAGGCGCCCGGGTAACTCATAGATTATGTTTAGATTATAAAAATAATATAACTAAAGCTGCAGTCATTGATATATTGCCAAATCGACATTTATGGAGACATGTAAATAAAGATTGGTCAATGGCTTATTGGCACTGGGTTTTTATGTTGCAACCTTATGATTTTCCTGAAAAGTTAATGAGCAGTGTTTCACCATCCTATTTTATGAAGAAAAAACTATCAAAGCCAGGGGTTGGTTTAGATTTCTGTAAAAAAACATTTAAGGAATATGTGAGATGTTTTAACTGGAAAACTATATGTGCTTCATGTGAGGATTATAGAGCTTCACCAACTTGTGATTTAGATATGGAGAATAAGGATTTTGAAAATAATAACCACGTTGATTGTCCTTTGTTAGTTTTGTGGGGCAAGAAAAGTCATACAGAAGTTTCTGATGGCAATGTTTTAGAAACTTGGAGAAAATATTGTACTAATAAAGTTGTTGGAAGTAGTATAAATGGAGGGCATTACATTCAAGAAGAAAATCCAAAAGAAATTATAAAATGGTTTGAACATTTTTTTAGGAGGTAAATTTATGAAGACACTTAAAATTTCAAAAGAAGAAATGTTAAAAAGAGTATCTGTTTTTAAGGACTTAAAGCCTTTGCCGATCCAACTCGATAATAGTATTCCTCAAGAAGGCAAAGATATTGTTTATGCCAGAGAATTACTTTCAATAATTGGCTTAGAGAATAATTCACACAATACACCAATTAATAAAAATGCTCCAATAACAGGAGCTGCTGGGATTACAATGACGATTGCAAAATGTCCACCTAATCAAGGGCCAGGTTTACATAATCATCAGGCTACTTTTGAAACTTTTACAGTTTTAAAAGGTAAATTTTTAATTGCTTGGAATGACGATGGGTCAGAAGAAATTATATTAAATAAATTAGACACAATTTCAATTCCTCCAGGCGTTTGTAGATCTTTTAAAAATATTTCAGATGAAGAAGGATTGCTTCAAGTCATAATTTCTGGTGGAATTCACGATATGAATGATATAGCTTTTACAAAAGTTGCAAAAGATCAAATGGAAAAAATTGAAACAAATTTATCAAAAAAATTTGAAGATGTTGGTTTTAAATTTAATGCAGGATTAAATAATTAATTAGATATATTTTTTAACTTTGTAAGATAATATCCTGAAACAACTATTAGTATAGATCCTAGAATTGTTGAGTTTTCTGGAACTTCATTATAAATTACATATCCCCAAAATGCAGCTAGTATAAGGGTTATATTTACAAATGGTGAAGCAACTGAGGCGTTAATATATGTCAATGATTTAATAAAGAAAAAATGTCCTAAAGTAACTAAGATTCCCATAAGTATCATTAAACAAAGATCAAAAAAAGAAGGGATTTCAAAAAAATAAATCCCAAAAGGGATTGCTAAAAAAGATCCTGAAATTGCTGTATAAATTAAAGTAGTGGATGACTTATCATTTTTATTTAAGTATTTTGTTGAAATTGTAAATAATGCAAAAAATAATGCTGCTAAAAAAGGAAAAATTATATATAGATTAAAAATTTTAGAACCAGGATTTGCAATAACTATAGCTCCAACTAAACCTATAATAATCAGAAATATTTGTTTGTTTGAAACTTTTTCTTTTAAAAAAATAATTGCTAGGATCATAGTCAATATTGGTCCTATCATATAAATTGCTATGTGATCTGCAAAAGGAAGAGTTGCTAATCCAGCAAACATACAACATGTTGTTAGCATTAAAAGAGCACCTCTGCCTAGTTGTAATTTAGGCATGTCTGATTTTAAAAATTTACTTAAATCTTTATTAAATAATAATATTAAAAAAATTAACTGAGATATATATCTTGTGAATACAATAAAAAGAGGATCATAACGTTGACCTAAGTCTTTAGCTATAAGTTCCATAATTGAAAAAATAAAGTATGTGGCTATTATTAAAAAGAAACCTTTTGATCTATTTGATGAAACTTCAAACAATTTGATAATAGAATTCATTAAATAAAATTATATTTATTTGTGTTCAATGCAATAAAAAAGGGTGAAATTATTCACCCTTTTTGTATTTAATCTAGATAAGAAGAGGAGGAGGAATATATATCTAGAAAAAAATTTTGTAGTTAAGCAGCTTTAGCTTTTGTAGATTTAATTCTACTTATCTTCTTAGTTGGGAAATTTGCTACTTCTTTGTAATTGTAGAAATCACCTGTATCTAAAGAAGTTCTAGTTATTCCCATTGCTTCAAGCTCATTGTCTGATAAGAATGCTAAAGCTTGTCTTGTTCTATTAATCGCAATTTTTTCGAAAATAGAAGTTAAAGTATTAATAAATTTATTGTTAGTCATTGTTTGTTCCTTTTGAATATATTTAATATATAATTGTTTCGTATCTAAAAGAGAATACACAATAATAGAAAATAATTATTTCTATTTTGGAAACTGTTAACGAATATTCAATATATTATTAATATTTTAGAAATAATAATATTTGGGAAAAAATTAATCAAAACTTAACATATTCATTTTAAAATTATTTAACGCTTGTTTAATAGTTCAATTAAATGTTGTAATTATTGTTATAATAAGGAGAAATTAATGAAAATAACAAAACCATTTTTATTGTGGTGGATACAAGTTGTTACTATTAGTTTTGCATCCTTTTTTATATATACTTTTAACTGGTTTGAAGCACTTTATGATGCAGATCAAACAAAAATAAGTTTTTTAATAATAATTGTATTTATCGGATCTACTTTAACTGTAGGTGTTTTAAGCTACAAAAACCTATCTAATAGAAATGTTCTATCTAATTATGTTTGGTTTTCTTCTGAAACCATGGTTACTTTGGGTTTGATTGGAACCGTTGCTGGTTTTCTTTTAATGTTAAGTTCAGCTTTTGATAATCTTGATGTTAAAAATGTTGAGAATGTTCAAGAAGTGATTACAGATATGTCTTTAGGAATGAGTACCGCTTTGTGTACTACTCTTGTTGGTCTTGTATCAAGTGTATTAACAAAAATTCAAATGGTCATATTAGAGAATAATAACCATGAATGACCCTAGATATAGATCATCTTTTGGATTTATAGATTTATTATTTAATCTTCTTATAGGATTTGTTTTTTTGTTCATGTTGGCTTTCATGTTAATAAATCCAGTAGCAAAAAAAGAAACAATTAAACCTAAAGCAGAATACTTTATAATATTAGAATGGGATGGTGAGAAACCTTACGATTTAGATTTGTGGGTAAAAGACAATTTAGGACATGTTGTTAGTTTTAGACGACCAGATGATGCTTTAATTCATCTAGAGAGAGATGATTTGGGTACGATTAATGACACTTATTATGATGCTGATGGTAAATTAGTTTATTTAAAAGAAAATAGAGAAACTGTTGCTATTAGGACTAATGATCCTAGATCATACCTTGTTACAGTTCACTTTTACAATGCTAGAAAAAATCCTGCACCCTTAATTCATGCATCCGTAAAGCTTATAAAAATTAATCCTTATAGAGAAGAATTCCACAAAAAACTTTTTTTCAGTCAAGAGGGACAAGAATTGCCTGCAATGACATTTAGAATAGATTATAATCAAAGTGTTCATGTTAAACCAACCGAAGAATTGATAATTAAAGATGAAATTATTAGGAAAGAGGGTGCCTAATTGTTAGATTTTTCAATTAGTGGCGGTCAGCTAATGTTAATATGGGCTTTTGCTGGAGCTATTTGTTGTTTACCTTTTTTCATTAAAAAAAGATGGCAATATTTTGTGACTGTTCCAACTATATTTTTATCAATATATATAAGTTTCATAACAAATTATGAATTTATTGGAAAGCCACTTTATGAGAGACCTCCTTCAAAATTCGTATACCAGTATCATAGTGTAATTTACGAAAAAGGTGAAAGATGGATTATATTATGGGCACTTCAAAATAAAGAAAATAGATTATACAAATTTCCATGGACTGAAGAAAATGAAGATAGTTTAGATCAGGCAAGAAGAAATCAAGAACAATTTGGTATTCCTCAAATGGGTGAAGTAATTCCAAAAAAAGAAGGTGATAGAGATAAGCGTTCTAGAAATAATGAGTTTACTTTAAAAACCTACAAGTTTCCATTTCAAGAAATTATGCCAAAATAAAATTATTCAGCCGCTGGGAGAGTTTTTAAATTTTTAATGTAGTTATCTAATTTAGGCCTAATATTTTCAGACATTTGCACTAATGTATTAGACCATAATTCTTTCCAACCATAATGATCATGACCGGTAAGAAGTAAGGTTCCAAAAGGTCCGACAATATCAATAAAGTTTATAAGTTTGTCCAAAACTTCTTTTTCAGTGCCAATAATTATCAAATCCTTTGCCTTTAGAATTGACGCTTGTTTTTCTTCTTCAATGTTGATTTCTTTTTTTGAAATTCCTGAAGCAAGTTTTCCTACAGTATTTAGGTATAAAAAATAGTCTGTAAAAATACCTTCAGGGTCATTTAAGATTTCATTAGCTTGTTGTGATGTTTCAGTGATAAGAACACTTCTTCCAACTCTCCATGAATCATAATCACCTTTTTTTCCACTTTCTCTAGAACCTTCAAGATATGTTGGCCAGTGAGTTGCAATATCTTCAGCAGGAACAAAATTTCCAGAAATAGGAATCCACTCCTTTTTACCAGCAAATTTAGCTGTCATCGAATTTGCATTTTTTAGAGAAACTGCGATAGGTGGATGAGGTTTTTGAAATGGTTTTATAAATGTTCCAATTCCAAGTTCTGGAATATAGTTATTTTCAACTTTAAAGTTTATAAAATCACTCTTATAATTGAGTGCTTCATTACTGTTCCATATACTTAAAATTGCATCAATGCTGTCTAGCATTGTAAGAGCCCTTGTTTTTCCATCAAGATTATCAAAAAGCTCCCAGTCACTTACTAATCCACCTGCTCCTACACCAAACAAAAATCTTCCTTTTGATAGATTATCAAATAAAGCTGCATGTCCAGCTACAATAGCTGGATGTTGTTGAGGAAGTGAAATAACACCTGTTCCAAACTTAATTTGTTTTGTTTCTGAAATTAAACTTGCATTAAATATAAATGGTGATGGCACTGGTTCACCTGAGGAGCTGTAATGTTCTCCCATCCAAGCTTCAGAATAATTTAACTTATCTGCTTTTATTACTAGATTTCTATCTTCTTCCAAACAATCAACTAAATTTTTATTAGCTGGATGTATTGGCATCATGAAAATTCCAAGTTTTAACATTAATTCACTATTTCAAATTGATAATAATTTTACCGACACTTTTTCTTTGTTCAAGTTCAATATGCGCTTTTTGAATTTCATCAAAGTTATATTCTTTATGTATTTGAATTTTAATTTTTGATTCATGAACAAGATTAAATAAATCATCAGCATTTTTTTGATATTCATCTATATTTTTTGTATATTCAAGAAGACCTCCAGTAGCAATTGACGCAGATAATGGTCTTAACTTATTGATATCTATTGGATCAATTTTACCAGAGGATATTCCATAACTGACTATTCGTCCACGCTTTGCAAGGCAATTTAATCCTTTTTCAAAAGTATCTTTTCCTACAGCATCATAAATTACATCAGCACCATAGTTGTTAGTATATTCCTTTACTTTACTCTCAAAGTTTTCATTTGAATAATTTATCACAAAATCACAACCATTATTTTTTGCAATTGAAGCTTTATAATCATTGCCAACTGTTCCTATAACAGTTGCTCCTATAATTTTAGACCATTGCGTTAAAATTTGTCCTACTCCTCCAGAGGCGGCATGAATAAGAACAAAATCTTGATTTTTTACTTCCCATGATTTTTGAGTTAAATATTGAGCAGTCAAACCTTGTAATGTTGATGCAGCAGCAAGTTTTAAATCAATGTTGTTTTTAAGTTTAACCAGACGATTTTCATTAAGAACAAAATATTCAGTAAATGAACCTAAATTCATACAATGTGTAATTTTATCACCAACTTTAAATCTTTTAACATCCTTTCCCACTTCTTCAATTATACCTGATGCTTCCATACCAACATTGGTTGGTAACTCTTTGATTTTATAAGAGCCATTTCTTTGATTTATATCTATATAATTCAAACCTAAGTAATGATGTTTGATTAATACTTCATTTGATTTTAGGATTGGTATGTTTGTTTCTTCAACTTTTAAAACATCATATGAACCCTGTTCACATATTCTTATTGATTTGGTTTTCATATTGAAATTTTAAGTTAATTTTAGAAAATTTAAAATTATTTTTTTTCCACCTTCTGTTGCAAAAGACTCTGGATGATACTGAATTCCAAAAATTGGTTTACTCTCATGTTCAACTGCCATGATTTCATCTTCATTTGGGTTAAAATCTTTTAATGTGAAGTAACTGTCTTCATTTTTACAAAAAGCAGTAATTTTTAAACTTTTGGGTAGTTTTAAATAATCAACAATTAATGAATGATATCTCATGATTTCAATTCTTTGAGGAATTTCAGCATGTATTCCTTCTTCATTGTGAATTAGAAAAGAAGATTTTCCATGCATCGGAGATTTAGCATGTATAATTTCACCTCCTAAAACATGAACTATTCCTTGCATTCCAAGACATATCCCTAAAATAGGAGTATTTTCATTTCCAAGTTCTTTTATTACTTCTCTACAAATTCCAAAATAACTATCATCAACTGGTGATCCAGGGCCTGGTGAAATAATTATTTTATCGAAATTATTTTTTTTAATTTCAGACAAACTAACTTCATCATTTCTTTTTACAATAATGTCGTTTATCTCATTAGAAAATTCTTCATACAAAACTTCACCAGTGAGTTGATAAAGATTAAAAGTGAATGAATCATAATTATCAATTATCAATACTTTCATGTTAAAAACTTTCTAGAACTGATTTCATTGCAGCAAGTTTTCTTTCAATTTCAAGTAGTTCATTTTCAGGAATAGAGTCATGGACTATACCACCACATGTTTGAATAAAACCATTTTTGCCTTTAATGAAAATTGATCTTATAGGAATTGCAAAAGTACAATCACCATTGAATCCAAATTGACCAATGGCACCTCCGTATGGACCTCGACCAGAAGTTTCAATTTCATTGATGATCTTCATGGCTTCAATTTTTGGTGCACCAGTTAAAGTTCCAGCTGGAAAATTTGATGCTAATGCAGAAAACATATCATTTTTATCATCAATAATTCCAACAATTTCAGAAGATATATGTTGAACATGAGAATAACGTTTTATATCCATTAAATTTCTAACTTTTACAGTTCCAAACTTAGCAACTTTTCCAATATCATTTCTATGGAGATCAACAAGCATGTTATGCTCTGCAATCTCTTTAGGGTCATTGAGTAATTCACGTGCAAGCTGGGTATCCTCTCGAGAATTCATCCCTCTTTTTGTTGTTCCCGCTAATGGATAGGTTTCCATTTCACCATTTTTTAATCTAAATAAAAGTTCAGGAGAAGCACCAATAATTTTTTGATCTTTAAATTTCAGATAATACATATGTGGAGATGGATTAACAATTCTAAGTTTTTCATAAATTTTAGTAGTGTCTCCATTCACTTCATAAAAACTTTTAAATCCAACTTCACATTGAAATATATAGCCATCAATAATTTTTTCTTTAACTTGTTGTACATGTTGCTTATGTTCATCATGTGTCATTGAGTTGTTTAGAAAGCTACAAGACAATTTAGAATTATCTTCAAATTTTTCATTTAAAATTTTTTCAATCAGATCAAATCTGTCTTCATCATAATAATAATAAAATATCTCACCTGTAACTTGATCATATACAAGGCCATCTAAAAAAACTCCAAATTTAAATGATTCGAAGTCATCATTATTTTTTATATTTAAACTTGGTTCAAAATAATTAACGCAATCATAACCTAAGTAACCGATTAATCCTCCAGCATATTTTTTCGAAATAATATTACTTGGGATTACGTCTCTAATTTTGTAATAAGGGTTTTTACAGTGTATTTTATCAATCTTACCATTTTTATTTTCTATAATTAGATTGTCATGAGTTGGATAAATTATGTATTTAGGGTCAAATCCTAAAATATGATATCTTGAAATATAACTTTCTTCCCCAAGCGATTCAAAGAGAAAACAAGTATCAAATTTTTTTTCAATTTTTTTAAAAAGCCTAAAAAAATTATAGTCTTCAGTTAACTTTTTGTAATTCGGCTTACCAATTAGCTCGATTTTATCCATAGTATTTTTTACTGTAAATATTCTTTTTCTCTTGCTGAAATGATGTTACTAACAACTGAATTGTAAGGTGTTTTAACATTTAACTCTTTTCCTAAAGTTACAACCATTCCATTGATGGAGCTAAGTTCGCATTTTCTTTTTGCTTCAACATCTTGAAGCATTGAAGGTTTAGATAAAGGCATTTTATTTCCAAAATCGATAATATATTTTTCAGTATTATCAAATGAAAAATTAATTTTTTTAAGATCACCTAATTTTCTTGCTTCAAGTGCACATTGAATTGATACTTCTGTCATGTCTTTATCATTTAAAATTTCACCAATGGTTTTTTTAAAAACAGAACAAGGTCCACTATAAGCTACATTACAAATAAATTTTTCCCAAATTAATTGTTGAATATCTTCAAATCCTTTAGAAGTAAAACCCGCTTCTTCCCAGGCATTAACTATTGTTGTCAATCTATCGGTTAAACCACCGTTTATTTCGCCTATTCTAATCATGCTCATTCCGTTATGATGAGCATGGCCAGGAGCTTTGATTGATGCGCCAAAACCCTGAGCAACTCCTAAGAGAACATTTTCAGTTGGCATGAATTTTTCTATTCTTTCAGCTGCACCTAAGCCATTTTGTATTGTCAAAACAAAAGCATTACTTAAATCAAAGTCAGCAAGTTTTGAGGCTACTGATCCAACTGCATCACCTTTTGTAGCAATAATATAAAGGTCTCTGTCCTTGAGTTCATTAAAATTGGTTGTTGCTCTAATTTTTTTTTCAGTATGATCTCCACTTATACCAGAAACTCTTAAACCTTTATTGTTTATGGCATCAACATGTTCATCCCAAACATCATAACATAAGACATCAAAATTATTTTTAGCAAAAAAGGATCCATAAATAGATCCCATTGCACCAGTGCCTATCACGCTAACTTTCATGTCATTCTCCTAATTATTTTTTAATAAAAGTCCCATTGTTAAGTTCTTTCATTGCCTGCATTAATTCTTCATTTGTATTCATAACAATTGGTCCGTGCCAAGCAACTGGCTCTTGTATAGGTGTACCTCCAATAAGAAGGAAACGTACACCATCACTTGAGGTTTTAATTTTAATCTCATCGCCTCTATCAAAATTAATCAAAGTTCTGTTTCCCGTCATATCCTGTATTTTAACTTCCTGTCCATTAATCATTTTTTCAACCATTACTCCTTGGGGTTTTGATGCATATTCAAAATTTGCCGAACCCTCAAAGATATAAGCAAGTACATTTTTATTAACTTCAATAGGAATGGTTTTAATTTTATTAGCTGGAATAAAAATATCTAAATAAATTGGGTCAGATGATATTCCTTTTACAGGGCCAGAATATCCTCTGTAATTTCCAATTATAATTCTAATTATTGAACCATCATCATCATGAATTTCCTTAATTTCATTAGAGGGTATGTCTTGGTAATTTGGTGATGTCATCTTTAATGAAGATGGAAGATTAGCCCATAATTGAAACCCATGCATTTCACCTTTTTCGTTTCCTTTTGGCATTTCTTGATGAAGAATACCGGAGCCAGCAGTCATCCACTGAACGTCTCCAGTTTTTAAAGTTCCGACATTTCCTAGACTATCGCCGTGTTCAACATTACCTTTTAAAATATATGTTATTGTCTCTATTCCTCTATGGGGATGCCACGGAAATCCATTTATATAATCTTCTTTTTTATTATTTCTAAAATCATCTAGCAGTAAAAAAGGATCTGATAGTGATGTATCTCCAAATCCAAATACTCTATTCAGTTTAACTCCTGCGCCCTCAAGTGTTGGTTGAGAAATTGAAGTTTGCTTAATTGGTCTTATGGTCATACTTTTTTATATAGAATAAATAAAATAAATTAAATATAAATAAATTTTTATGATGGAATTTTTTTTAGAAAATTTATTTACAACTTATTCTAACTTTGATTATTCAGTCTTATTTTATTTGACCGCATTTTTATCTGTCTCAGTTGTAGCTATATCTAAGTCTGGGTTTGGAGGAGGCTTAGGAGGATTGGGCGTTCCTATAATGTTGTTTATACTTCCTGCAAAAATAGTTTTAGCAGTATTTTTACCTTTAATTGTTTTAATGGATCTATGGGTAATTTACGTTTGGCGAAGATTTCCAATTTATAAAATTATTTTAATAATGTGCCTTGGAGGGTTCATTGGACAAATCGCTGGGTGGTATTTTTTTAAATATTTAGATGATCAAACTATCTTATTCATAATTGCATCATTAGCCATAATTACATCATTAAGATATTTTAAAAATTTATATAAAAAAAAAGTCACTTATAAAACAAAAGTGAAAGTTAATTATAAGAAAGGTGTTGCTTGGTCTTCATTATCAGGTTTTTCAAGTTTTATTGCGTTATCAGGCGCAATACCTGCTCATATTTTTTTACTACCTTTAAAATTAAAGAGAGAGAATTTTGTAAGTATAATGAGTTTTTATTTCTTTTTTGTGAATTTTACTAAAATCCCATTTTTTTGGGAATTAGATATATTTACAATGAAGACAATTGCTATAACTATTTTGTTAATTCCTATAATTCCTATTGGAATATTTTTTGGTAAATGGTTAAATTCAAAGTTATCAGATAAAATATTTTATCATGTTACGCACATAGCCTTATTCTTATGTGGTATAAATTTATTTATAAAAGGATATTTTTAGGAGAAAATTATGAATAGTGAAATGTTTAATAAAGGCCTTAGCAAAAGAAGAAAAGTTCTTGGTGATGAATATGTTGATAAGGCTCTTGCTACAGCTGACGAATTTGGAGCAGACCTGCAAAAACTAATTACTGAATATGCATGGGGTGAAGTTTGGAATAAGGAAGCATTGTCAGATAAAGAAAGATCAATGATTAATTTAGGAATGATTTCAGCTTTAAATAGACCACATGAGTTAGAATTACATATTAAAGGTGCTTTAAATAATGGACTGACTAAAGAGCAAATAAAAGATATTTTTCTGCAAGTAACTGTTTATTGTGGTGCTCCTGCAGGTATTGATTCAATGAGAATAGCTAGAAAAGTATTTAAAGAATTAAATATTTAAATTCTGATTGTCTTTTTTTTAACAATTTTTAGAGTTAAAAACATGAAATTGTAAATATGATCTAAATCTTTTTTAGGAGAGTTATGTCTATTCAAAACAAAAATGATGTTTCAATAATAGATTCAACTAAAGAAGATAGTATTAATAATCTTTTTGGACTAACCTCTGAAGTAGAAACAGAAATAAAATTCTGTATTAAAAATAATCATAAAAAAAGACTTCTTTTTCTTTTTGATTTGTTACATCCAGCTGATCAAGCAGATATGTTGGAAAGGCTCTCAAAAGATCAACTTGATAATTGTTTAAGATTATTATCAAAGAGACTTGATCCTGAAACTTTAGTTTATCTTGAAGAAACAGTTCAAGAGGACGTGATTAAAGGAATAGGGACTAATGCAATTGCTAAGGCTCTACCAGAATTAAATACTGATGATGAAGTCGAAATTTTAGAAAATCTTCAAGAAGATCAAAGAGACACAATCATCAAGAAATTACCAAAAGCTGACAGAATTCTTGTTGAAGAAGCATTTACATATCCAGAAAATTCTGCTGGACGTTTGATGCAAAGAGAGTTTTTATCTTTTCCTGATTATTGGACTGTTGGGCAAACAATAGATCATATGAGGAATAAAGAATTCGTCGAAGATGAAAATTTTTATTCAATATTTATAATCGATCCAGGACAAAGATTATTAGGCGTATTATCTCTTAGTAAACTTCTTTCAAATAAAAGGTCTATTAGATTAAAAGATATAATGAGTAACAATTTTCAATCGGTCGATGTTGAAAGAGATCAAGAAGAAATAGCTTTATTGTTTCAGCAATATGCTCTTGTTGATTTGGCTGTCACAGATAAAGCAGATAGAATAATTGGTGTAATAATATTTGATGATATTGTTGACGTTATCAAAGAAGAAGCAGAAGAAGATTTTTTTGGGTTAGGTGGAGTTAGTGATGGTTCTATACGCACATCTATATTTAAAACATTAAAAGATAGGTTTTCATGGTTATCAGTAAATTTAGTGACAGCAATAATAGCTTCTATGGTTATTGGTTTATTTCAGGAAGAAATAGAAAAAATTGTGGCATTAGCTGTATTAATGCCAATTGTAGCTTCAATGGGAGGTAATGCTGGAACCCAAACTGTAACAGTGGCAGTGAGAGCTTTAGCTACTAGGCAGCTAAGTTACATTAATTTACAAAAATTTGTACTAAGAGAGTCATGGGTTGGAATGTTTAATGGTGTTCTTTTTGCAATATTTTCGTCTGTTTTAGCTTATCTTTGGTTTAATGACTTTCAAATTGCAATAATTATGTCTGTATCTATGGTCGTAAATCTTTTGTTAGCAGGTATATTAGGGACATTGATCCCTCTTTCTTTAAATAAGTTTAAAATTGATCCTGCAATTTCAAGTACAATTTTGCTTACTACTGCAACAGATGTGATAGGTTTTTTTACATTTTTAGGTCTTGCTGCTTGGGTAATTTTGTAAATTGATTATATATTAATAGTGAAATACAAAATGAGTACAGTGAATCTAAAAAAATTGGCCGTTGGCATTAGATCAATAGAAGATCTTGAAGTAAGATTAAAGTATAATATAGAAAAAAATGGTGAACTTATTCACATTACAAGGAATAAACCAAAAAGATTGGAAGAATTGTGCAATGGAGGTTCTTTGTTTTGGGTTATTAATAGAAGAGTTTTAGTAAGGCAAAAAATTTTAAATATTAAACAAATAGTTGGAGATGATAATAAATTGTTTGCTGGCATTTTACTTGAAAATAAAATAATTAAAGTTAGACCCACACCTATGAAACCATTTCAAGGTTGGAGATATTATGAAAATGAAGACGTTCCACCTGATATCACAGATGACGGATTTAATGATGAATTTAACAATGAACTTAACAAATTAGGACTTTATTAATGTTTAATTGGCTTAAAAAAAATAGTTTCAAAATAATAATTATAGTTGTTGTTGTAATAATTATTTTCTTAATAAATTTTTATCTGCAAATGACAAAACCAGTACCTAAATTAAAAGTTCAAAAAGAAAATGAAATAACTGTTAATTCATTAGTGGCAAAAGTTGAAGATCATGAACCTTTTCTTTCAGCTTTTGGACGAGTAAAAACTCAAAGGACAGGAAACCTCAGTTTTGGAGTGTCTGGAACAATTTCTTATTTATCAGAAAAATTTGTAAATGGTGGAAAGGTAAAAAAAGGTGAGGTTTTAGGTAAATTAGATGAAGAAAAATTTGTCTTAATTGTTCAGAGACTTCAAACAGATATTAAGGAGTTGACAAAACAAATTGATTTAAGAAAAAAACAACTGGATAGAAATAAAATAATGCTTGAAAAAAAAGTTATTAGTCCATCTGTTTACGACGAAGAGTTAATAAAATATTCACAGAGTCTACAAATGTTAAATAATTCAAAAATAAATCTTGGGTTAGCAGAAAAAGATTTGAAGGACGCAACATTAATTGCAAAAAGCAATGGAATAATATCAGATGTAAATGCTCATGAGGGTTTGCTTGTTTCAAGCAATTCAATGTTGGGAACTTTTAGATCTCTAGATCATGTTGAAATTGAATTTATTGTCCCTGCAAAAATTTTCTCTAGTTCAGAAAAATTAATTGGGAAAAAAATTGAGGTCCTATGGGAAACAGGTAGTGAAAAATTAATCAAAAAAAATGCAATAATAACTAGATTTCAAGGTATAATTAATGATGACAGTGGAGGAGGAAAAATTTTTGCAAAATTTAATGATAATACTAATGAATTGATTCCACTTGATAGCTTTGTCAAAATTATATACCCATTAGAAAGATTTGAATCAGTTATAAAAATTCCTGAGACGGCTCTGTTTAATAAAAAATATATATTTGTAATTAAAAACGGAAGAGCAAAAAAAATACAAGTAAATGTTCTTCATTCTAATACGGGATATTATTTATTAAAAAATGATAATTTGGGTGGAGTAGATATCATCTTGAATAGATTTTCTTCAAATATTGAAGGAACTAAAATAAAACTAAATTAATTTTTAACGAGTAAAACTTGATTAAATTTCCTCAATCTTCAATTTTAGCTTTTTTTGTAAAACATAAAACTGCAGCAAACATTATTATGTTTTTGATGTTACTGGCTGGTTTTTTATCAATAAATAAATTAAATAGACAATTTTTCCCAAATTTTGATGTTGAAACAATATCTGTTTCTATAGAATGGCCTGGAGCAACTGCAGAAGAAGTTGATAACAATATTGTTCAACTATTAGAACCTGACTTACGTCCAATATCTGGCGTTAAAAAGGTAATATCTAAATCAGTAGAAGGGCTTGGTTATTCAATAATAGAATTTAACTTTAGAACAGATATGCAAAAAGCAATGTCTGATGTAGAAAATGCAATTTCAAGAATTGATTTTCCTGATGACACAAAAAAACCTAAAATTACTAAAGCAGAGTTTTACGACACTGTTACTAGAATAGTTTTATCAGGTAGTATTGATTTATCTCAACTCAGAAAAGAAGCAAAAATATTTAAAGAAAATTTGTTAAATGCTGGAGTTGATAAAGTTGATTTAATTGGTTTGCCAGATGAAGAGATACTTATTGAGATTCCTCAAAGTGAGGTATCAAAATTTAAATTATCTTTAAATGAAATTTCAAAACTGATTTCTGTGCAATCCAAAGATATTCCAGGAGGAAGTTTTGCAGATGGTTCGTTACGTATTAGAACTTCAGGTGATAAGAGGTTAGTAGAACATTTTGAAAATTTGCAAATTAAAAGTTTTAATGATGGTGGAAAAATAATTTTAAAAGATATTGCAGAAATCAAGGAAACTTATGATGACTCAAGTATATTACAATATATAAACGGAAATCCAGCTGTAGAAATCTCAGTTCGTAGAAGTAAAACAAGTGATGCCCTTAATACAGCTGCAATTGTTGAAAAAGAATTAATTAAATTTAAAAAAGAGAAATCAAAATTTATTGAGGTAATGACTTACAATACAGCCTCAAATTTAATTAAAGAAAGAATATCTTTATTAGTTAAAAATGGGATTTCAGGATTAATAATTGTTTTAATTGTTTTATTTGTCTTTCTTGCTTGGAAAACTGCTATATGGGTGGCATTAGGCATACCAATTGCGTTTTTAGCAACATTTGGCGTCATGTTTTTTTCTGGTCAGTCAATAAATATGATTTCATTATTTGGATTAATAATGGCCTTAGGTATAGTAGTTGATGATGCCATTGTGGTAGGTGAACATTCAAATTATTTAAGAGAAAACAGAAATCTTAATTATAATGATGCACCTATAGTAGCAGCCACTAGAATGTCTGCTCCCGTAATTTGTGCTATGTTAACGACTGTAGGCGCTTTCCTGCCTTTATTTTTAATTAAAGGAATAATAGGTCAAATAATTATTGCAATTCCTATGGTTATTTGTGCTGTTCTAATTGCAAGTTTGATTGAATGTTTTTTGGTTTTACCAGCACATTTAGCTCATTTTGATAAGGGTGCCTATTCACCTGGAAAATTTAGAATTTGGTTTGATAATAAGTTTAAAAATTTTCAAGATGGTATTTTTAAAAAAATAATAACTTACTGTTATGACTATAGATATTTAACAATGGTAACCGTTTTTGGGATGTTTTTTATTTCCATAGGGATGATGAAAAGTAGCAGGGTACAGTTTAGTTTTTTTCCTACACCGGAATCTGACTTAATTATTGCAAATTTTGAAATGTCTCCTGGATCAAAAAAGAAACAAACTTATGAAATGATTGACAGTCTAGAAAAAGGTCTTCAACTTACAAAATTACATTTCAAAAATGATCCAAAATTAGTCAATTTTAGTATGAGTAATTTTGGAAAATCAGCTTCATTTGAAACGGACCAAAGAGTAAATAAAAAGGGAAGTTATCTTAAGGGCTCAATGGTAGTTGAATTAATAACTGCAGATAAAAGAAAAGTTAGAACAAATGAATTTATAAAAGTTTGGAGAGAAAATGTTGAGAAAGTTTCTGGGTTAAATAAACTTATTATTAGAGCACCACGTGGTGGGCCTCCAGGAAGAGATGTAGATGTTAGGTTAAAAGGAAATGATTTAGAAACTTTAAAAAATGCATCAAGTGATTTATTAAAAATTGTAAATACAATTCCTGGTGTAAGTGCTGTAAATGATAATTTTGAAGTAGGTGTTCAAGAAAGAGTAGTTGTACTAAATAACAGAGGTAGAGCATTAGGATTTTCTATATCAGAAATTGGTTCTCAAATTAGAACAGCAATAAATGGAAAAATTGTTTCAACATTTCCTAGAGGAGATGAAGAGGTTATTGTAAGAGTTAAATTAGATCAAGATGATGTCATTAATGGTAATTTAGAAAATGTAAGGTTAGTTGGACCTAAAAATAATGTTGTAATGTTGAACGAAATAGCAGTAATAAAAAATAAAATTCCTTTTTCTTCAATATCTCGTCAAGATGGATTTAGAGAAGTCACTATTTCAGGAGATTTAAACTCTTCTATAGTTAATACAACACAAGCAAGAAACTTTTTGTTAGAAAATGGATTAGTGGAGTTAGCTAAAAAATATAATCTTAATTATCGTTTTGCTGGAAGAGACCTAGAGCAAAAAGAAACATTTGCAGATATGTTTATTGGGTCAATAATTGGATTAATTATTATTTATATTGTTTTGACATGGGTTTTTAAATCGTGGTTAAGGCCATTTACCATTATGATTATGATTCCTCTATCATTTATAGGTGCAGTTTTTGGGCACTATTTTTTAAATTTGACTATGTCAATACTTTCTATGTTCGCATTGTTAGCTCTTGCTGGAATAGTAGTGAATAACTCAATAATTTTAGTTTCAACAATAGAAAGAAGATTAGATGAATTAGTAAAAGGAAACACTATTAATTTAGAGATATTTAAGCAAGCCGTTATATCTGGAGTTATAAATAGATTAAGACCAGTTTTGCTTACATCGCTTACAACAATTGGAGGTTTGTCTGCTCTAATGTTTGAAAAATCTCTACAGGCACAATTTTTAATTCCAATGGCTGCAACTATTGTATTTGGTTTAGGTATTACAGCAATATTAGTTTTAGTTGTAATTCCGTCTATGATGGGTATTGGAAAAGATCTATCATTGTTAATAAAAGGTAGTAAAATAAACTAGAGACAAAAATGAACTTTGATATTGAAAATTTAAATTTTAACTCATCAGGTTTAATTCCTGCAATTGCACAATGTTCAGAGACTAAAGATGTTTTAATGTTGGCATGGATGAATAAAGAATCAATTAGGTTAACAATTGAGACTAAAAATGTAACTTATTTTTCTAGATCAAGAAATAAATTATGGGTTAAAGGTGAAACAAGTGGAAATTATCAATATCTCAAAAAAATAAAATCAGATTGTGATAATGATACAATTTTACTAACTGTGAAACAAATAGGTCCCGCATGTCATCTGGGAACAAAAACATGCTTTGATGATGAGTGAATTAGTTAAAAATTTATCACCCTCAAATAGAGGTAAAAAACAAAAAATCAGAAAATCTAATAAACGCAAGTTATCAAGTACAAATTGGATAAAAAGACAAATTAATGATCCCTATGTAATTGAAGCAAATAAATTGG